>CAZTYH010000041.1:25445-27311 GCA_964617565.1 uncultured Verrucomicrobiota bacterium
GGCATGATTGTAAAAACACAGTACGTGACGTTCGAGCAGGAGCTTAAGCTTCAGAGCGGAGCTGCGCTCGGCCCCATCACGCTCGCCTACGAAACCTACGGCAGCCTGAACGAGAACAGAAGCAATGCGATTTTGATCTGCCACGCACTCTCTGGCGATGCCCATGCAGCCGGCAAGCATGCCGAAAGCGACCGCAAGCCCGGCTGGTGGGATGAAGCCATCGGCCCCGGGAAAGCCTTCGACACCGATAAGTACTTCATCATCTGCTCCAATGTGATCGGCGGTTGCCGCGGCAGCACCGGTCCGGGATCCGTTAATCCCAAAACCGGCAAGCCCTACGCGCTTACGTTTCCACTGATCACCATCGCCGACATGGTTGAAGCGCAGCGCATGCTGCTCGATCACCTCGGCATCAGGAAATTGCTGAGCGTTACGGGCGGAAGCATGGGCGGAATGCAGTCTCTCCAGTGGGCCGTGTCGCATCCCGACCGCGTCCAAAGCGCCATGATCCTCGCTTCGACCGCGCGCGTTTCGCCGCAGGCCATCGCTTTCGACGAAGTTGCGCGACAGGCGATCTACGCCGATCCGTGCTGGAATCATGGCGATTATTACGACGGCTCTCCGCCGAACGCAGGTTTGGCCGTGGCGCGCATGATCGGCCACATCACCTACCTGAGCGATGCATCCATGAGGGAAAAATTCGGACGCCGCCTCCAGGAAAAGGAAAAATACGGCTACGAATTCGCCACCGAGTTCGCGGTGGAGAACTATCTCAAGTATCGAGGCAGTTCCTTCACCCAGCGTTTTGACGCAAATTCATATCTGTATATCACGAAGGCGATAGACTATTTCGACCTATCGCAGGGCACGGCCTCTTTCGCCGAGGCCTTCCACAAGGTGAAGTCCAAGTTCCTGGTCGTGAGCTATTCGTCGGACTGGCTCTATCCGCCGGCAGAATCAGAGGAGATCGTGCGGGCTCTTCTTCAAAACGGCATTGACGCGACGTACGTTGAGATCCAGAGCCATTACGGCCACGATGCTTTCCTGCTTGAAGCGGAGCGCCTCGCCGGATTATCCCGCGATTTTCTCGCCCGGGTCGAGCGGGACGAAGCAAAAACTCATTCAACGGCGCACCGCAAATCCCGTTGACTTTTCACGCCCATCGGGCAACCTCATCCGTTGAACACGTGATGCACGAGAAGGATGACTATGGCCAACGAACAACGACTGGACCTGGATACCATCGTGAATCTTGTTCCGCCGCAGTCCCGGGTGCTTGACCTCGGCTGCGGCGACGGGGCCTTGCTTCAGCGGCTCGTGCAGGAAAAACAGGTGGAGGCGCGCGGAGTCGAGATCAGCGAGTCCAAGGTCCGTGCAGCCATCGGCCGGGGCGTTTCTGTCCGTCACGGTAATATTGAAGAAGGACTCGCGGATTACCTCGATGATGCTTTTGACTACGTCGTTCTCAGCCAGACCCTTGCGTACCTTAACAAGCCGGCCCCGGTTGTGCGCGAAATGCTGCGCGTCGGGAAGCACGCCATCATTTCTTTCGACAACGCCGGCCATTGGCGCGCGCGGTGGAGGGCGCTTCGCGGACATGGCATGGGATTCACGCTGACATCCGGCGAGCCGAGAGCTCGCGCGATTACACTCGCACAGTTCCGCGAATTTGCGGCCAGCGTGAACGGGCGCATAGAACAATCCGTCCTTCTCGCGCGTAAACAATGCCTTTGCTGTTCTTCGAGTTTATGCGCTTGGTGTTCCGAAGTCGCCGTGTTTATGCTCACCCGCGTGACCTGACCCGGATCGGCGCGCGTGGACGCCTGGGTGGCGAAATGGCAGACGCAAGGGACTTAAAATCCCTTT
>CAZTYH010000042.1:0-12585 GCA_964617565.1 uncultured Verrucomicrobiota bacterium
ACGGCGCTAAGCAGGCCATCGGCTGTGTAAGATTTGAACTTGAAGCCGGTGCCCTGCTCGGCCCCTGGGGCAATGTCCTCTATGGTGTCTTCCAGCCCCCCGGTGGCATGTACAACAGGAATGGTGCCATACCTGAGGCTATACAACTGATTCAGACCGCAAGGCTCGAAACGCGACGGCATAAGGTATAAATCGGCCCCTGCTTCAATTCTGTGCGCAAGAGGATTGTCGTAGCCCAGTCGCACGGCGAAACGCCCCGGCCACTTAACGGCCCATTGCTCGCATAACTCGTGATATTTCTCTTGTCCCATGCCCAGGAGAACAAATGCGACATCCCGGCTCATGAGGCCCGCCATGGCTTCCGCCAGGATATCCATACCTTTATGGTCAACAAGCCTCGACACCAGGCCGATCAGCGGCGTTTCCACTGGGATCGTAAGCCCCATGAGCTTGATCAGGTCCTCTTTGCATTTTCGCTTCCCACCCAGGTCTGCCGCATTGTAGCTCGCCGAAATGTGTTCATCATTCGACGGATCCCAAACGTCATAGTCGGCGCCGTGCAATATTCCAACCAGGCGATCGCCAAGCCGGGACAATACACCATGAAGACCAAGCCCCGCTTCTTCTGTCTGAATTTCCTGGGCATAGGTTTTGCTTACGGTTGTCACCGCATCGGACGTCGTGATGCCGGCCTTCATGCAGTTGACGTTTCCGTAAAATTCAGCGGTGCCGACATTGAAGCAGAAGAACGGCAAATTTGTCAGCGCGTACAATGAACCCGGGAATATCCCCTGGTAAGCAAGATTGTGAATCGTGAATATCGTTTTCTCAGTGCATTGCCGGCCTATGCCCTGCAGCCCATGCTTGAGAAACAAAGGAACAAGACCTGTTTGCCAGTCACTGAGATGCACGATATCCGGATGCAGCGACAGCGCATCTATCAGGGCCACGGCTGCTTTCTGAAAAAATACGAAGCGCTCAAAGTTGTCGTCATAATCGCGATCCGGAAGACTGTAAAGTTGTGTCCTGTCGAAGAACTCATCGCGCCGGATGAAGAATGTGGGCGGCGCCGGTTCTTCAGTCATCCACACCTCGGCCCGATGCATTTTGAATCCGACGGGAATATCCAATCGCAATCCGGTGTCCTTTAAATCAAATGGGCCTTCCGCCACCTGTCGATAGAGCGGCATCACACGCCAGACTTGTACCCCCTGCCTTGTCAACGCTCTCGGCAATGCGGACCCTATATCCGCCAGGCCGCCCGTTGATGCAAACGGCACGATCTCACTTGCGATGTAAACGATATTCATGAGAGGTTGTCGCCCTATCCCTTTCCCTCCGCCACTTCAAGTCGAATCTGGCGTTTCGCCCTTTGACCTCGTACTATCCCTACGACGATGACGGACTTTATACCATCTTTGGAGCACCGCATATACCAATTTCTTTCCGCCGCCGATTATCGCCCCTTGAAGCAGCACGAACTCGCGAAGGCCCTGAACTTAAAGAACTCATCCGAAAGACAAGCCCTCAGGCAGGTGCTTCGCAAGCTTGAGCAAAAAGGGAAAATCACTTGCATCCGGAAAAATCGCTGGGCTCTAACCCAGGGAAACCGGCACCAGGTTTCAGGTTCACTCCGCGTGAACGCGGGGCGTTTTGGGTTCGTTACACCGGACGAGGCGGGCATAGAAGACCTCTATATACCCGAAGAGGGCCTCGGAACGGCGTTGGACGGAGACCGCGTTCTCGTCCAGCTATCGGGCTCTTCCATTAGCGCCCGAAACAGGAATGCCCCGAAAGCCCTGGTGGGTCGCTCAAGCGGCCGCATCATCCGAGTTCTTGAGCGCCGGCGAACGGCCCTGGTGGGGCTTCTATGCAAATCGTCATGGTACTGGTATGTCATCCCGGACAATCCACGCTTCATTCACACGGTACGCCTCCGTGATATCGAGGCATCCTCTCCGCAGGAATCACATAAGGTCCGGATACAACTTGATGAATGGACGGATCCACGCAAGGCGCTCACGGGCATTCTTGTGGAAGACCTGGGAGCGTCCGATGCACCCGGCGTTGATATTCTTTCAATTATCCGCGATCACTCGTTGGACATCGAATTTCCCGAAGAGGTTCTGCGGGATGCATCCCTGTTCGCCACGGCCCCACCGGCGGCCGCGATGGAAGGTCGCGAGGATTTGCGGTCACGTCTTATCTTCACGATTGATCCGGCGGATGCAAAAGACTTCGACGATGCCGTCTCCGTCGAAAAGATGGAAGATAATGGATATCGTTTGGGCGTTCACATAGCCGATGTGGCTTATTACGTGGCGCCGGGAACTCCATTGGATCAAGAAGCTTTTCTTCGCGGCAACAGCGTTTACATGGTTGACCGGACCATCCCGATGCTGCCGGCCCATCTCACCACGGAGGTTTGCAGCCTCCAGGCAGGTCGTGATCGTTTAACCCATAGTGTCGAGATTGTGCTTGATTCACGAGGGAGCATTTTGCGGTCGCGCACATTTTCTTCCGTAATCAGATCCAGTGCCCGTCTTACATATGATCAGGTTCAGCGAATTCTTGATGGAAAACAGGATCCCGATATCCCGCCGGATGTCCTGGAAGCGCTGAAGCCGATGCGCAAGCTGGCAGGCATTCTGAGACAACGGCGAATGGACGACGGATCCATTGAGCTCAGCATGCCGGAGGTTCGCTGCCTGCTTAACGAAGAAGGCGTACCGGTGGAACTTGTCAGGCGCGGGGCAGACGAAGCCTACAACCTGATCGAGGAGTTCATGCTTGCGGCCAATTGCGTCGTGGCCGGAATCCTGGCAAAGAGCGGGCGGCCCGCCGTGTACCGTATTCATCCACCACCGGATGCGCGCCAGTGGGGACAGATGCAGCAAGAGCTGAAGGGGTTGGGCATCCCGGCGAGCGTGCGATCCAGGGAAGCGCTGAACGATGTAGCACGGCGAACCGCAGAGACGCCGTCTGCTCACGTCGCGCATCTTGCCATCCTGCGCAACATGAAGCGGGCAGTGTATTCCCCCACCCTCAGCGAGCATTTCGGTCTCGCATTCCCCTGCTACACTCATTTTACATCTCCCATTCGCCGGTATCCTGATCTCGTTGTTCATCGAATGCTGTCCGCTATTGAACGCGGACTGCCTTCTCCCGTAATCCATGCCGAGGCGGCCCGCATTGCAGAACACTGCTCGCAGACCGAACGAAACGCGCAGGAGGCTGAAGAAGAAAGCCTCAGCGTCAAACGGGTCGAGTACTATCAGCGAATGCTGGAAAATAGACAAACCGGACCATTTGAAGGCCTTGTTACTTCATTGACACCTAAAGGGTTGATCATTGAGCTGACGGACACTTTCCAGCGCGGACTCGTTCCTTTTCGCAGCATGCGTGATGATCATTACGTCCTTGATCGCGACGGAATGGTGGTACATGGGCGGAGGCATCGCAGGGAATGGCGGATCGGTCAACGCATCAGCGTTATTCTTGCGCGGGTAGACAGCACGCGGCGGCTGGTGGATTTCTATCCGGTCCCGGATGACGACAAAAAGCGTTTGAAGAAGAAACACGCCCGGAAGCAAAAAAAGTAACGGCCTCGGGATTCAGCGGATGAGATAGATTAGTTTTTGTGGCGCGCCCTCCCTTTCAATATCCAGGACCACGGCATTCAGGCGTCCCTGGAGAAACTCGCCGATGAAGTATTCGGCTCGGGCCTGGCTGGTCATATTCAGGGAGTTAACCTTTCGCACAACATCGCCTTCGATCAGGCCGGCAGCCTTGAAAAACTCCTGCTCTCCGGTCATGTTGAGTTGATAACCTGCGATCGCGTTGTCCTGGTAGTCGGGACGTAAGGAAACAAACAGGTGCCCGATCCGTTCAGGGTCTTCCCGGATTTCCTCGTAGTAGGCCATCAAAGAATCTTTATTCAAAACCCAGCGGTGCTCCCCCACCCGGGTGCCGAAGCGACTTGTTTCAAGAGGCTGAATGGCAACCTGCAATTCCTTGTCGCCGGCATCTTTGCCATCGCCTTTTTCACCCGCCATGGAGAAGCTGAGCCAGAGCTCTTCTTCCCTTCCGTCGCTGCGAAGAAGAACATGGTCTCTATAGATCTGCGCGACCTGAATGCCTTCAAAGGACTCCCCTTCCGCGAGGAGGTGTTGGGTCTTTTTATCCAAATCATCCAGAATGGCTTTGCAAACTGATTCCTCGGAAACCCCGTTTCTCTTATCGCCGAACGAAAAGAAGGTTCCTGCCAATCTGAACCGCCTGTTCAGAGGTCCACCGCTTGCCGGCATCCTTGGCTGTCCCGGCGTAAAAACATCCCACGAAGATGTATCCATCGAAGGCAGCTCCTGCCATTCTGGACTTCGGTGGTGAGCGACCTGTTCATCCGGAACGGATGGGAGCCGTATTGCAGAGAACGCGTAAAATGCACATGCAGCAAGAACAGACGCGCCGGCTATCCATGGGACGAGCCGGAGCGAAGCCTGAATATAGGTTCTACGCAACATAGACGCATTATGGCAGATAAGCGTCGCAGGGAGAAGGCTGTAAGCCGGATTCTGTCAGCCACGAGGGGCTTTTCGGTCATTTATCTTCCTCGGTAAAGAGGAGCACTGCAACCAACCCGAAGCTCCTCCCGAAACCGGGAATGAGGCGGGCCGCCTCGAGCTTCCTATTTGGTCTTGCTCCGGATGGGGCTTGCCATGCGCTACGCTTCACAGCGAAGCCGGTGGTCTCTTACACCACCTTTTCACCCTTACCCTGAAGTAGATGCTTGCGCATCACTGCAGGGCGGTTTGTTTTCTGTGGCGCTTTCCGTCTTCCCCGCTTGACCGGGAAAGCCCACGGTACTGCTGAATGCAACATCCCGTGGCATCCTGCCCTGTGGAGTCCGGACTTTCCTCTCCGATTCACGCCTTTAACAGCGATGCCGGAGCGACCGAACGCCTTCTTCCTGCAACACTCAAAGAACTCTCTGCGACAAACATACTCTGTTTACGGCTTCCAGTACAGAATGCGGCTGCAATAGCTGCATTCCACGAGCGTAAGAGCACGCTTTGTCTCGTGAACAAGATGAGGCGGTAGTTTCATGTGGCATCCGCCGCACGCGCCGTTTTCCACCGGCACTATGGCAAAGTCTCCGGATTTCTTGAATATCCGCTCATACCGGGAAAGCCATGCCGGATCTACATCCTTGGCCAATGCGGACCGGTCGGAGGAGAGGCTCGCGACTTCTCCTTCCATGCTTTCCAGTCGCTTCTTCAAGACGGCCTGGTCTTCGTGTACGCGCTTTTCTTCCAGCCCCAAGTCCTTTTCACGGCCCGATATTTTTGTCCGAAGCTCTTCCGCTTTCTCCATCAAATCGATTTCCTGGTCTTCCAACCCCCGGATCTCTTTTTCGACCACGCTGATTTCGTGTTCAAGCGCCTTGTACTCGTTATTGTTTTTGATCTGGAGTTGCTGCTCCCGGTATTTCGTAATCTTCTGCTTTCGGGTTTCGATCTCGACCTCCAACTGCTTCATGGCGGCCGCGTTCTTTTTCTGTTCATCTTGAGCCGCTTTCAAGGCCTCGCGGTGAGCATCGAGACGTGCTTCGACCTGGCGAATACGCTCCGGGATATCCGCCTGCTCGCGGCGCAGCTTGGAAATACGGCGATCACGATCTTGAACGTTAAGAAGTCTTTCCATCATCGTTGACACTTTTTTGACCCCGTCCTTCCGGGCAGAAACATTTGCAGGGATTCTAGGAACGACGAAGGGCCAAGTCAACACACAGGACGACAAGATTTCAGACGTCCCGCCTTTTTCCGGCCAGGCTGGTTGCGCGAGTACAAAGCATCATGTCGAGAACGCTTTCCCTTGCGGGTATATCCCTGTCGCGCGAGTTCAAACGCTCGAAAAGAAGCCTTGCTGTTTCGCGCCCCAATTCCACCATCGGCATCCTCAACGTCGTGAGGCCCAGCACCGATGAGGCTGCGTCGTCGTCGCAGCCTGTCACAGCAACCATATCAGGCACTCGAATTCCGCTCTCTTTCAGCGCTTCCAAAATGCCGAGGGCAGCGAGGTCATTGCACGCGATAAAAGCATCCGGCTTTTCGCTGTTCACCTTGAGATAATCCAACGTCGCCGACCATCCGTTTTCTCGAGTCATGGCGATTTCAATAATTTCACCCGCAAGGTTTGGATGGTCTGCTATGAATCGTTCGAAGCTGCGTCGGCGCTCCGCTGCATCCCAGATGTTCGGCGGGCCGGCCATGTGGACCAGTCGCGCACAACCTTGTTCAACGACATGCCTGAGCATTTCTACCATGCCTTTTTCATTATGCACGGTTACCGTATCCACGGACTCCCACCCATTTACGCGCTGTTCCGGGCGACAGGCACACAACACAAGAGGCACTTCATCGGACCCGATCGCCCGGGTCAGTATCTCCGTGGGCGGCGCAATCAGAATAATTCCATCCACTCGTCCGCCTGTTGCAAGGCTTGACCATAAATCAATGTAGTCATCCGTGCCGTGGGCAAACGATGAGAGCACGTGCCCGTCGTTCTGGCTGGCAATTTCATCCACCCCTTTGATTACTTCCGCATAAAAGCCACTGTTAATCTCGCTCGTGAGAACGGCAATCAGCCCGGTTTTCCCTCCTGCCAAGCCGCGCGCGAACAAATTAGGTTTGAATCCGTGTTTTTTGATAACCGACTGAATACGCTCGCGTGTCTTGGGAGAGACACTGGGGTGATTCGTCAGAACGCGACTCACCGTACTCTTTGAGGTTCTCGCAAGTTTTGCGATTTGCCGCAGCGTGAGCGTTTTTTTCTGAGTCTTCATAGCCACCACCTCAAAGGAGGAGCCACCTCCCTGAACAAGCGCCAATATGGGTTCTTTCATGCCCGGCACTCAAGAATATAGTTTCAAGTATGGCCGGTATTCGGGGACCGCTCCCCCGCCGGGTAACGTTTTTCTGCACCTGCTATTCCCCTTCTTCCTCCCCCGGCAATTCACTCATTATTACTTCAACCTGGTCAATAAGAACGCGCGCCGTCACCTTGGCATGCGCGTTAATCACCTGGACCCCGATATCCTGTATGATCGAAGGATCCTCGATCTCTTCGCGCAAAATCTGGACCCGGTGCCAACCAGGTTGAAGATTTTTCAAGGTGTGACCCGTATTCCATTTCCATTCCTCACCCGTTCTCGCGAACATCAGCGACTCCCATCCCAAAGCGCCGGGAGGGATATAAACCCATGCGGAAAAACCAAGAAAAGAAGAAGCGGAATAATCGCGGGGAAAACCATTCGTTACGCGGGCATGAAGGATCATTGATTTCGGGCCGAAGGCATGTTCAAAGGACAGCGCAGAGCCTCCTTTCTTCGCACGGCCCTTGAAGACCTCCGCAGGAGTCGGACTCGCATGTTCATGCTCCCATCCTTCGGTGTCCTGCTCGAAATCGAAAAGAAGCACGGACTGTGCAAAAGCCCCCGATGCAATCAATACCGTCAACAACGCACCCCTCATTCCCCTGCCCCCTCTCCTCTTATTGCATAAACCCACTCTTACGCAATGTCTCCCATGTTATTCGGGATTCCTTTCCTGTCGATTCCAGAAATCGGCGAATGTATTTCCCGATAATATCCGTTTCGATATTGATCCAATCTCCTTTGTGCACATGGGAAAAGGCGGTTTGATCCCAAGTGTGGGGGATAATGTGAACGGTAAACGAGCAATCATCCAGCGAAACAATAGTCAGGCTGACTCCGTCGCATGCCACGGAACCTTTTGCCACCATCTCTGCCAACAGCGAAGGGGCACATTCGATAGACAGGGAGCGATCACGGCCAACCATTTTGATGTTAGAGACGATGCCGACATCATCCACATGACCGGTCACCATGTGCCCGCCCATGGGATCTCCTACCCTCAACGCGCGCTCCAAGTTGACGATTGTGCCCGGTACTTTTTTCCTAAGAGAAGTGCGTTCCAGGGATTCCTTCAGCACGTCGAAGTGCATTACGCCGCCATCATGACGGGTAAGAGTCAGGCAGACTCCGTTGATTGCTATGCTTTCGCCCACCTGCAAAGCGAGAGGCCAATCCGTCGCGCGAATTCCGAGGCACCCGCCGGCGGAGCTGGTCTCGAGCGATACGACTTCCGACATCCGTTGAATCAGTCCCGTAAACATGGTTATCTCCCCGGTTGCGCTCTAATCATGATATCCGGTCCAACCCGTTCGCACGACGTAAACCGGAGATGCGGCGCATCCTTCAACAACCAACCTCGCCCGCTCATTACCATAGGCGCTTCGCGGCTCCCGATAATGCGCGGAGCGATAAAGAAGACATATTCATCCACACAGCCGGCCTCGGCGAGACTTGCAGCCAATCCCCCGCCGCCTTCGCACAGCACATGTAAAATCCCTTCTCGCCCAAGGGCTTTCAGCAGCGAGGATATTCTAACATGCCCCCCGGCAGAGGCCAGAGACAGGACTTTAACGCCGCGAGCGCGCAATGCGTGTATCCGCGAGGCCGGATAATTATGCGGAACCGCAAGGATCGTTCTCTGCGCATTCTCATCGCTGAAGACCCGGGCGCTTAATGGAGCTCGAGACCGGTTCGAGTCCACGATGATACGAAATGGATTTCGCCCCTTTGCAGGCCGCGGCAGAAGAGAAGGATTGTCGGCCGCGACAGTACCTCCGCCCACCATTACGGCATCCACCCTGCGCCGCAACGCCTGAACACGGATGCGCGAGGCAGCGCCGGTTATCCAGCGCGATGAACCCGTTCGATCGGCAATCCGGCCGTCGAGAGACGGGCCCATCTTGAGCGTCACATAAGGAATCCCTTTGGTAATCCAGCTCGCGAACGGGGCGAGCAATTCAAAGGCATCGTCCCTGCAGATGCCATCGTCAACGAGGACACCCTTTCGTCGCAGCAACGCAAGACCACGACCGGCATGGCGAGGGTTGGGATCACGAGCGGCAGCCACCACCCTACGCACACCCGCGGCCAATATCGCGTCCGTGCATGGCGGAGTGCGTCCCCATGTCGAACAAGGCTCCAGTGTGACATAAAGGGTTGCTCCACGGGCTGCGCGGCCGGCTTCGCGAAGAGCGATGACTTCAGCATGAGGACCGCCCGCGTGCCGATGCCATCCCTCGCCGAGGACCTGGCCATTCCTGACCACGATGGCGCCGACCGGCGGATTGGGACGCGTCAAGCCCTCCCCGCGGCGCGCAAGCGCAATCGCGCGAAGCATTGACATTTCGTGGGCCTGATCCTTGTTCTTCATCCGCCAGCACCATTGGTTTCGACGTTGAGCAGCGCACCCGCAAACGCATCGGCATCAAATGGCACGAGATCGTCCGGTCCCTCTCCCAACCCGGCAAAGCGAATCGGCACACCAAGGTCACGAGCAATTGAAAAAAGAAATCCCGCTTTCGCTGATCCGTCGAGCTTGGCCACAATGACACCTGTCAGGGGTACCGCTTCGTGAAATACGCTTGCCTGCAAAACGGCATTCTGGCCCAGGGTTGCGTCCAGTACGATCCATGTTTCATGTGGCGCGCCGGGTAATCGCTTTCCAAGAGCGGATCGAGTTTTCTGAAGTTCTCGCATCAGGGGTTCGCGCGTATGCATGCGGCCCGCGGTGTCCACGATCAGTACATCTTTCGATCGCGCAACCGCGGCGTCCAGCGCGTCGAAGGCAACTGCGGCTGCATCCGCGCCCTGCTTGCCGCCGACAACATCGCATCCGAGCCTGTCTGCCCACAACTTCAATTGATCTGAGCCGGCCGCCCTGAACGTGTCCGCCGCACCAAGCAGAGCGGATGCGCCCTCCTTTTCCGCAAGGTGGGCGAGCTTCGCACACGTGGTTGTTTTTCCTGAACCATTGACACCAACCACGAGGATCACCAGGGGCTCACTGCGCTTCTCCCATTTGAAAGGAGACGGCCCCTGCAGTCGGTCTGCAAGCATTTTGCGCAACATGTCCCGGCGGTCCACCCGCAATCCTTTATAGGACTTCTCGAGATCCTGGATCAGACCGGCGGACATCCTGGGCGGGACATCTGCTTGTATGAGACTCTCTTCGAGTTCTTCGAAGGACACCCCCTCCGGCGAATCTCCGCGGGAGAATACGCGGCGCAATGCATCTTGAAGGCGATTGCGCGTCTTGCTGAGCGCGTTGATCCAGGTGACCATGCCGTTACTTGTTTGTCTTCTCTGTGATGTTGGACCGGGAACGCGCCGGGCGATCCAGATCGCGACAAGCATGATCCAGGATGCCGTTCACAAACTTGCCCGACTCCCTGCCGCTCAACGCTTTTGCTATTTCCACCGCCTCGTTGATGGACACTACGGGCGGCACGTCCAGACGGAACATCATTTCAAAGAGCGCTACACGCATGGCGTTACGGTCCACCGCACCCATGCGTTTCAGATCCCAATGCTCGGCATATTTTTTAATGCGTTCGTCCAGCTCGTCGCGGTGAGCCTCAACTCCGCGTATCAGTTCCTCGGCAAAAGCCTTAGGTTTTGCCGTCGGCTTTCGCTCCAGCCAGAAGTCGGCCAGAGCCGACTCCAGGTCGCCACGGTTGAAGTCCCTTTGAAAAAGGAACTGAACGGCCCATTCACGCGCTTCATGTCTGCCAGCCATAGTCCTCAGGAAGTGAGTTGTTTATTCAGATTGGCCATCTCAATCGCGGCCTGTGCGGCATTCCAGCCTCGATTTCCACTCTTCGTTCCACAGCGCTCGATGGCCTGCTCCAGGCTGTCCGCCGCAACGACACCATCAATCACGGGGACATTTTTGTCGAGCGATATCTGTGTCAGGGCACGCGTAAGTTGCGTGTTGATCAATCCCGCATGCGGAGTGGCCCCTTGGACAACCGCGCCCAGGGCGACGATCGCCTGGTATTTACCGCTGCCCGCCATTGCCTGTACCGCGAGAGGAATGTCGTAAGCGCCCGGCACCCATGCCAGCGCCACATCGCTCTCGCTTGCCCCATGCCGCACGAGACAATCCAACGCGCCTTTCACCAATTGCCCCGTCAGGAAGTCGTTGAATCGGCTCACAACCAGCCCGATCTTCAATCCTTTCGCATCCAGTGATCCGGCATACTCTTTGCAACTCATTTTTCTGTCCTCCTTACAGCAGGTGACCCAGCTTCTCTTTTTTTGCAGCAAGGTAGCGCTTGTTATGCTCTGTATGCGGAAGCACCAGCGGCACACGTTCCACCACCTCAAGTCCATAGCCTTTCAAACCCACAATCTTACGCGGGTTGTTCGTCAAAAGCCTGATACGCCGCAACCCGAGATCGGCCAGGATCTGCGCGCCGATCCCGTAGTCGCGGAGATCCGCTTCAAATCCCAATTGCTCATTGGCTTCAACAGTGTCCAGCCCGCTTTCCTGCAACTCGTACGCGTGAATCTTCTTTGCCAGCCCAATACCCCGCCCTTCCTGGCGCATATACAACACCACGCCATGTCCTTCGCGGGCGATCGTTTCCATGGCGCTGTCTAATTGGGAACCGCAATCGCAACGAAGCGACCCGAACACGTCGCCCGTCAGGCATTCACTGTGCACGCGAACCAGCGCCGACGGCTGTTCCTCGGGCTTGCCCATTACAAGGGCCAGGTGATGCTTATCATCAAGCAGAGAGCGGTACAGGTGAAGATCGAATATCCCATGCGCGGTCGGGAGTTTCACCTTGCGTTCGCGCTCAATCATTCTTTCACGCTGCCGGCGGTACGCCACCAGGTCCGCAATGGAAATCAGCTTGAGCGAATGTTTTTTGGCAAACTCTTTGAGTTCAGGCAGACGCGCCATGGTTCCATCATCATGAAGGATCTCGCAGATCACACCGGCAGGCTTGCATCCCGCAAGCCGCGCGAGATCAACCGCCGCCTCGGTGTGTCCTGTCCGGCGAAGCACGCCGCCGGGCACGGCTTCGAGCGGAAAGACATGACCGGGCCGCGCCAGGTCTTCCGAGCAACTATTGTCGTCTATAAGAACCTGGATTGTTTTTGCCCGATCGTAGGCACTGATCCCGGTGGTAACTCCCTCGCGCGCATCCACGGATTGCATCCATGCCGTGCGAAAGTGATCGCTCTCTCCCTGCGGAATCATGCGCGATAACCCGAGCGCAGCCAGGCGCTGCCGTTCCATCGCCACGCAAATCAAACCCCGGCCGTACTTGGCCATGAAGTTGATCGCCTCAGGCCTGATTTTGTCCGCAGCCACGATGAGGTCGCCCTCGTTCTCCCTCTTCTCATCGTCCGCGACAACAATGATTTCACCGCGATGCAATGCCGCAAGCGCATCATCTATCGGATCGAAAACCGAATGAACCGGTTGCTTGTTTTCACTCGTCATAAAAAATGCCCCGAGAATTGACACTCCGGGGGCATACCGCAACACGGCATGATCTTCTTCCATCCAGACTTTACTGTCGGCTGCGGGTATCCTTTGCTTTGCTCAGGCCTACCGCATCAGCCCTGTAGTGAACTTGTTCTACTACAGGGGTCGCGGGCTTTCACCGCCGGTCAGGAATTTCCCGAGGACCACAAGG
>CAZTYH010000042.1:12685-14574 GCA_964617565.1 uncultured Verrucomicrobiota bacterium
CTACAGGGGTCGCGGGCTTTCACCGCCGGTCAGGAATTTCCCGAGGACCACAAGGCCCTCAGGATCACCTTGCCCCGAAGATCGTTCTCACTATTTGATTGTGGATTCATCCTACTATACGAAAGAGCGCCCTGCAACCCAAAAGGAAGAGTGGAGGAATGGGGTATTGGGCTGATGGAATATTTCCAAGGGGAAAATCATCAATCGGCATCTTCGGCCGCGGAGGCCGAGAATGGACAAAGCCCCCGCTTGGAGCCTTCCGCAAATTGCCATATCTCAGCGGCCGGACCGGCAGGAAATTCCGTTTTCATCTTTTCGAGCGCCTGGCCGAAATTCAGTCCGGAGCGATAGAGCAAATCAAAGGCCGCCTTGATCTGCTTTCGTTCTTCGGGAGTGATGCCGGCGCGGCGCAGCCCCACAATATTCAGTCCAGCCACCTGGTTCCGCCTGACACCGGCTACCACGCAAAACGGAGGCACATCTTTTCCTGTCCCGGAAAGCCCTGACAACATGGCCAACCGGCCAATGCGCGTGAACTGGTGAACAACGGCATTTCCACTTATGAACGCCTTGTCACCCACCTCGACGTAGCCTGCAAGCAGCGCGCCATTGGCCATGATGACACCCTGGCCGAGAATAACGTTGTGCCCGAGATGCGAGAAAGCCATCAGGAAACATTCATCGCCAACGATCGTTGACGTTTCTTCCTTGGTGCCACGATGAATGGTCACGCCTTCGCGAATCACGCAGCGGTCGCCAATTTTCACGTAACTGCGCGCGCCACCAAACGCCAGATCCTGCGGGAGATCACCCAGCACGGCGCCGGCATGAACGCTCGTTCCTGCACCGATCGAAGTATAGCGATGAATGACGACGTGCGGTCCAATCACGGAGCCGTCGCCGATTCGCACATCTTCCTCAATCACGGCCAGCGGTCCGATCTCCACGTTTTTGCCCAATTCCGCGCGCGAACTTATGACGGCTGAAGGATGAATGTTCATCAACGACGCTCCCGGTTTGAAAAATCCACCACGCCCGCCTCGCACAGGCTTATGAAATCATCCGTTCCATCCGTATGGCGACGGCCCAGTATGACGTGGTCAAGCACCTGAATATCCACGATACGGCCTGCCTCGACAAGCTGTTTGGTGACGCGAATGTCTTCCGCGGAAGGTGTCGGATCGCCCGACGGGTGGTTGTGAACCAGTATTACGGCTGCGCTGGATGAACGGATCGCCTCGCGGAATACTTCACGCGGATGGACAAGACTTGCGTCGAGCAATCCGCGACTGATTTCCAGTGGCGCGCGGATCAAGCGGTTTTTCGCATCCAGCATTAAAACCCAGAACGCTTCTTCTTCCCGGGTGCGCGCGCGTTGCCGCAATACTTTTGCGGCGTCATGAGGTCCCTTGACCGGTTGTCTCGCCGGCCCGTGCTCTTCCGCGAGGCGCTGCGCCAGTTCCAGGGCCGCCTTGAGAACCTGGGCCTTCACGCGCCCCATTCCCCGTCGTGCGGCAAGCTCCTCGATCGAGGCTTTGGCCAGTGCGTCCAGCGACCCATATTCACGAAGCAGCTCTTCTGCCAGGTCCACGACGCTTAATCCTCGCACTCCGCCTCGCAAAAGCACCGAAAGCAAAACGATATCGGACACGTTTTCCGCTCCAACCCTATCCAGTTCTTCGCGCGGGCGAAGGCGACAAGGCAAATCCTTGACCCTTCGCGATGCCGGTGAATAGGCCAACTCTCCAACGCTCCGGGCCGTCACATATCCTCCTTGCGGCTTTCCACCAGGTAGGGCGCGCATCTTGCCTGCATTTTTCCCGGAACCACCGCGCGCATTTCAACAAACCCGTCATCTCCATAGTGTTCTTTGTGTATCTTCCCGGAAC
>CAZTYH010000042.1:14674-27226 GCA_964617565.1 uncultured Verrucomicrobiota bacterium
CGCATTTCAACAAACCCGTCATCTCCATAGTGTTCTTTGTGTATCTTCCCGGAACTCCGGATCAACGCCAGCAGGCGAGCCTCTGCGAGCGGAATGCGCAAGGTCATCTCCACGTTCCGGCTTCGCAGGAAATCAGCCAGTTCCTCGCGCAGAAGGTTCAGGCCCTCCCCCGTCAGGGCGGAGATGCGCACGGTCTTCCCGAGCCTGCTCTCAAGCGGAACTCCATGGAGCGCTGATTCAGGCCGATCCATTTTGTTCAGCACGTGCAGGACGGGCTTGTCAGCCGCACCGATTTCACGCAGGACGGCCTTTACTCCCTCGATCTGTTCCATAACCATCTGATGCGGCGTATCCACGACATGCAACAGCAGGTCGGCCTGCACGACCTCCTCGAGGGTGGCCTTGAACGATTCGACAAGGTGATGCGGCAGCTTACGGATGAAACCGACTGTATCCGTCATGAGCGCGGGCTGGTTGTTGGGCAGCTTGATCTGCCGGGTCGTGGGATCCAGCGTGGCGAAAAGCTTGTCGTCCACCTCCACCTCAGAGCCAGTGAGGGCGTTCAACAGGGTGGACTTGCCCGCATTCGTATATCCCACCAGCGTGATCAGTGCCCATCCGTGGCGCCGACGCCCGCGCCGTTGTTCGGTTCGATGCTGGATGACGTGTTTCAGCGCCTCGCGGATGCGATGCATCCGGTCCTGGATGCGGCGGCGGTCCAGTTCCAACTGCTTCTCGCCCGGACCGCGCAGGCCGATACCGCCCTGTTGTCGCTCAAGGTGCGTCCACATTCTGCGCAACCGCGGCAGCAGGTAATGAAGCTGGGCAAGTTCGATCTGGAGGCGACCTTCCTTCGTGCGCGCATGTTGGGCGAAGATGTCGAGAATGAGTTGTGTGCGATCAATGACCTTCGCGCTGAGCATCGTGCTCAAATTACGGCCTTGCGCGGGAGACAACTCATCGTCAAAGACCACCGTGCTGATATCATCTTCTTCCACGCGGCGAGCCAGTTCTTCCGCTTTGCCTTTGCCGATGAAGGTACCGGGATTCAGGGATGCCTGCTTGCAGATGACGCGGTCTGCCACATCCGCGCCGGCCGTCTCCGAAAGCAGCGCGAGTTCGTCGAGCGAATCGTGGACAAGCCATTCCTGTTGCCGGCGAAGCTGCACGCCTACCAGCAGCACCCGTTCCTTATCCGGATCAGAAGTTAACAAGAGTTCGCCCATATTGCTTCCAACATGCCGCAACTTTCGCAGCAATAGATTCAGTTGAATCACCTGCTCCCACATCAATCCACTTAACGTTTGCCTGACCACGGAACCACGTCATTTGGCGCTTGGCCAGACGGCGCGTTCGACGAATCGTCATTTCCATTGCTTCCGAACGGGTTTTCTTCCCATTCAGCAGATCGAATGCTTCCGCGTACCCGATCGCATGACGGGCCGTTTCGGACAATGGCCGCTCGCCTTTTCGCAAGGACTCCGCCTCTTCCAAAAGTCCCTCCTCGTACATCGTCTGCACCCTGTCCCGGATTCGCTGAAGCAGAGTTTCCGGTTCAACAGCAAGGCCGACGAACGGAACAACAGGTTTTGCCGACCATTTCCGATTCAACGGCTGGCCCTTCCAGGCCAGCTCTAATGCGCGGATCAAACGCCGCGGATTATCGGGATCTTTCAACGCGGCCAAACGATCCGGAGCAGCCGCCTTCAAAGCCTGCTGCAGTCCTGAAACCCCATCGTTCTCAAGGATGCTTTCCGCTCGCGACCGGCTGTCCGGGTCCGCGGCGCCGGTTTCATCCAAGCCTTCCGTGAGGCACTTGATATACAGGCCCGTTCCGCCCGTCACAAACACGTTGCTGCCGCATCGGCCGGCGGTCTCGAACGCTTCCGCAGCATGTTCGAGATAAGCTCCTACACTGAAGCTGTCACCCGGCGCCACGAGATCGAGACCGAAATACGAAATCTCCGCGCGCTCCTTTTCTGTCGGCTTGGCGGTGCCGATATCCATTCCTTTATAAACCAGCATGGAGTCGGCCGAAAGAATAACCGCGCCTTGCTGCATCGCAAGAAAATGGGAAACCGCGGTCTTGCCGGAAGCGGTTGGACCGACCAGGAAATATGCGCCTCTTTCCTTTCTCTCGGGAAACGCATGCCTGTCCGCGTCAACCATCGGAATGATCTCTCGCAGGTTCATTCCTGCTCTCTTCTCCCGCGTTCAAGGGATGGCTGCTTGCCCACAACGCGGAAAGAATGTAGATGCCTACGCCGATACAGATGGCCGCGTCGGCAATGTTGAACGCGGGCCAGTGATATCCGCCCACATGGAAGTCGAGGAAATCCACCACGTACCCGAACCGCATACGATCCATGAGGTTTCCCACGATACCGCCGATCATCAGGCCCAGCGCGACGCGATGATCCCATGTGTCGCTCAGAAAGGAACGCCGGAAAACGAGCATCACGACCAGCATGACAATGGAAAGAATCGTCAGGGCCGTATTTTGTCCGCCCAGCATGCCCCACGCCGCGCCGGTGTTCCTGACATAGGTGAAATCGAAGAAGCCCGGGATGACCGGCCGTGACTCGCCAAGAGCAAAACCCAGGTGAACGAGATGCTTGGTGAGCTGGTCGAAGAACGCGATCGCGATTCCAAGAATTAGGACGAGCATCGTCCTGCGCTCCTATTCCGCGGAGGAGCTCTGGGAAATGGTCGGGCCAAACGGCCGGTAGCGCGACTTGCCCTTCTCCGCCGCTGATTTGCACTTGATGCACATCTTGGCAAACGGCAGCGCCTTCAGGCGCGCCCTTTCGATTGCGCAATCGCACACTTCGCAACGCCCGTAGGTTTTCAATTCGATGCGGTTGATCGCCTCATCAATCTCATACAGCACATCCTGCTCGCTGCTAACGAGGTTCAAGGCAAACTCGCGATCGAAATTGTCGGTTCCCTGGTCTGCCATATGGAAGCTGTAACTGGACAGATCTCCGGAAGATTCCCGTTGCGACCGGTTCAGATTGTCTCCTGCAAGAAACGCGATTTCATCTACGACGCGGTCGCGCACTTTCTGAAGCAAATCTTTGTATTCGGAAAACTGCTTGGCATTGAAAACAGGCTTCAACGCTTTCGCCGGCGCTTCAACCACGGGGCGAGCTGCCGCCTTGCTCTTCGCAAGCTTCTTTGGAAGCGCCTTACCCTTGGCTGCCATGGCAGCAGGTTTCCTGGCGACAGGCGCTTTTGCTCTTTTCACTGACGGCTTGGCCGTACGCGCCTTGGCCACAGGTTTCTTCTTCCGGGACGACTTGGTTTTGCTAGCCATTACTCACCTTAAAAAAACGCCGTTTTTCCGACTATTTCCGGGGTTCCCGGGAACCCCCCTACCCCAAAAAGAGGCGCTTAACTATCACACAGACTCCGGCTTGTCAACACCCTCTCGGTCACTTTTCTCCAAGGCCTCCATTATGATCCAGCAGGAATGACCATTTAGATCTACCTCCTGAAGCGAATCCGGCCTTGTTTCGGCGATGGAACACTGTATGCAGAGTGTCTCATCCTGTATATAGGTGCTGTATTCTTCCACCGCCTCGCGAATTTCCTCATCTCCGCCCACGGTGAGACGAATCCGTTGCGTGACGTCCAGATCGGCACTCTTTCGCATGGATTGAACCCTGTTAACGAACTCGCGCGCCAGTCCTTCGCGCAGCAGTTCCTGGCTCAGATCCACCTCCAACGCAACGACGAGATTACCTTCGGAAGATACAACAAGCCCCTCTTTGGGTGTGCGCTCAATGACGACATCTGCCGGTTCAAGCTCGGTCCGTTGTCCATCAATCTCCAAAACCACCGGCTGACCGTTCAGCAACGCCTCGAGCGTCGCGGTATCCAGCTTCTGAACGGCGGCCGCCGCCTTCTTGACTCCCGCGCCAAGCCGGGGTCCCAGCTTGGCGAAGTTTGCTTTTGCGTTGAATGAAGCAAGATTGCTTTCGTCGGCGCTGAACCAGATATGCTTTACGTTCAGCTCTTCCATGATGACGCTGGTGAGCGCTTCAATCCGCGCCAGACGCGCGCGGTCGCGGCAAACAATATGCATGCCTTGAAGCGGCTGCCGTACTTTCAGGTTTCGATCGGCGCGAAGCTGTCGGCCCATGCCCACCGCGGCCATCACATCTTCCATCTGTTCTTCAAGCTCGTGATCGCGCGCCCGGCCATCGCTGACCGGGAAATCGCAGAGATGCACGGACTCCGGCATATCCACCGTTCGCAGGTTCCGGTAAATCGCCTCGCTGATGAACGGGACGAACGGCGCCGCGATCCTGCAGAGACGCAGCAGCACTTCATACAACGTGGCATAGGCCTGCGCTTTATCGGCATCGTCGGAACTCTTCCAGAAACGGCGGCGGCTCCGGCGGATATACCAGTTCGTCAGGTCCTCGATAAATCGAACGAAAGGACGCACCGCCTGCTGCAGCTCATAACCATCCATCGCCTTCACCACGTCCTGCGTCAATCGCTCCAGCGAGCTGAGAATCCATCGGTCAAGCAGGTTCTCGTTTTTTCCATACTCAGGTTTCCGGTTTCGGGCTTCAGGTTTCCAGTCGTCCACCCGCGCATACGTCACGAAGAAACTGTACGCATTCCACCATGGAATCAGGAGATGACGCAGCGCATGTTTAACGCCTTCTTCCGAAAAGCAAAGGTTCTCGGCGCGCACCACCGGAGAATGGATCATGTACAAACGCAAGGCATCAGCGCCATATTCGTTCAGCATGTAAACGGGGTCCGGATAATTCTTCAGGCGCTTGCTCATTTTACGGCCGTCCTCCGCGAGGACGAGTCCGTTTACGATCACGTTTTTGAACGCCGGCTTTTCAAAAAGAGCCGTGGAAAGAACCATCAGCGTATAGAACCAGCCACGTGTCTGATCGAGCCCTTCGGCGATAAAGTCCGCCGGAAAGTGCGCTTCAAAGTGCGTCTTGTTCTCAAATGGATAATGCGACTGCGCATACGGCATGGATCCGCTTTCGAACCAGCAGTCCAGCACCTCCGGGATGCGACGAAGCGGATCCCCGCCCTTACGGCTCGGGATTTCAACGGCATCCACATAATGCTTGTGCAGATCCTCCACCCTGCGGCCGGACAAGGTCTCGAGTTCCGCCGCAGATCCCACGCAGATCATTTCGCCCTGCTTGTTTCTCCAGACCGGAAGTGGAGCGCCCCAATAGCGGTTTCGCGAAATGGCCCAGTCGCGCGCACCCTCGAGCCACTTGCCGAATCGGCCGTCACGAAGATGCTCCGGCACCCACGATGTTTTCGCGTTCGATGCGAGGATTCGATCGCGGATCTGCTCCACGCGGACGAACCACGTTGAGATCGCGCGGTAGATCAGAGGGGCATCGCATCGCCAGCAGTGGGGATAGGAGTGCTGGATCGTCCCTCGATGAACCAGCTTCCCCTCCGCCTTGAGCCGCTTCATGATATCGCCGTCCGCCTCCTTCACTTCGCGGCCCGCGTAATCCGAAACGATTTCCGTAAAGCGACCCTCCTCGTCCACGGGACAGACAACCGGCAATTCCTCTGCCTGGCCGAGCCGGTAATCGTCTTCACCGAACCCGGGCGCGATGTGTACCACGCCGGTACCGTCCTCGGTGGATACAAAGTCGGCCGCGCATACCCTGAAAGCCCCCTCGTTGCGCAGCGATTGAAAGTAAGGGAACAAGGGATCGTATTCCACCCCGACAAGTTGTGAACCATCCAGTTCTTCAAGAACTTCGAACTCGCCTTCTTTATGGTAATAAACATGAAGACGGTCCTTGGCGAGAATGTAGGTGTCCTTGCCGTCGCGCACCTTGACGTAGCGAAGGGTCGGTCCGACCGCGAGCGCAAGGTTCGACGGCAATGTCCACGGCGTGGTCGTCCATGCCAGCATGTAGGTATCGGCCTGACCGGTTAAGGCAAAGCGGACGGTGATGGCCGGGTCCTGAACGTCCACGTAGCCCTGATTGGTCTCAAAGTTGGACAACGGCGTGGAGCAACGCGGACAGTACGGCAGAATCTTGCTCCCTTCGTAGATCAGGCCTTTTTCCCAGAGCGACTTGAACACCCACCAGATGGACTCCATGTACGGCAAATCCATCGTCTTGTAGTCGTTGTCGAAATCCACCCAGCGGCCCATGCGATTGACGATCTCGCGCCACTCGCGCGTGTAACGGAGGACGATTCCGCGGCATTTTTCATTAAAGACATCCACCCCCATCTTTTCGATGTCTCGCTTGCCGCTGATCTTCAATTCCTGTTCCATCTCGTATTCGACCGGGAGGCCGTGGCAATCCCATCCGAAACGCCGGTCCACGTAATGGCCGCGCATCGTCTGGTAACGCGGAACGATATCCTTGATCGTGCCGGCAAGGAGATGGCCGTAATGAGGCAACCCCGTTGCAAACGGGGGGCCATCATAAAAAACGAACTCCGGCGAGTTGCGGCGTATTTCGAGGCTCTTCTTGAACGTGTCGTGATCTTTCCAGAATCGCAACACTTCCTCTTCAAGCTTGGGAAAACTTACCTTATTGGAAACGGCATCAAACATGGTCCACCTTGCTGAAAGGCGTATACCATATTCCCTTCGGTAATGGGAAATCAAGCATGGCGCGTTGAAACCCACGGAAAGAAATGCCCCCGCGAGCTCTAAATCAATACCGGGAACCGACAACCGTCGTCTTACTTCCTCTTCCACGCAGCGTCCATCAGCTCCTGATTGCCTGGCGCCGGTGCGGTTCCGGAAATCGCCAGCGAAAACAGGAAAAGAATGACACTACCGAATTGCAAGAGGACATGCCGCCAAAAGCGAAACAAGAAAGTGGGACGTTCTCCGTTTTTTGAATAGACATCTCCTCCTCAGAAAGATAAACACAGCGCAATCGTTGGTCTCGTGAACCACACCTGCAAGAGCTTGTTCGGGGGAAGTGAGCAGTCTTGCGTGGGAACGTGCCCAGCGATAAAGGGGGCAATGAAGAGGTGTAATCATGAAATTGACCGCATCCATTGTGTCTTGCCTTATTCTGACCGCGGCTGCTCTGTGTTGGGCGCAATCTGTCCCCATGCCGGTTAAGACCGCGATACAAATCTCCGGCTCGGAGTACCGCCTGCTTCGCGACTGCTCTCCTTTTACAATCAACGGTGTGTATGCCACCGGAAGATTTGAGATCCTTCGATCCTCCGGCGGGAACTGCGTTTTGATACAGGATGTTTCCCGCGCTGAAGTCCTTCTGGAAGAGGCAGAGAAAGCAGGAATCACCGCAGCCATCGCAATACAGCTTCGTCAGGGCGCAGAGATGTCCTACACTAATGCCTCATCCGTAGCCGTGGCCATTCAGGATATCCGCCCCCTTATTCAGGAACTGAGAAACCAGCCTTCTCTTCTTCTGTGGATCATTCAAAGCGATATCGCGGATACGGAACAGACCAACATCGTGGCCTATCGCGCTGTTCATGCCTTGGCCAGGATGATCCGTCACGAGGACCCGGATCATCCGGTTGTTGCCGACCTCGGCGTGCTCGATGCGCAAAGCCCGAAGCCGCGCATGCTGGCGATGTACTGTCCGGAAGCCGATGTGCTGGGCTGGTCTCCCGCAGCCGATTACACCAATGCCGTTTCACATATCAGGAGTTCCGGTTGGTACAAACCTTATGTGCTCATGTACCGCACCGCCCAGCCTCCAGACCCGGAAGAACTCACCCCATGGCTGTCCCCCATCGAACCGAGGCCATCCGCAAAAGCGACTTGGTTCCTCGAGATATACAGCAACCTCGTAACAGCATCTCAAGGCCTATGCCTCGGATCGTTTGCCTATTCATGGGATGACGTTCAAATGATCACCCCGACCTGGTTCAGCCTCACGCTCCCCGATGGCTCCCGCACGGAGGTTGCTGATGCGCTGACCTATGCATGGACTCGCGCGTATCCGGCAAACCGCGCACCGGAAATCCTTTCCGCAACCTCCGCTGTCAATTGCCGGTTAGCGCCGGCCGCCTCCGTTCAGACCGCGGTTGTGACCGCGTCGGACCCGGATTCCGATCCGTTGACCTACGAGTGGGTTCTCCTGCGGGAACTCGATACCGGAGACCATGCCCATCTCGTCCCTGCAAAATATGAGATTGTTGCCGGCGCCGTTCAACAGCCGGACCAGGCGCAAACGGGATTCACCGTTCCACGTGATGGTGGCCCATATCGCCTGATGGTCCATGTCCGTGATGACAAGGGCGGTGCGACCAGCGCAAATATTCCATTCCTCGTGGAAGCCTCGCGTGAGCCTATTGCACCGAAAGCCGCGGAGCCAGATCCGGATGCTGAGGAAGAGGATGGCGAGCCTGAAGACAAACCTGAAGCTGCCGGCCCGGCATCGAAAGTGGACATTCGCTACGCGTTGGGCGGTGGCTGGACACTTTACGTAAATGACACGCCGTTTTTCATCAAGGGCGCGGGCGGACAAAAGAATCTTGATGGCATCAAAGCAGCCGGGGGCAATGCCATCAGAACCTGGAGCACAGACATGGCGGGCAAAGTGCTGGACGAGGCCCATGCACACGGTCTGATGGTTTGCCTCGGCCTGTGGATGGGTCAGGAAAGGCATCGCTTCGACTACAACAATCGCACGGCCGTTGAGCGTCAACTCCGCAAACTCCGGGCTGCGGTCCGCACGTACAGGAATCATCCGGCCCTGCTGATGTGGTGCGTGGGCAACGAGGTCGAATGGGGTCCGGGAACCAATGTCGCCGTCTATAAGGCAATCAATGAAATCGCCCGCATGGTGCGCGAGGAAGACCCACACCACCCCACCACCACGGCCTTTGCAGACATCGGCAAAAACAGCGTGAAGGCCGCCCTTGCGGCACAGTATTGTCCTGACCTCGACATCCTCGGGATCAACAGCTATGGCGGTCTGTCGAGCATGGCAGGCCGACTGCGTGACGTCGGTTGGGTGCGCCCCTACATGATCATGGAATTCGGCCCCAAGGGGCAATGGGAAGTGGACAAAACGGAATGGGGTGCCGAGATCGAACAAATGCCTCTCGAAAAGGCGAGTTTCTACCTGGAGTCCTATCTCAAGAGCGTCAGCGCATCGGAAAACTGGTGTCTGGGTTCCTTTGTGTTCAGTTGGGATTACAAGTTCGAATGTACGCCCACCTGGTACAGCATGCACCTGCTCGACGGGTCAAAACTTAACACGGTGGATACCATGTGGAGCGCCTGGAGCAAGAAGCCACCGCCGAATCGAAGCCCCCAGATCACGAAGATCGAGTCGCCGTTAAAGCATGTCAAAGTGAAGCCTGCGCAAAATATACAGTTGAGCGTTACGGCGATTGATCCGGATGGCGATCCGCTGCGCTACGAATGGATTCTTATGTCGGAACATAAGTCCACGGATCGCGACGGTGTTGTTCACACGGAGCTCAAGCCCGTTCCCGGCCGTATAAAAGACCCGGCCGCAGCCGTGACACAAATACAAACGCCGCAGGGGCGAGGCGCGTACCGGGTGTTCTGTTACGTGTATGACGGTCAGGGCGGTGCAAGCAGCGCCAACATGCCGTTCTTCGTGAATGGCCGTTGAATCAAACATTGGCCTTCGAGGTCATTCCTCGTTCAAGGGTTGACGTATTCTCAATATTGCCTCTTTAGTTCGCGCTCCTTATACTGCGAGACGCAATTCTTCGGGACGGTATGAATATTGAAACCTTTGTCCGACTGACGAGAATAGAATCGTCCGCCGAGGAGGTGTATGCATGGCACACACGTCCCGGGGCCTTGGAGCGCCTTACTCCACCCTGGATTCGCCTGACCATTCCAGGGCGCACCGGCGGAATTGAGGATGGAGCGCGCGCATCCCTTGTAATCAGGAAAGGCCCTTTCCGATTCAACTGGGAAGTGGAGCATGTGGATTGTGTAAGACCGCGTGGTTTCACCGACGTCCAGGTGCACGGTCCTTTCGCGGAGTGGCGGCACACGCACGCATTCGAACAGGATAATGCTGCGTGCTATCTCGAGGATCGTGTTGAGTATCGCATCCCCCTCGGATCCCTTGGCAAGTTGCTTGCCAATGCCCGTGTTCGGACGGAGCTGGATCGTCTCTTTGTCTATCGGCACCGTATTCTCTCCCATGATATTGCTGTTCATCGCGCATATCCGGGGACGCGCACGCAGCGCATTCTTTTGACCGGTGCTTCCGGCTTTATCGGTCGAACACTGAAGCACTTCTTGACCGCCGGAGGCCATACGGTGATCGGGCTTACTCGCGGCCCCGCCTCGGGAGACAATATTTCTTGGGATCCCGAGAATGGTCAACTCGATCCCGCGAGGCTGGAAGGTTTCGATTCCGTCATTCACCTCGCGGGAGAACGGATTAACGCCTTGCGTTGGACGGCGTCAAAGAAACAGCGCATTTATTCCAGTCGCGTGTTCGGAACACGGTTGCTTGCCGAAACGCTTGCCAAATTGGACCATCCGCCGGAAACCTTCCTCTCGGCTTCGGCCATCGGATATTACGGCGACCGCGGCGCGGAAACCCTTGATGAAGACAGTCCCCCTGGAACCGGCTTTCTCCCGGATGTATGTCGTAAATGGGAAGCCGCGACCCAACCGGCAGAAGAGAGGGGAATCCGGACCGTTCATCTGCGCACGGGCATTGTACTCTCGCCGGGGGGTGGCGCCCTGGCCGCGATGCTGCCTGCTTTCTTTTCGGGGGCCGGGGGGCCCATAGGCTCGGGATACCAGTTCATGAGCTGGATCAGCATGGATGATGCCATTGAAGCCATCTACCACGCCTTGCTGGTGCCTTCGCTTCGTGGACCCGTCAACCTCGTTGCCCCGACCGCGAGCATCAATAAGGATTTCGCGCGCATGCTTGGACTGATACTCGGCCGCCCCTCGGTTTTTCCCCTCCCCTCCGGCCTTGCACGGGTCTTGATGGGCGAAATGGCTGAAGAAACACTCCTTGCCAGCACCCGTGTCGAGCCGCATCGCCTCCAGCATACGGGATTCATCTTTCACTTTCCCGATCTTGAAAGCGCGCTTCGACACCTTCTGGGAAGGACGTAAACCTCCCCCGCATTCGTTTTTCCAATCATTGGAAAAAAAGTTTTTGGATTTTCCAATCATTGGAAAAAAAGTAATATATCTGGCTGATGACTCCACCCATTGACGGTCCGGTTGTTGTGAAGAAACGCAGGCCGCGCGTACGCCCGCCTCCGGGCGCCGCTCCGGGCACACTGATTATTGATCCCAACGCTCCCCCTCCAGCCATCACGGTGTTCGCTTACGGGCCGGAGGGTTATGCCGAGAAAAAGATCAAGCAGGTTGGGGATATCGCGGCCTATCTCAACAAATGGCCTGTCACGTGGGTGAACGTGGATGGATTGGGTGATGCGGAAATCCTTGAGCAACTCGCCGACATTTTCTGCATTCACGTGCTTGCACTCGAAGACATCATCTATGTTCACCAACGCGCGAAGGTTGAAGCTTACAGAGATAATCAATTCATTGTCGCGCGAATGGTTTCGCTGGGTAAAAAAGTGGAGACCGAGCAAGTCAGTTTCTTCCTCGGCACCAATTATGTCCTGACCTTTCAAGAACGCGCGGGCGATTGTTTCAATCCGGTCCGCGAACGCATTCGCAAGGGCGGGCATCGTATTCGCTCGACAGGGGCCGATTACCTTGCCTACGCACTGCTCGATTCCATCGTGGATGCTTACTACCCCTTGCTGGAGCAATATGGCGAAAGACTGGATGCCTTGCAGGACGTCGTGATTACAAAACCCGGCAAAAACACCATCCTGCTCATTCACGATGTGCGCCGCGATCTGCGCGTGCTGCGCCGAGCCATCTGGCCGCTGCGCGAAGTCTTCAACACCCTGTGTCGCGATCCCCTGCCCCTTATCACGGATGACACGAGGCTGTTTTTCCGTGATTGCTATGACCACACGATCCAGGTCGTGGATCTCGTCGAAACCTATCGCGAAATAGGAAGCGATCTTTCGGATCTGTACCTCTCGAGCATCAGTAATCGCATGAACGAAGTGATGCGGGTGCTGACGATCATCGCGACCATATTCATCCCTCTGACCTTCATTGCGGGCGTGTACGGGATGAACTTCGACCCGGAAACATCTCCGTGGAACATGCCGGAGTTGCGCTGGTACATGGGGTATCCCTTTTCCATCCTGCTCATGATTCTCTCGGCTTTTGGCATGTTGTTTTTCTTCTGGCGCAAAGGCTGGATCGGCTCTCGCAATCTGCATAGTACGGATAACGAAGAGGAAATAGACGACGCCCGGACGGCCGGCACCGGCAATCATAAAAAGCCCGTTGAATAACCCAATGCTCCAGCACTCCAATACTCCATTTCTCCGATCTTCTGAATCTCCGGGGTTGCAAAACGGCAGATCATGTCCTATAAGTACCGCTCGCGTTTTGGGAAGCGTTTCGGTGTACCCATAGCTCAATTGGACAGAGCATCTGACTACGGATCAGAAGGTTGCAGGTTCAACTCCTGCTGGGTACGCCAT
>CAZTYH010000043.1:0-26549 GCA_964617565.1 uncultured Verrucomicrobiota bacterium
TTTTTCAATGCGGCCGTCGGCCAGCAGCGAGATTTCGCGAATCCGCGTTTCGTCCAGCGCGATTTTGCCAACCAGGCGCAGCTCCCGCGAAACAGCGCGTCGCATGACCGGCGCGGTTTCGATTTCAGCCAGCTTCTGCGCCGCGGGTGACAGGGTCAACTCGCGCGCACTTTCCTCCGCCCCGCCGCCGGCGACAGGAATTAGATCCATCGCGCAAATCGGACACTTGCCGGGGTTGGGTTGCCGGATCTGCGGATGCATGGAGCAGGTCCATTCCGTTACGCTGGTTTCATCGTGCGCAAGACTTTCGGAAGGCTTATGCACGGAAAAGCGTCCCGCGACAAAGGCAGCGATCAAGAGCACGAGTCCAACAATAATGAATTTCTTGTTCATGGTTCGATTTCCTTTCCATAATCGGCGAGAGAGGCTGTCATCTGGTTCAGCATCGCCATGGCGCGGCCGTGTTCCGCGCGGGCCTCGATGTATTCCGTTTCAACGCGAATCGTTTCGCGTTGCGCATCCAGCAGCGCGAAAAAGTCGGCGCGGCCGTTCTGGTATTCTGCGAGCGATGTCTCAACCAGTTGTCTGGTCATTTTTAGAATCTCCGCGTCGAACAGCCGGACCCGGCGTGCGGCCGTGTCGGCTTCCGTGTGGAGTTCAAGAATCTCGACCGAAAGCCTGTTTACGGCGTCGTTGTATTCCGCTTCCGCGGATGCGAGATCCGCGCGGGCTTCGCCGATTAATCCTTTCGTTTTGCCGAGCCAGAGCCAGGGAAACGTCAGCGCGACACCGGTGTCGTATTCCTCAATGCTGCCGCTCCCGCGCGGCTGGCGAGCTTTCACAAACACTTCGACATCGGGCGCGTATTCGCGTCGCGCGGCCTTCAGAGCGGCGCCGCGGGCCTGGATCATTTTCTCTCGCGCGACGAGCATGGCGTTGTTGCTCTTTGCGCGCGCGAGAAGCGCGTCGGGCTCCGGAAGAAATTCCGGTGATTGTCCGGGATCACCTGCGTCGCGCGGGGTGTCGGGTGGAGCGTTCAGGAGCGCATTGACCGCGACTTGCGCAACGCGGACCTGCTGTGCTCGTGTAACCAGCTCGTCTTCAAGCATCGCCCTCTCGATCTGCGCGCGAAGCACGTCGGATTGGGTGCCGGTTCCTGCTTCGCAGCAAGCGAGCGCCGCCTGTTCGAACTGCTCCGCGATGACGGCCGCCTCCCTTGTGAGCCGTTCTTTTTCACGCGCGGCCCAGAGGGTCCAGTACGACGAAATCACGCGGGCGCGGACGGAGCGGAGGGTTTCCAGGTACTCGTAGCCCACGGCGGCCGATTCGCGCGCCGCGGCCTGTTTTGCGGCGCTTCGTTTTCCAAACCCTGGAAGTTGTTGGCTCACCATCCATTCCACCAAGCCGTAATCGCTGAAGCTGGTCGTGCCGTCCCGCATGAGCATTCCGCCGACCATGGGGTCCATGATCGCAGCGGCCTGCGGGATTTTGTGGCGCGCGGCCTCCCAGCGCTGGCGCGCGGCGATCAGCTCCGGGTTGGACTCCAGGGCTTGAGCGATCCACTCATCGAGTTCTGCTGCTGCAAAAGCGTGCGGCAATGACAGGAAGATCAGGCAAATGGCGAGAATGCATAGATCGCTCGTTCCGGCCTTTTTCGGGGCTGGAACGCCGAGCCTGATCGGTTTGAGGTTTGTTTTGTTCATGATCAATCCTTTCTTCGATTGAAACCAGGGATGCTGCGCGTGAGCACCATGCGTCGGCAGAACTCATGCGCACCGATGCGCTGTGAGGCGAAGGCTCAGATCAGGAGGGTGCAAAACGAAATGTAGACAGGCACGTGGCCGGGGGGGCCGACGTCTTGAATCCGTGCGCCCTGGCTTGTTCTGGCTGAGGGTGACGGGGGAGAAAAGGTGCCAGGCGAATCCGTCGCGTAGGAATCCAGCGAGGGAGGGGGTGGATTTTGTTGCGGCGGAACAGAGGGAGGGTTTCCCGCGGGTTCACCGGGTGTAAGAGTACAGTGGCAGCTTGACGAATCATCGGGGGTGCTTTCCATGGGGCAACACCCGCATGAAGAGTCCACGCAGCAAGGCAATTCGGGTGTGTGCGCAATGCCAGTCGCGCCGCCATCAACGCCTGCAAGCGCTAAAGCAAAAGCTGCAATGACCAACAGAGGCTTCATCTTCAATAAACATACACTGAAAATCGCATGGAGCAATAAAACGCCTTTACAAATTCTCCGTATAAACGAAGCCTTTTTTATCTTGTAACCATCCCTCTCATCTCGACTACCATGGTCCGAGTGGGGTTTTTGTTCCTGGGCTTGTGCTGCCGAGGTTGCGCTCATGAAGAGACTGAATCTGCTGTTTCAGGCATTGGCGTTGAGCATCCTTTTTTTTGCTGTGAACCGGGGTATGGCCCGGGATTTCGTTACGCTGCATAGCGAGCATCTCGGTGATGGTTGGTTCTCGTACACGATTCGAATGGAGCCGAACCCATTCTTTTCGACGTAAATAATGGCGCTTGCCGGCGCAATGGTCTTCACAAACAGGATTGATGCCAATACGCCCCCTGCGGGATGGACGGAAAGCCCTGAAACGGACACGTTTCTCTGGGGTAAAGACGATCAGCTCGTAGCTCATAATCTGCCGTTTGAAATGACGATGATTGCCAGAAGCTCCTCTTCGGGGTTTCGCACCGAAACCAATTTTTTTGTGGCTTACGCGTTATGGCTGCAAGGATGGATCGCGCCGTCAGGGCTGTTGTCCCAGAATATAGTCGGATATGTAAAACTGCCGGCGTTGGTGCCATGTGAGCCTGCGGAGGCCGATGGATCGCCCGAGGAGTTGATTGCCAGCTACGAGATGTTCCCTGATCCGGAGATCGTCGAGATGGGCGGCGATTTTCTGCGCTATTTCTGGCCCAGCAGCAACACGGTAGTCATTGAAGCGAGCTATGACCTGGAGTCCTGGTCCGATGTAGTCCAGATGGTAGGCCATGGAGGCACTACCACGTGGAATTCTGCTCAATCCCTGGATGTATTCGGCAGTTATTTCCGTATCGGGCTGATCGCAATGCGGGCGTTGAGTGATAATCAGGCACTGCCCTTATCCGATAGTCGAAGCACGGCTTATGTCTTTCAGCGCTGGACGCCCGAAGGAATGATCGTGTCCGGACCAGGCGGTGACAGGTTGTTGCCCACCGAAGGCAAACACAGTGGGTTCTGGTGTCTGCCGATTTTGCTGGCCCCGTAAAAAGACAGGCAGGATCGGTGACGATTGCTTCCGGTGCGGGTGCGGCATCAATGGTGCAGTTCGCGGTTCCGATCTCGACGGCCCGGGGTGATGATCCGGTGCTTTTTTTGTGCTCGTGCATCAAGCGGTACTTCACGTTGCCGTCGCTGCGGGCGGCATGTAAAAGCAATCTCCAGATCGCTTTTACTGGATTTTTATCCCTGCCTTTTCTGGATTCCTCTCGATATAGGTGTTGATCCTCATCAGTTCCTTGTCGTTTCTGACGATATGGTCGAAGGACTCCTTCTGCCAGAATCGGCCCTTCACGCAGAGATGCTCGTTGATTCGCCGTGCGGTGTACTTCTTCCATGATGCTAAAATGCCTGAGAGAGTCCAAGCGCCGTACGGTGACACAACCACGTGCACGTGATTGGGCATTACAACAAATCGGCCAAGCCGGTAGCGCGTTTCAGAACCCCAGCGCAAGGCTTGTTCAACGATATTTCGGCACAAAGGGTGTCGTAGAACACAGCTTCCATGTCCCGCGTCCAGCCAGCGTTCGAATCGGCTGACGAACCTGGCGTGGTAGGTTGCCTTTTCAGCGTCATTGTGGGGAAGCGGATGGCGCTTCATCCATTCCTCGCGCTCTCTCCGCCACTGCCAGAGCTTCTGCTGAGGCATGGAATCACCGAGCCGGAAGGTGACGTAGTAGGTCACTCCATCCTGCCGCCAATGAGGCAGATTTCCCCCCAACATCCCCACCGGCACCTTCGGATCAAAAAAATTCAACTGGTTCATATTATGTAGAAGCGATCTGGAGATCGCTTCTACTATATAAAAGGAGTGGGGGAGGAATTTTCCGGAAAAAAGGGGAAAAATTTTTGAGACGGCATTTGTGTCTGCGGATTTTTTCAGTTCGCCTAAGGCAGGCATCCGGGAAAATTTTTCCTCAAAAAATTTTCTCCTCATAAGCCTTCATCTTCAAGGTATTTATGGCTTCGAACCACAACCTGTTGTGGGTTAGTGTTGACTATGCCCCATTGAGTAGTATTTTTGCGCCTTGGAGATTTGTTGATCCCGGTGACGAATTTAAACGCTTGTCGAAGGTGGCGGGAGTCTGTCGTGGTGTTGGATAACGGAATGCTCACACACATCTGACGAAGATCGCATTCGGCGATGTGCCTGGGGGTAAGGGGGTGGTTCGCGACAAGCGACAGGATTTTTCTTCCGGGGAGTGTTTTGCGATTTAACTTGTGTGATGATCAGGGAGAGAGATATGTCCGTTGAACTCGCCAAGGACGTGCCCGCAACGAAGCTTGCACTGGATGGATTCAGAAAGCGTGATGGAATCATCGTTCCTTTCCGCCGCGAGAAGATTGAGCTGGCCGTGGAGCATGCGGCGGCTGCGACGGAGCGCCGTGAGGGAGTTGATATTGCGGCGGATCTTTCCGCGCGCGTGACGGATCGAGTGATCGAACAACTCCTCGATCCGCGCTGCGAGTACCACGTGCCGGTTGACAGCGAAAACCGGCGCATCGCTGAAATTGAAAATGTGCAGGACCTGGTGGAAATCACCCTCGCCGATTTCGGTGAAGCAAAAGTGGTGGCATCCTACAAGCGCTACCGCAAATTGCGCGAGCTTGCCCGCCAGCGCATCCGCGTCCGCGACACGCGCGGCGCGTTCGCGAAAGACGTGACCGACGCCAGTCTGCTGCTGGTGGAATCCATGACCACCAACGAGACTTCGGCCTGGGATCGCCGGCGCATCATCCGCCACCTGCGGGACAACGTGAACCTGCCGGTGGACGTGGCGATCAGCATTGCAAAAGCCGTTGAGAATCAACTAATTGCGAGCGAACTGAAGAGCGTCGGAACCAAGCTGATTCGCGAGTTGGTGAACAACGAGTTGGCCGAGCGCGGCTATCATGCTGAGCTTCGCGATTTGTGGACCTATGCCGTGCCACGGGACTATCTCGAGAAGCTGATGTTCTCGAAGTCGGTGGAAAACAGCAACATCGTCAACAATAACCCGGAAGCGGTGAATCTCGGCATCGCGGAACTGGTGCTGAAGCAGTGGGCGCTCGACACGATTTTCACTCCAGATGTCAAGAAAGCGCACGAGACCGGCGCGGTACACCTGCATGATCTCGGCTATCCGCATCGCGTGTATTGCTCCTCGCACTCGATCGAGTACGTAAAGAAATATGGGTTGCGCGATCTCGTGAATTTAAATACCGAGTCGAAACCGGCGCGGAGCGCGTCGGTGTTGACCGGTCACCTTAACACGTTTCTTGCTTCGATGCAGTCGAACTACGCGGGCGCGCTCGGCATTGCCTACATCAACATACTGTATTCCCCAATGCTGGAGGGGATGGATTTCCGTCAGCTCAAGCAGGTCGCGCAGGAACTCATCTTCAACGGTTCGCAGAATGCGTTCTCGCGTGGTGGTCAGACGCTGTTCCTCGACTTCAATGTGCATGCGGGTGTGCCGTCGTATCTCCAGCGTGTGCCGGCTGTGGGGCCGGGCGGGCGATACATGCTGCGGCGTGCGGACGGAACGACAACGACGCTGCTCGAAGAGCTGAGAGACGATCGCGATGCACACGGCAACCGGCTGATGGATCTGTGGATTGAGGAGAATGGCTCGCGGCGGTTGGTGCTGCGCGAATTGGCGGACGAGCATAAAGGAATCGTTTACGACGCTGCCGTGGAGAGTGAGTTGAAGGTGCGCGGTGAGGCGGTTGTGACCTATGGCGATTACCTGAAAATTGCGCAGGAGTTCGCGCGCGCGCTGCTGGAGGTGTGGGGCGAGGGTGACAAACACGGGCGGGTGTTCGAGTTTCCGAAGTGTGATTTCCACGTCAGCGAAGAGACGTTCAGCGATCCGGGCCAGTTTGAGATATTCATGAAGGCTTGTGATCTGGCGAGCCGCAACGGTTCGACGTATTTCATTTTCGATCGCGATGCCGTCACGCTTTCCGCGTGCTGCCGGTTGCGCACGACGATTCAGGACAACCGCATGCTGATGCATCCGGAGTCCATGCGTTTCTGCGGATTCCAGAACGTTACGATCAATATTCCCCAGGCTGCATACCGCGCGGCGCGCCGTGGGATGAAAACGCTCGAGGGACTTTGCGAGGAAATCGGAAAGACGATGGATATTGCCGTCCAGGCGCACCTTCAAAAGAAGGCAAAGATCGCGGAAATGATGAAGGAGCCGGGCCGGCCGCTCTGGCAGATCGGTCGCAAGGCTTGCGACGGACGTTCTTACGTCGAGCTTGATAAGAGCACCTATATTATCGGGCTGATCGGCGTTAACGATGCGGTTAAATATATCCTGGGCAAGGAGTTGCATGAAGGAAGCGACGCCATGGAAATGGCGCTCCGGGTGGTGGCTTTCATGTATCTGCGGGCCCGGGAATATGCGACGAAATACGGATTGAAGTTCAGCCTCGAGGAGTCGCCCGCCGAGAGCGCAGCACGGCGGCTGGCGAAGGCGGACCTGCTTTTCTTCCCTGAGGAAGCACGGCAGGTGGTGAAGTGCGCGGACGAGGATGCGGCTTATTATACCAACAGCGTCCATCTTTCCGCGGACGCGGCGGTGACGCTGGTGGAGCGCATTCGCCAGCAGAGCAAGTTCCACAGCATGATCGAGTCGGGCGCCATCACGCATGCGTTCGTGGGAGAGGAGCAACCGGCGCCGGAATCCGTTGCGCGCCTGGTGCGGGAAACTTTTTTCCGGACGCAGACGGCGCAACTAACGATCTCGCCGGAGTTCACTTACTGCTCGGACTGTCAGCATAACATGCGTGGTCTCAAAGAGCGGTGCGAACGGTGCGGTTCCGCGAATACGGCACACGAGACGCGCGTGGTGGGCTATTTCAGCCGCATTGAAAACTGGAACAAGTCGAAGCGATTCGGGGAGCTTGTGGCGCGACACCGTGGGAGATACGCGGTGGAGACGGCGCAGAGAGACCTGAAAGCGGAAACCTGAAACCTGAGTTTGGAAAAGAACCTGCCTGGGAGATGCAGTATGGCAAAGAAATACAAGGTGGTCGTGTTCGGGAAAGAAGATTGCGACAAGTGCAAGACGCTGAACAAGCGTCTGGACGATCTGCTTGCCAAGGAAGAGTGGTCGGAGTTCGACAAGCACTACATGGATGTGCTCACGCCGGACGGGCTCGTCGAGTTCAGCAACGCGGAGTGCGTGAACCCCCAGCGAATTCCCGCGCTCATGGTAACGCGGTATAACGAAGAGAGTGGGGCGCACGAACCGGTGCCGAATCCTAAACAGGGCCGCGAATGCGACGTGTGCGGTTCAACGCGTTTGTACCAGCACCTCGGTCTTCAAACGGATTACTCCGAGCGGGGGCGGGGCGTAATAACACCGCGCATGATCGAGGCGGTGTTGGCCGATGCGCGCGCGCACGGCGGCGAGGGCTGAGTTCAGGCAGGCGTTGCGGGAGAGGGTTCATGGTGGCTATTTCCTCGGTTTGCGCGTTTCAGAAGAACCCTTCCATGCTGGATTATCCGGGTTGCCTTTCCGCCATTTTCTTCACATCAGGCTGCAATTTCCATTGCGGCTTTTGCCATAATGCCGCATTGATCGCCGGTTCAAATGCCGGGATTTCGTACGAGCGGCTTGAGCGGGCCTGCGAGAAGTTTCGTCAGGATTGGGTCAATGCAGCGGTCATCACGGGCGGTGAGCCAACCGTTTCGCCTGATTTGCCGATCCTGATCGGCCTTTTCCGGAGCGCCGGGTTCAAGGTCAAACTGGACACCAACGGCTCAAAGCCGGCGGTCATTGCACGCGTATTACATGACGTGGATTATGTCGCGATGGATGTGAAGTGCCGCCTGGCCAACTATCCACGCATCGCGGGTTTTAAGGATGTGGAAGCGATCCGCAAAAGCATTGCCGTGATACGCGATGGCGCGCGCGATTACGAATTTCGGACCACGATCCTTGAAGGCCTGCATACCGACGAAGAAATGCACGCGATCGGAGAACTGGTTCGCGGCGCGCGGCGGTGCGTGGTTCAGCCGTTTGTGCCGCGCGAAGAATTGCCCGATGAAACATATCGCCGCATGCCGAGGACGAGCAACGAACGCGTTCGCGAAGCAGCGGCAATTTTGAATGAGTATGCGGACGATGTGTTGGTTCGGGGGGAGTAAGAACCCCACGCCTTGTTCCTCTTATTGCGGGTGAGGAGGATTACCAGCCCATCAGTGCATGTACCAGAATAGCGGTGGGGATTCCCAACAGCCCGCCGAAAAGGACTTCCAGCCGCGTGTGGCCGAGAAACTCCACGAGCTTCTGTTGAGACAGGTGGTGTTCCTTGAAAAGCTCCTGCACGATTTGATTCAAAAGCCGCGCCTGTTGTCCGGCTGCTCTTCGAACACTCTGTGCGTCCACCATTACGATCAGCGCCAGCCCCAGTGCGATCGCAAAGGACGCGCTTTCGAAACCCATCCGTATCCCAACGGACGTTGCGACCGCGACCATGGACGCGGAATGAGAGCTCGGCATGCCGCCAAGACGCAGAAGGAATCCATGGTCGAAGCGACGGGTCTTGTACATGTTGACAAGGAGCTTCGCGATTTGTGCGATGATCCACGCCGCAATGCCGGACCATAAAGTGACGTTGCAATACCAATGACCGGGACAATTCATGATGGCACACAACTACCTTGTTTTACCCCGCGTGTTCAATGGAATAGGAAAAGAACTGATAATTTGGGGGGTCACCGGCAGCTTTTCTGAATATATTGACATGCAGGGCGTTCTTTCATACTTTGTGCAGCCTTGTTTGAAGATCGGGCGCCGGCAAAAGGCCTTGCGCCGCGGAAAAGAGGGATGTCATGGACGCTTATGCAGTAGTGGAAACGGGTGGAAAGCAGTACCTTGTAAAGGAAGGTTCTGTTCTGGATGTGGAGTTGCTGGATGCCGAGGCGGGCAAGAAAGCCAAGCTTTCGCGCGTACTGGCGGTTTCGGACGGTTCGGCGCTCAAGATTGGAACGCCGGAAGTCAAAGGCGCATCCGTGACGGTCGCGGTGGTGGATGAGCATCGCGGCGACAAAGTCGTGGCGTTCAAGAAAAAACGCCGCAAGGGGTATCGCAAAAAAATCGGTCATCGGCAGGACCTGATGAAGATCAAGGTCGAGAAGATTGCCGGCTAGCGACAGGAAGACAGGAGACGTACCATGGCGCATAAAAAGGGACAAGGCAGTACAAGAAACGGGCGCGACAGCAATGGGCAGCGACGGGGCGTGAAGCGCTTTGGCGGACAACACGTCACGGCCGGCAGCATTCTCGTGCGGCAGCTCGGCACCCGCTACGTGGCGGGCCAGAACGTGAAGATGGGCCGCGATTTCACACTTTTCGCAGTACGCGACGGTGTGATCGAGTTCGATCGTGGCGGCAAGCGCGTCAATGTGCGCGCGCTGGCGACGGCGTAAGCGTTCGCGGATTATCGGGCTTTTAAATGAAGCGGGCCGGTTTTGCCGGCTCGCTTTTTTTCCGCCTGTGCGGCTGAATAATGGTTTTATAATGAAGGCAGTTACTTTCAGGGACAGGGTGCGCGTTTACGTTTACGCCGGTGACGGCGGCGATGGATGTTCGTCATTCCGACGTGAAAAGTACGTGGATAAGGGCGGGCCGGATGGCGGTGACGGAGGGCGCGGGGGAAGTATTTATTTTCGCGCAAGCAAGGATCAGAGCTCGCTGCTTGACCTCTATTATGAGCCACACCAACGCGCGGAACACGGTGGCAAAGGGCAGGGCAAGCAGTGCACCGGCCGGAACGGGCGGGATCGCCACGTGAAAGTGCCTTGCGGAACGCAGGTCTATATCGAGGAAACAGGCGAGCTCTTCGGTGAAGTGATAAACGACGGTGACGAGCTGTGCGTGGCGAAAGGCGGTCGCGGCGGTCTCGGAAACATGCATTTCGCGACGCCGTCGCACCAAGCGCCCCGTGAGTTCACCCCCGGCGCGGAAGGCGAAGTCAAGGTGCTGCGGCTTGAGTTGAAGACGGTTGCCGACGTCGGCTTGGTCGGTTATCCCAACGCCGGCAAGTCCACGTTGCTGCGCGCGATCAGCGGCGCGCGGCCCAAAGTAGCGGCGTATCCATTCACAACGTTGAACCCGATTCTCGGCACGGTGGTATTTGATGACTACCGTACAGTGAAGGTGGCGGACATTCCCGGATTGATTGACGGGGCGCACAAGGGCGTGGGATTGGGCCATGATTTCCTGCGCCATATCGAGCGTACCGGCTTCCTGATTTATATCGTGGACATGGCTGGTGTGGACGGACGCGATCCGGTGGACGACTATCGCAACCTTAAAAAAGAGCTGAAGCTTTACCGCAAGGAATTGCTTTTGCGCCCGGCTTTGGTTGTCGCGAACAAGATGGACCTGCCCGAAGCAGCCGAAAAGCTGAAGGCATTCAAGCGGCGCACGAAGACGAAACCACTGGAGATTTCCGCGGAAGCCGGTGCGGGAGTGGACGCGGTGAAAGCCGCGCTGCACAAGCATTTTTTCGGAACCGATTAAAGACCTTCACCCCTTGCGGTGAGGGGAAGCTTGAGCAGGCGCAAGGCTTCGTATTAATCTCCTCTTCATGAACACATGGAGATTGAGCCATGAAGAACGTGTACGTCATTGACCACCCTCTCGTTCAGCATCACCTTGTCAGCCTGCGCGACCGCAGAACGCGGCCCGGGGCGTTCCGTCGAATGGTTGAACGGCTTTCCATGTTGCTTGTGTACGAAGCGTCCAAGGATTTCGAAACGACATCCGTGAAGGTTCGCACGCCGCTTGCCGTGGCGAAGGGACAAGTGCTGCGCCAACGCATAGGGCTGATTCCCATTCTTCGGGCGGGGCTCGGCATGGTGGACCCGGTCTTCAACCTGATTTCCGGCGCCGAGGTCTGGCATCTCGGGATTTATCGTGACGAGAAAACGCACAAGCCGGTCGAGTATTATAGCAAACTGCCGGAAGGGAAGGCCGTGGACATCGCGCTGATTCTCGACCCGATGCTGGCGACCGGCGGGTCGGCAAGCGCAGCGGCTGAAACCCTGATTCGCTGGGGCGTGAAGAGGATCAAGATGCTCTGCATGATCGCCGCGCCCGAAGGAATTGAGAAGCTGCACTCGGAATATCCGGAGGTCCAGGTTTACACCTGTTCGGTTGACAAAAAACTCAATAAAAACGCCTATATTCTTCCGGGGCTCGGCGACGCCGGCGATCGCATCTTTAATGCACAGGCAACATGACCTTATCCCGCGTTCCTGCGAGAAAGGTTGAAATCAACCCGAAAACCGAGAATCATTACAGCCATGAGCAAGGAACTAACCGTTGTTCTTTTCGACATTGACGGAACGTTGGTGGACATGAAGGGGGCGGGGCGGAAGTCTTTTGTCCGCGCGCTGAAAACGGTTTTCGGGTGGGACGACGACATAGCCTACGTAAACTTTGCGGGCAACACCGACCTGAACGTGCTGCTGCAGGTGGCGGAGCATCACGGGCTCAAACTTTCGGATGAGGACCGGAAGCGTTTCTTCCGACAGGTGCCGATTGAATTGGAGCAAACGGCGAAAGCCGCAGAGCTGGTAATTTATCCCGGCGTGAAAGCGCTGCTAGAAACTTTGTCGGCGCGGAAGGACGTGATCCTGAGCCTTGTTACGGGCAATGTCGCCGCGTCGGCGCGAATCAAGCTGCAGCAGTTCGATCTTCACAATCATTTTGTGCTAGGCGCGTTCGGGGACGATCATGCGGATCGCGTCGAGATCGCGCGCCTTGCGATGCGCCGCATCGAAAACAAGATGCGCGAAGACCAGGTCATGCGAGGCTGCTTCCTCATTGGCGACACGCCCCACGACATTCTCGCCGCAAAAAGCATCAGCGCGACCGCCGTCGCCGTCGCCACCGGAAAATTCACAGCCGAAGACCTTCAGAAAGCCGGGGCGGACCATGTGCTGACGGACTTGTCGAAAACGACAGAAGTTCTCAAAATCCTTAAGCTGTCTGTCTGATCTCCCTTGCATCTGCTTCATGCAGCGTTTATGAAACGAGGCGCGATGGCCCGGAGAAGATATTCAAAACCGAAACACTGGAAGCATCTCTACTGGATCATTCCGCTCCTCGTAGCGGATGTGTTCCTGTTCCGCTGGTTGTTGAAGCGTCCGGATCGTGTTCCCCCGGCGGAAGCGTTCGAAGAAAGTATGATAATCCCGAAACGGCCGTCGCCATTCGAGCGCATGGCATTTCCCACCGCGCAGGACCGATTGCTGGATCCCGAAGCCGCAGGCGTCTTTCAGCCCACGGCATCCGGAAATCCTGTGTCTGCCCTTTATGGTTCGACGCGGACGGCGGAGCGCGGCGGCTCCCTGATGCCTACCTTTCATGAGGGCATTGATATCGCGGCGATGCAGCGCGATCATCGCGGCCGCCCGCTCGACGAGATCCGCGCGGTTGCCGATGGCCGCATCGCATATATCAACCGCCATGCAGGCAATTCGAATTATGGAATCTATGTTGTGCTTGAGCACGAGGAGCCGGCGCTGGGAAACGTGTTCACGCTCTATGCTCATCTGGATCGCCTTGAACATGGGCTTCGCGTCGGGCAACCTGTAAACGCGGGGCAGGTGCTGGGCATCATGGGCAACACGTCTTCGTCGCCCATTCCCATGGTGCGCGCCCATTTGCATTTAGAAGTCGGAACAATCCTGAATGCGCGCTTCGACGTCTGGTACCGCGCGAACAAGCTGAAGCCTAATCACGGGAATTACCATGGCTGGAACCTGTTTGGCGTGGACCCTCTTCCCGTCTTCGCGCAAAGCAGGTCGGAGCCGGAGTTCAATTTCAGGGAACATCTGCGGCGCATCACCCCGGCTTTCGAGGTTGTGTTTCGATCTTCTCAACAGCCGGACTATTTCAACCGCTATCCGGCGTTATGGGAGGATGGCGCTTATGCGGGGCGCGCCGTAACGGTTACCGTTTCGGAAGGAGGCGTTCCTTTGCGCGGGCGGAACGCGACAGAGGAAGAGGTCGGGTTGCTGGGCCGGCATCCAGCTGTCGTGAAGCATGTGGACGAGTCGGTGCTGGGGCGAAACGGAGCGCGATTGATCACGCGCGCGGGCGGACAGTGGAAGCTGGCCAAACAGGGCGAGCGTTGGTTGGAGCTGATCACCTATTGAATCCATGAAACGCGAACTGAAAAACGAGTTTTCGTGGTCCAAGTCCCGGCACGAGACGTTTCACGAGTGCCATCGGAAGTATTATTTCCATTATTACGGCGCGTGGGGTGGGTGGGATTTGAACGCCGACCCGCGGATGCGGCAGATCTATGTCTTGAAAAATCTCGAAACGCGACAGATGTGGATGGGTGGGCATGTGCACCGTTGCGTGGAAGAGATTTTAAAGGACCTCAAAGAAGGCCGCGAACTTCCCGCGCCCGAAGCAGCCATCGAGAAAATGCTTCAGCGCATGCGCGACGATTTCAAAGCCTCGCGCGCCGGAAGGTATCGCGAGAACCCGAAAAAAATCTGTGGCCTGTTTGAGCACGAATACGGCATTCAAGTGCCGCCCGAGGCGTGGAAGGAAACGGCTGACAAAGCGGCGCTCTGCGTGCGCAATTTTTACGGATCGGCGGTGTTGGAAAAAATCAGGCGGCTACCGCCCTCCGCATGGCTTGAAGTCGAGGAGCGGCAAACCTTCGAACTCGACGGGTTGAAGGTCTATGTGCAGCTCGATTTCGCGTTCCGCGACAACGAAAGGATTTTGATTTACGATTGGAAAACGGGTCGCACCGACGCGGAGCGCAACGACCTTCAACTCGCGTGTTATATCCTTTACGCATCCGGCAAGTGGAGCTGCGTGCCGGAACAAATCACGGCCACGGCAGTGTACCTCGCTGACGGAACCGAAGTGCCGGAGGCCATGGATGCCGCCCGCCTGGAGGAAGTGAAAGAGCTGATCCGGGAATCCGCGGACGAGATGCTGTTTCCGTTGGCCGACCCGCAGAACAACGTGCCGGACGAGGAAGATGCCTTCGGGTTCGCGGATGATGAGCGCACCTGCAAGCGCTGTAATTTCGTCAAAGTCTGCCCGAAATTCGCACAAGATTGATCCCCGGTTTTTATGCCGCACCTTTTTGGAGATGCGTTCGGGAGGGGTTTCGGGGTACAAGTATTTTCATGCGTGTAATGGTGGATATCCAGGCGGCCATAGCCCAGCGGGCGGGCGTGGGCCGTTATGTGAAAGCGTTGGTCGAGCATCTCGCTCCCTTAGCGGGCGAAGACGAGCTGGACCTCTTTTATTTCGATTTCATGCGCCGCGGGATGCCGTTTCCGGTTCCCGCCGCAAAGCAGAGTGCGTGCCGCGTTTTTCCCGGCCGCATCGTCCAGGCCGCGTGGAAAAAAGTTGCTTGGCCGCCGTTCGATTGGTTCTCCGGTTGGGCGGACGTTTTCCACTTTCCAAATTTTGTGCGGCCGCCGCTCCAGCGCGGGAAATCGGTGGTCACGATTCATGACCTGGCTTTCATGCGACATCCCGACACCATTGAGCCGCGGAATTACGCGTATCTAACTTCGCAGATCAAGCAGACCGTAAATCGGGCCGATCGGATAATCGCGGTTTCAGAATTCACAGCCCGCGAAATCGAAGAACTCCTGAAGGTGCCGCGGGAGCGCATCGCGGTCATTTACGAGGGCCTGACCGAAAACGTGCAAAAACCCGATACCGCTGCCATCGCCGCCATGCGGGATCAGCTTGGTCTCGCCCGGCCTTATCTGCTTACGGTCGGCACCCTGGAGCCCCGAAAAAACATCCCGTTCCTTGTGAATGTTTTCGAAACACTTGGCGATTTCGACGGAGACCTTGTGCTGGCTGGCATGCGCGGCTGGAAATACGAACCGATTCTCGATTGGATTCAAAATTCGCCGCGCGCGGCGCAGATCAAGCGGCTGGATTACGTTCCAGAATCGCTTCTGCCCGCGCTTTATTCGGGCGCCGAACTGTTCGTGTTCCCGAGCCTGTACGAGGGTTTCGGGTTCCCGCCTCTAGAAGCGATGGGTTGTGGCACGCCCGTCGTTTCTGCCACAACGGGATCGCTTCCGGAAGTGCTGGGCGACGGATGTTTGTATGTGGATGATTTCAATGAGCAGTCATGGGCTGATGCGATTCACGATCTGCTCATGGACAACAGCCAGCGCCTTTCTCTCAGCGAGCGAGGCAAAGCCCAGGCTGCAAGGTTTACGTGGCATGAGTGCGCGACGAAGACCTGGGAGGTTTATCGCAGCCTCGGCGGGAGGCGCGCATGAGAATCGGCATTGATGCCCGCTGGATATTTCCGGAAACATCCGGCATCACGACCTACACCCGCGAACTGATCCGCGAACTCGCGCGCCTCGATACCGAAAACGAATACGTTCTGTTTTTCAACGATCCGGGCATGGAAGAAATCACGCGCAGCTATACCGGCCTTGCCGCTCATCCGAATTTCCGAACGCACCGGGTTCCGTGCGGAGTGTTTTCGCCGCTCGGGCAGGTGAGGCTTCCGGGTTTTTTGCGACAACTCGGCATAAAGGTTTTTCACTCGCCGAACTATATGATTCCATTTCTCGCGTTTCCGCGCGGCCGCCCCGGACCCGTGCGATGTGTGGTTACGATCCATGACCTGATTCCGCTTTTATTCCCGGAATTCACGCCGAAAGCGAAGAAGACAAAATGCCTGCCACTCTTCCGGCGCATCATGATGGAATCCGCCGTTCGCGCGGACGTCATCCTGACGGTCAGCGAATGGTCGCGCCGGGATGTGCTTCGCGAGTTGCGCGTTTCGGAGGATCGCTCAGAAAACGTGGTGGCTGTTCCGAACGGCGTGGCTGCTGAATATGTTCCGGCGCCGCGCGCGAGCACGGGGCCCAAAACGCTGTTGTATGTCGGGCGGTTCGATCCCTATAAAAACATCATCGGCCTGCTGGAGATTTTCGCGCGTGTGCGTTCATTATCCAAACAGGAGGTCCGCCTTCGCATCGTCGGGGCCCCCGACGTACGCTATCCGGAGCCTTTGCAGAAAGCGCGCGAAAAGGGGTTGGAGCCGCATATTGAATGGGCCGGTTATTGCGGCGGTGCAGACCTTGTGCGCGCGTACCAACAGGCTGACGTGTTTGTGCTGCCCTCGCGCTACGAAGGTTTTGGTTTAACGGTGATCGAGGCGATGGCGTGCGGAACTCCGGTGGTGTGCAGCAATCGGAGTTCGCTGCCCGAGGTGGCGGGCGATGCGGCGCGATTATTTGACCCCGATGACGTGGAAGGATTTGCCCGCGCGATCGTGGAACTGCTGGAGAACGAGCGCGTCGCTGCGGCGTGTTGCGAGAAAGGTTTGCAGCAGGCCCGGAAATTCACGTGGGCGCGAACAGCGGAAATGACCTTGAATGCATACAAGATGGCGGCGGAGCAATGATTCGTTATCCGGAATCATGGAAAGATCTGCGGGTGGTGCTGTCGCACGACTGGCTCACCGGCATGCGCGGCGGCGAACGCGTGCTGGAGGTGTTGTGTGAGGGGTTCCCGCGCGCGCCGATTTATACGTTGATTCATAGACGCGGCGCGGTATCCCCGGTCATCGAGTCGCACCCCATTACCCCATCGCCCCTGCAATTCGTGCCCGGCATTTTCGGGCTGTATCGCTACCTGCTGCCGCTTTTTCCGGCGGCTACAAGCGCCTTGCGCGTGCCCGAAGCGGACCTGCTGATTTCCACGAGTCATTGCATGGCCAAGGGCGTGAACCCGCGTGGGGCGAAGCATCTCTGCTATTGCTTCACGCCGATGCGTTACGCATGGACGTTTTACGATGAGTATTTCGGCGCGAATCGCCTGAAGCGCGCCGTGGTCGCGCCGCTCTTGAGTGCCATGCGCAAGTGGGACCGGCGCAATTCGGAGCGCGTGGATCTGTTCGTGACGTTAAGCCGCCATGTGCAGGAAAGAATCCGCAAGTTCTACGGACGGGAATCGGAAGTGGTTTACCCGCCGGTCAACACCGATTTCTTCACGCCGGGGGATTCGCGGTCGCGGGATTTTGATCTGATCGTTTCGGCGCTGGTGCCGTACAAACGCGTGGACCTGGCAGTGCGCGCATATAACCGGCTCGGATTTCCGCTGCGCATTGTCGGAACGGGCACCGGGTTTGAAGCGCTCCGCGCGCAGGCGAAGCCGAACGTCGAATTTTTGGGCTGGCAGTCCGACGAAGCCATTCGAGGGCTGTATCGAACCTGCCGGTGCCTGGTCTTTCCGGGCGAAGAGGATTTCGGCATCGTGCCGGTGGAGGCGCAGGCGTGCGGATGTCCGGTGGTGGCCTTTGCGCGTGGTGGCGCGACGGAATCGGTGGCAGACGGCGTATCAGGCGTTTTCTTCGGAGAGCAAACGGAAGAAAGCCTGATCGAGGCGGTCGCAAAATGCGACCAGTTCAAGTGGGATGCCGCCGCGATCCGCAGGAATGCCGAGCGATTTTCGCCACAGGTGTTTGTGGACGGGATGGACCGGTGTATTCGTGCGTGCTTGTAACGGCCCGTCTTTTTCCCTTCCTGATCTTAATCTTACTCTTAATCGCTCTTCGCCTGACGGGCGTACAGAATAGATTAAGATTATGATTAAGATTACGATTAAGATTAAGACCAAGATTAAGATGGTCTGATTGTTCTGAGCCGTCCAACCAGCAAAGTATACGGTGTGTCGAGCGAAGACAATGTGAACGACCGCGTCTCAAATGCGAAGCCCGCGCCCTCAATCAGTCGTTTCCATGTGGCCAGGGGAAACAAACCCGTAATCATCCGGTCGTGCTCGATCTGAAGGCGTCCTTCCTTTTCGATCAGATACGTGAAGATCGTTTCGATCGTTGTGTCGCCTGGGTCCGGATCGTGCGTGTATTCGCAGCAGGTCAGATGGAATTCCTTGCCGGAGCACATCACCGACTCGACGCGCGGCGATTTGAATGTGTCGCGGATATTGTCCGGAGTAGTGATGAACACGCCTCCGGATTCCAGGTGGGCGGCGGCCGTTTTGACTGTTGCGAGCAGATCATCTTCTGAAGTGATATGGCTGATGGCGTCGTGAATGAGAACGGCCCTGAACTTCTTCCCGAGGCGGACGCTTCGCATGTCGCCGGCGATATGCGTTACGGTTGGGTTGAGCTTTTTTGAATTGGCGAGCATTGGCTCCGAGAGGTCCACGGCTGTTGCGTTGAAGTCGGAAGTCAGATGCGAAAGATTGTGACCGCCGCCCACTCCGAGCTCAAGGATTTCGTGACGGCCCGGCCCCAGCAATTCGCGAAGCGTGTTTTTCCAGTGAGCGGCCTCCTCGGCGTATTCCTCCGGCGGGCTCATCACGGGCCAGAGCCACGCGAGGTCTGAGTAGAGTCGGTTCAGCGGGATATCTGCCGGATTCATGAGAGCATACGAGCATTTCTCATCTGTGCAGGCAATCTGTTTTCCGTTGAATTGCACCTGTAGTGGGCGTATGGTCCCGCATTCACGAATATGGGCACAAACGGCAAGCCATCTGCGGGCGCCGATGAACAGCGCGGGTATCAGTTCGGCGCGTTCAAGGGTGTGTTCACTCCGAGCATACTGACGATTCTCGGCGTGATCATGTATCTTCGCATGGGGTGGGTCCTCGGCAACGCCGGCCTGCCTTTGACCTTGTTGATCGTGACGATGGCGTCATCCATCACTTTTCTGACCGGCCTATCCATTTCCGCAACGGCCACCAATATGCAGGTGGGCGGTGGTGGCGCGTACTACATCATTTCCCGTTCGCTGGGTGTTGAAATCGGCGCGGCGATCGGGTTGCCGCTCTTCATGGCGCAGTCGCTCAGCGTGGCGTTCTATGTGATCGGCTTTGCCGAAGCGGTGGCAAACGCGGTGGACCTGTCCCCGTTGGTGGCGGCCCTTCCGTTCGCGCTCAACGAAATCCAGGCCGTCGCGTTGATCACGCTCGTCGTGCTAACGATCATAACCTGTATTTCGGCGGACCTTGCCCTGAAGGCGCAAATGCTGATTCTCGCCGCCATTGTCTTGTCGCTTGCCTCCTTTTTCCTGGGGAGCATCGCTCCGGACCTGGTCTTTTCGCCCGATGCAATCATTCCCCCGAAAGTCCCTTTCTGGGGTGTCTTTGCGGTATTTTTTCCTGCGGTCACAGGAATTCTCTCCGGCGTTTCAATGTCCGGCGATTTGAAGGAGCCGGCGAAGGCATTGCCGCGCGGCACGCTTGCGGCCGTTCTGTGCGGATACCTGGTCTATATGTCGATTCCGATTGTTTTGTCCCGGATTGTTCCGGACGAGCGTTGGCTCCTGACACAGCCGATGGTCATGCTGCAGATCGCGCGATGGGGAAGCTTGATCTTGCTGGGGGTTTGGGCCGCCACACTTTCAAGCGCCCTTGGCACGCTTCTTGGCGCTCCCCGCACCATGCAGGCGTTGAGCAGGGATCGCGTGCTCCCCCGCATTCTGGGGCGAGGGTACGGAAAGACGAACGATCCCCGGGTGGCAACGGTTGCGACGTTCCTGGTGGCGTTGGCGGCGATTCTACTCGGCGACCTGAACATGATCGCCCCGGTTCTTACGATGTTTTTTCTGACTACCTATGGGCTCATCAATCTTTCAGCCGGGCTGGAAGGGTTGATTGACAGTCCCTCGTGGCGGCCACAGTTCCGGGTTTCTCCGGTGATCTCGCTTGTCGGTGCGGCGGCCTGTTTTGCGACGATGTTCATGATCAATCCCGGCGCGACGTTCATAGCCGGCGCGGTCACGGCGGCCGTTTATTTGGTTGTGAAGCGGCGAAACCTGAACGCCCAATGGGGCGACATGCGCTACGGAGTTCTCATGTTGATGGCGCGTTTCGCGATCCGTCATCTTGCCCGCCGCGATCCTTCCGAGCGCACATGGCGGCCGAACATCCTTGTCTTGAGCGGCTCGCCGCAAACCCGCTGGTACCTGATCGAACTGGCGCACGCGATGGTTGGCTGCGCGAGTTGCATGACGGTGGCCGCGATTGTTTCCGCCAGGGAGTGGACCTCGGAGAAGATGCGCTCGCTGCACAAGAGCATCTCGGACTATCTGCTCAAGCGGGACGTCGCGGCCCTGGTTAAGATTATCCCGGAAGACGACATGCTCGATGGCGCCGAAGCACTGATCAAGGCGTATGGATTCGGGCCGATCATTCCCAACACCATCCTGATGGGCGAGACGGAACAGGCGGAAAGCGTCGAGCGATTTGCCGGGCTTATTCGGCTGGTGCATCGCATGGGGCGGAATCTCGTCATGGTTCGCGAAGTGGAGAATCCGCCGGAACTGCGGGCGGGCAGCACGATTGATATCTGGTGGCGCGGGCAACAGTCGAACATCGGGTTGGTCCTGTCTCTGGCTTACCTGCTGAAGCGGAGCAAGGGGTGGTCTGCGACGCGCATCAAGCTCAAGCGGATCATCGGTGACGAAAAAGAGCGCCAGGAAATCGAGCAATCGTTGGTGAAGTATATCAAGGAGCAGCGCCTGGATGTGGATCTTGATCTGGTGGTCCGCGAGCAGCGGGATGTCTTTGAGATCATCCACGAATCATCGCGCAGCGCGGCGCTGGTCTTCATAGGTCTGCGAGAACCGGGTCCGGAAGAAACGTCCGCGGACTACGGCGCATACTACCAACACCTCATTGCCGCCACCGAGGGGCTTCCGGTCGCGCTCGTCCTCGCCAGTCAGAAGGTGGACTACCAGCAGATCATCGGGCTGAGGTGAGGAAGAGCAGAGGAATGGAGTGTTGGAGTGGTGGGGTGATGGACAAACTCTTAATCGGATACCAGCGGGGATGAAGTGTGGTGGTCCGGCTTCAGCCGCCGTGGCCGCCCTGTTTTTCCAATGCCTGGAAAAAAGCCTTAAAAAGTTTCCAACCCGCCACAGCGGGGAAATGCTCGGAAAAAGCTCTTTTTCCGCTATGCTTGACACTCCGAAGCGGTTTGCTAGCATGTGCCGCTCGACATTCCACCCGGAACGTTTCTTGAAACAACAATAGAGGAGAAGGATTATGGCCAAGCAGGCAAAGAAGCAGTACGTGTTTTTCTACGGCTTCGGTAAGAAACATACCGAAGGCGACGCATCCATGAAGGCGGTTCTCGGCGGCAAGGGCGCGAACCTGGCCGAGATGGCGAACGCGGGGTTGCCCGTACCGCCCGGCATCACGATTTCCACCGAGGCGTGCGCCTATTACAGCAAGCACGGCCACGTTCATCCTCCGGGGATGTGGGATCAGGTCAAGGCCCAGCTCGGCAAGCTCGAGAAGCTGATGGGCAAGAAGCTCGGCGATCCGCGCGATCCCCTGCTCGTTTCCGTCCGCTCCGGCGCAGCGGTTTCGATGCCGGGCATGATGGACACGGTGCTCAACCTCGGTTTGACCGACCGTTCGATCCACGGTTTCATCAAGCAGACCGGCAACGAGCGCGCGGCATGGGATTGCTATCGCCGCTTCATTGACATGTTCGGCGACGTGGTGATGGGTCCGACGACGGGCCTCGAGCACCACGACTTCGAAGTCGAGATGCAGGCGTTGAAAGACAAGTACGGCGTGAAGCAGGACACCGACCTCACTGCCGAGCAGCTCAAGGAGCTGTGCGAAGTTTACGAGCGCGTTTACCTCAACAAGGTCAAGAAGCCCTTCCCGCAGGACCCGATGGAGCAGCTTCGCCTGTCCATCAACGCGGTATTCAACAGCTGGGACGGCGAGCGCGCGGTGAAGTACCGCCAGATCAACAAGATCTCGGGCCTGCTGGGCACGGCGGTGAATATCTGCACGATGGTGTTTGGCAACATGGGCGAAACGTCCGGCACGGGTGTGGCGTTCACGCGCGACGGCTCGACCGGCGCGGCGAAGCCGATGGGCGAATACCTGATCAACGCGCAGGGCGAAGACGTCGTGGCCGGCATCCGGACGCCGAAAGACCTGCACGACATGCCGAAAGAAAAGGATGCGATCTGGAAGAAGGCGTACAAAGACCTGAATGCGATCATGCAGAAGCTTGAGAAGCACTACAAGTATCCGCAGGACGTGGAATTCACGGTCGAGCGCGGCAAGCTTTGGATGCTGCAGACGCGCAACGCGAAACGCACCGGGCTGGCGGGCGTCCGCTGGGCGGTGGAAATGGCGACAGGCAAGGATACGAGCACCGGCGCGGCGTTGCCGAAGGTTTTGACACCGAAAGAGGCGATCAAGACGTTGTCCGGCGGCGACCTGGAACAGCTGCTATTCCCCATTTTCGACCTCGCGGCCGAGAAGAAGGCGGAAGTGGTGGCCACGGGTCTTCCCGCGGGTCCGGGCGCGGGCGTGGGCAAGATCGTGTTCTTTGCGAGCGACGCGGAAGACCTGGTGAAGAAGAACAAGGACGAGAAGGTCATTCTTGTTCGCCACGAAACAAGCCCCGAGGACGTCGGCGGCATGTGGGCCGCGCAGGGCATTCTGACCAGCACGGGCGGCATGACCTCGCACGCGGCGGTCGTCGCGCGCGGCTGGGGCAAGTGCTGCATCACCGGCGCCAGCGATCTGCATATTGATTACAAGAACCGCCAGATCAAGGTGGACGGAAAGGTTCTCAAGGAAGGCGACTGGATCAGCCTGAACGGCTCGAACGGCGTCGTTTACATGGGCCAGATTCCGACGCAGGCGAGCCCGGTTGTGCTGGGCGTGGTCGGCGGCAGTAAGGAAGCCCGCAAGCATCCGATCTACAAGATGTACAAGCAGGTTTCCGACTGGTCGGACGAGTACCGCAAGATGAAGGTCCGCACGAACGCGGACACGCCGAAGGACTCTGATGCCGCCCGCGCGTTCGGCGCGGAAGGTATCGGTCTGTGCCGCACTGAGCACATGTTCTTCGAAGGCGAGCGCATCTGGGCGGTGCGCGAGTTCATCCTGGCCGATACGACCGAGGCACGCAAGAAGGCGCTGGCGAAGCTGCTCCCGCTGCAACGCGGCGACTTCGAAGGCATCTTCACGGCGATGAACGGGCTGCCGGTTACGATCCGGCTGCTCGATCCGCCGCTGCATGAGTTCGTGCCGCACACCGAAAAGGATCAAGCTGAAATGGGCCGCCGTTTGGGCGTGTCCGTGGAGCATGTTCAGGCGCGGGTGAAGCAATTGCATGAGTTCAACCCGATGCTTGGCCATCGCGGCTGCCGGTTGTCGGTGACCTATCCAGAGCTTTGCGAAATGCAGGCGCAGGCGATCATCGAAGCGGCGTGCAACGTGGAGAAGAAGAAGATCAAGGTGCTACCGGAAATCATGGTGCCGCTGATCGGAACCAAGGCGGAGCTCGACTTCTGCACCGACATCATTCGTCGCGTGGCGGACGGCATCGTCAAGCAGCGCAAGGCCAAGGTGAAGTACATGGTCGGCACGATGATCGAGATCCCGCGCGCGGCGCTGACCGCGGACCGGATCGCGGAAACAGCCGAGTTCTTCAGCTTCGGCACCAACGACCTGACGCAGATGACGTTCGGCTTCAGCCGCGACGACATCGGCGTGTTCCTGCCGGACTACCTGGATCAGAAGATCCTTCCGGTGGACCCGTTCCAGACATTGGACGCGGAAGGCGTGGGCCAGCTCGTGGAGATGGGCGTGAAGAAGGGGCGCGATGCGCGGCCCGACCTCAAGTGCGGCATCTGCGGCGAGCATGGCGGCGATCCGGCCAGCGTGAAGTTCTGCTACAAGGTGGGGCTCAACTACGTGAGCTGCTCACCGTATCGTGTGCCGATCGCGCGGTTGGCCGCGGCGCAGGCTGCGTTGGGCTGATTCGCCAGGTAAAGTATAGAACATTGACTTGCGCGCTCCTTTACGGGAGCGCGCAAGTTGTTTTTGAGAACTGACGACAGGGCAGGCTCTGCCGCCGTCCTGCTGTTATGAGCAAGTTCCTCAGAGGCTTGCTTTCACCGATGCCTTTGGCAATTATGGGTGGAAAGGAGCACCCGATCCGCCTCGCATGGGGATACGGGCAGCAATGCCATGGCGATGGAACTCGAAGATCAAGGCATTAAGATCTACCTCCGGGAGATTGGGCAGACCGAACTGCTTACGGTGAAGCAGGAGGTGGAGCTTGCCAAAAAGATAAAGAAGGGCGACGAGGAAGCCCGGCAGTTGATGATCCGCGCCAACCTGCGCCTGGTCGTCAAGATCGCCTACGATTACGCCCGCTATGGGCTACCTCTGCTGGACCTGATTTCCGAGGGCAACATCGGCCTTATGAAGGCCGTTGAGCGCTTTGATCCAAAAAAGGGCGGGAAATTGAGTACCTATGCCGCATGGTGGATCAAGCAATCCATCAAGCGCGCGCTGGCCAACCAGAGCAAAACCATCCGTTTGCCCGCGCATCTTGTGGACAAGATAGCCAAAATGCGAAAGGTGCAGCGTCAGCTTACCCAGAAGAGCGGTCGCGAACCCACGAACGAAGAAGTGGCAAAGGTGTTAAAAGTGCCTGCCTCGACGGTTTCGCAATGGACGACGCTTTCACTCAAGCCCACTTCGCTGGACGCTCCTATTGGTGACGAAGACAGCGGAGAGTTCGGGGATATTATCGGCGATGACAAGGCGAAAACGCCCTTTGATGAGATTAACGACCGTCAGTTGCGCAAGGAGATCGAGGGACTGATTGACCGTCTCGACAAGAGGGAAAAGGAAATTTTAAAGTATCGTTACGGGCTGCGCGGAGTTAAGGCGGAGACGCTGGAGGTGGTGGGAAAACGGTTCCGGATCACCCGCGAGCGCGTACGGCAGATCCAGAACGCAGCCATCGTGCGCCTGCGCGAAATGCTGGAAGAGAACGATCAACCGAAAGCCAGGAAGGAAGAGTAGAAATGAGCGTGGAACGGCTGAAATCGGCGATTCGCGATGTCCCGGACTTTCCGAAGCAGGGCATTATATTCAAGGACATAACTCCTATTCTTTCCGATCCGAAGCTGTTCCGGTTGGCTGTCGAAACATTTGCGAACCGCCATCGCGGAAGCCGCATTGACAAGGTGTGTGTTGTCGAGGCGCGCGGCTTCATTTTCGGTTCGGCCGTGGCTTATGAGCTGGGCGCGGGCCTGATTCCGATCCGCAAGAAAGGTAAGCTCCCGTACCAGACCAACGAAGCGTCGTATGACCTCGAGTACGGAACAGCCACGCTGCAGGTTCACGTGGATGCCCTGGAGAAAGGGGCGCGGGTCTTGCTGATAGACGATCTCCTGGCAACAGGCGGAACGGCGGCCGCGTCGGCAGGACTGATCGAGGATTTGGGCGGAGAGATCGTTGAAATCCAATTCCTGATTGAGCTGGCGTTCCTCAAGGGCCGCGACAAACTAAAGAAGTACAATGTTTTTGCTCCTATTGTGTTCTGACGCAGCATTGTTCGAGTTAACGAGAGCCCCTGCCAGGGGTATTCATTAGGATAATATGCGCTTTCTTTTAAAGGAGTATTTCATCGTTTATGCGGGAACGAAACCGCATCGTTTTTATTGAATGTTTTGTTGACTTTTATAAAAAACCATGCTGGTATATGTTTAGTCTGTATTTGTAATCGTACGTTCAGGGAAGGGGTCATTCCATGAAAACACGAGTAGTCGTTGTTCTTCTGTCTGCACTTTTCATCCTTTCCGGCGCGCCGCCTGTATCCGGCATGGACGCGTTCATTACAATGCAAGACGGATACTTCTACGATTCGGCAACGGAGCAGCCCTGGGTGCCGCACGGGGTAGCCTACCAGACATGGAATCGTCCGCTGGGTGTCTGGCAGACGTTCGAGCAGATTGATTACGATCTGGACGAGATGGTGAAGATGGGCGCGAACAGCGTGCGCATTGACATCGTCTGGCAGCACGCGGAAGAGGACGGTCCGGGCCAGTTCAAGTGGGAAAACTACGATTACTTCATCAATGCCTGCGAGCAGCGCGGCCTTCGCATCTTCGCCCTGGTCGGCTACCAGTGGCCGCCGAACTGGTTCCCGGACGAGTGGTACACGATGCATCCGCCGGAATGGGATGGGGAAGGCATTTATCATCCGGAGCGCTGGCAGTCGGACATCATCAACTACGAGCATCCCGGCGCGCGCGCGGCATACGAGAGTTGGATCCAGGCCGTGTGCGGTCGGTACAAGGATTCCAAGGCGATCGTCGGCTGGATCGTGGGCAACGAGTATGGCTATCTCGGATTGTGGAGCGGGTTGCTGGACGGATACGATCCCGAGACGGAGCAGGCTTTTCGCGACTGGTGCGAAGCGAAATACGGAACGATCGAAGTAGCAAACGCGAAAT
>CAZTYH010000044.1:0-10728 GCA_964617565.1 uncultured Verrucomicrobiota bacterium
AGCCGCCATCCGGTCATGTTGTAGCTCTTGCTCATCGAGTGCAGCTCGATAGCCACATCCTTGCCGCCGGGCCGCCCCAAGATGGACAGCCTTGGCTTGCCGTAAATCAACGTGGCATACGCGGCATCCTGAACGATGAGGATGTTGTGCTTTTCGGCGAAAGCGATCAATTCGTCGAAGAATTCAGGCGTCGCCGCCGCGCCCGTCGGGTTGTTCGGGTAATTGACGTAAAACAGCTTTGTGCGCCTTGCCGTTTTCGCGTCAATGTCTTTCAACTTCGGCAGGAATCCGTTCTCGCGGAGCAAGGGCAACTTGACGATTTCCGCGCCGAGATACCGCGCATGTGTAGCCAGCACGGGATAACCGGGGACGGTCGTCAACACCACGTCGCCGGGATTCACAAAGCACAGCGGCAACAGCGCCAGCGCCGATTTCGAACCGATGCTGTGATTGATTTCCTTGTCAGGATCCAAGTCGGCCACGCCGAAAAAGTCTTTCATATAACGCGCCGCGGATACCCGGAACTCGCGAATCCCGTTGTCGGCATAACCGCGATTCCGCGGATCGTCCACAGCCTTCTTCAATGCTTCGCGAATCGGATACGGAGCCAACTGATCCGGCTCGCCCACACCGAAATCAAGCAGTTCGACCTGAGGCCGGGCCTTCAACGCGGCCGCCTTGGCGCGCTTGATTTTTTCGAACTTGTATATCTCGTTCCCGAGCCCGAAGGCCGCTCCGCCGATTCGCTCGGCAAACAACTGCTGAAGTTTCATGCTCATCCTCGTTAAGTGAATTCAACGGACACTGTAAGGTTATAATATCTTTGCCGCGTCGCAAGTGGAATGCGGCAATGATTTCCCTCACCCCAACCCTCTCCCAAAGGGAGAGGGTGTTGAGAGAACAGAGATCCTTTCCTCAACGCGCCCTTCCCCTCCCTCTGGGAAAGGATCGCGGTGAGGGCGAGCCTTATCCTTCGCCCCCGACATTCTCCGCAACCGCTTCCTCGTGCGCCATCTCACCCGGCGGTCCGGCGCGCCGACGATCCAGCTCCTCCAACCGATGAATCGGCGCGTAAAGAATGAGAACATCATCGGTCTCAATCCGGGCGGCGCCGCGGGGCGCGCCGAGGTATGAACCGGACGGCTTCTTGATGCCCAATACCAGCACCCCTTCGGTGGTCAAGGCCGCTTCTTGAAGTGACTTGCCCGCGAGCCAGTCCTCCGGCTCCACCTTCATCTCGGAGACTGCATAGCCATTTTCGAGTTGAAGAATGGCGACGTAATCCTGAAGGTCCAGTCGTGTCCAGCGATGCAATCCTGCCGTAATAATCCGATTTAACCCTCGCTCCAAGCGCTTGCTCGCCGCCGCCACCCAGAGCACCGCCAAGCCGATGAAAAGAAACAGTACGTTCAACCATCGTCGTTCCGGGGCTTGCGCCGTGCTGATAAAGGACATGATCACCGTCGCCATGACCGTGGCGATCCCGATGTTTCCCAACAGCATCGCCAGCATGATGATTCGACGGCGGACCGGATGGCTGACGATGGATTCCGCTTCGCGCGTAGTGTAGCCCACGCCGGAGAAGGCGGATCGCGCTTGAAACCGCGCCGCTTCATGCGACATGCCGGTCAAAACAAGCGCCGTGGTCACCACGCGCGTGATCAGAATCGAAACCGTCAGAATCACCAACAGCGTCAGAATCGGGGCCATATTACAAGATCCCCATCATCGTTTCAACCGCCCTGCGCCACAACCTTGATCGCGTTCTGCACGAACACCATGACAAACAACGCAACGGTTTCAATTACGCCGAGCACCATCAGGTAGTTGCCGAAGCCCTTGCCCGTTTCTCCCAGCGCGTCGGAGGCCGCCGCACCGCTGACGCCCTGGTACCACGCGGAGAACCCCATGGCGAGGCCGCCAAAAACACCCGCGGCGGTCAAGGCCGGCCAATACATCGGATTGCTATTCGCAATGCGCACGATCGCGTTCATCAGGATCATGCCGTAAATCGTCTGCGAAAGAGGCGCGCCGACAAACGTGACCAGCGTGAACGGGGCCACCTTGCCCTGCGCATAGCACTTCTTCCACGCGCCGACCGCAGCCGGACCGGCCGCGCCAGCACCCAAGGCCGAGCCCACAGCGGAAAGGCACAACGCCGCCGCACCGCCCATTTTGCCCAACGCTGTCATCAGTTCTGCATCCATGATCTCTTCTCCTTTTCGATCGTCGTTCTACTTTTGTCCATGTCACTTTGAAACAGCCGTCGGCTCCCCGCCCTGCTCACCCCGGGCAAAAGGCCGATAATGGAAGCCGGACCACTGCATACCCACATGCGAAGAAAATTCCAGCGTGTTCAAGCGCACGCCATGAACCAGTATCCCCAACCCGCACAAGGCAATGTTCAACGTGTGCCCGGCAAACAGGAACATGGCCTTGACGAGGCCGGAAAAGAATCCGCCCCATCCTCCGTCAAGCAGCATCACGTTGAACGCGTTCGCTACCGCAAAAGAGGCCGTACCTACGGCAAAAAGCCGCACATACGAAACCACATCCGTGAAGTTGGAAATGATATTCAACGGAAGAATCGCGTGGTTGAACCATTCTTCCTTGAACTTCTTCGGCGGCGTCATGAAGAGCACGATCAGCAGGATGCCGGCGCCCAGCACCCACAGCATAATCGGCGGGAAGGCATCGCCCAACACCATGAAGCGCGCGGCGAAATACATCGTCCACGTGGACATCACCCAGCCGATCTGCGCGAGCGATTGCAGGCTCGGCGCGAACCGGATCGCATTCCACAAATGCGCGACAGTCAACTGAATCGCTCCGAGCAGGAAACACAGCATCATGATGTGCTTGTCGCTGTAGTTCTGATCCACCAGCCAGGGCACTGTCAAATTCTGCAAGGCGGCAGGAAGCGGATTTGACGGACTGAAATACCCGAAGTAGTTGCCCGTCAACACTCCCCAGATCACCGTGCTGACGCTCATAATATAAAGGAAGGAGAAAACATGCCGGGGAGCCTGTTTTGCGAAGCGGCTCGCGGCCCATGTCAGCGCTATAAAGATGAGGCCATATCCCGCGTCACCCACCAGCATGGCGAAGAAAATACTGAGAAAGATCAGGAATACCGGGCTGATATCTATTTCCCTGTAGCCCGGCACGATGCCGATCATGTCGAAAACCGCCTTGATGGGTTTTACCCAGCGCGACAGGCGGATAAGCGTGGGCACCTTGTCCTCTTCGGACGGCTCTTCCACCACGAGCCCCCATCCATGCTTGGCCCCGTACTGACGAACGCCTTCGACGGAATCCTCGGGGCAGAATCCACGCAGATAGGCCACTTCCTTCGCGTCACCCATCCCGCGCAGAGCCTCGACATATTCCACCTGATCCTCGGCGTCGCGAACTGTTTTCGCGACTACGGAGTAGTCCCCGGCGTGCGATGCCAGGCCGTCTTCAATTTCAGCCAGACTCTTTTCCACCTGCGTCAAAGATTCCCGAAGTATGCGAAGGGGCTTGACCGGAAGGCGTATTTCGCTCGCCGCCAGATCCAAATCACTCTTCCGGGCCACGGCGAAATACACACCGTTTTTGTCCTCGCTCAACACCAGGCGCACGGCATCCGGGGGTATTTCAACCTCATCGCCGCGCGAGACATGATACAGCTTCAACGTCACGCCCTGCCTTGCAAGTTCCTCAACCGAGGCCGGATCGAAATCGCCCAGCGGCTCGATCCGTTGAATCTCATGCTTCAATTCATCTCTACGGGTCAGTTCTTCATCTTTCTTGTGAATCAGCCGCCAGATATCTTCAACCACTTCTTCCGCCGACCGACCCGAAGGCCCGGCCTGCGTCTTGGGCGGCAGCACTTCCAGCGCCCTTTTGACCCGTTCAAAGTGTGTTCTCGCTGCATCAAGATCTTTACCGGATGGAGGGGTTATCGCGCTGAGATGCAGCACCCCCAGCTCGCGCAACGCGCCCAGTGTCTCGTCCTTCGCGGACGCGACGCACAGGATCGTCAGTTTTTTCATCGGAACGATCATGCCGACCTGACCTTTTCCACCGAACGCCCCTTGGCAATCTTCCCGCGCACGACGTCCGCGGTTTGTTCGTCGCCAAGATAGATCCGAATCACCCGAATATTTTCCGCGCTTTCCGGAATCTTTACTTTCTCAAAAAGATTTACGCGCTGCGTGGTGGTTCTCAACTCCTCGCCCAGCGCCTTCAACTCCTCTTCCAATATCCGCAATTCCGTCCGGAACCGGATCGCAGCCTCCATCGCGTCCAATCCCTCGTCCACCCACGAAGGCGAACGAAACAGGTCCGGCATGGACCGCTCAAATTCAATGCCCTCGAGCACAGGAATCGAAACGCCCGCGATATTCCCCTCGCTCGTGCGTATTTCCTTCACCTTCAACAGCTTTTCCAGTCCGACCGGTTCTGCAAAAAGACGGATCCACGGCGCCAGTGATTCCGCAAGCTTCTTCTCCTCGCTGCGCTTCTTTTCCATCTGCGCTTCCAGATTCCGCACCTCAAGCTGAAGCTGCTGTTTCTTGAGCTGCAGCGTCGGCAGGTAACGCTCGAAGCGGCGCAGGGCATCCCGCTGCGCCTTCAACTCCGTCTTCGTATGTTTGATGCGAGCCATGGGAATTGGGTTATTTGTTATTGGTTATTTGTTGTCAGGGATTGGATGCAGGCACTTTCTTGTCCTCTGACTTCTGATCGCTGTCCTCTGATTTCTGACCTTTGCCTTCCGGCCAGTACTTCTTTATCAGCGCCGTCGGCATCGCCGTTTCCGCAGGCTCGAAGCAATCGGCGAGGATTTGCCAGCCCAGGTCCAGCGCGCGCTCGAGCGGAATATTCACGCTCAACTCCATCAATTCGCGCTCGAACCGTTCTCCATATTTCAGCAGCTTGCGATCCCACCCGCTCATCCGGAAACCCATGGACTGCTTTTCCAGGGTCTCCTTGAATCCGGCGTAGAGCTGGATCATCGTGTTCATGATTGTTCGATGATCGTCGCGCGTTTTACTGTTCACGAGTTGCTTCAAACGGCTCAGCGAACCGAACGGCTCGATGCGTCCGTTGCGCAGATAGAACTGGCCCTCGGTGATGTACCCGGTGTTGTCCGGCACGGGATGCGTTACGTCGTCGCCCGGCATCGTGGTGACCGCCAGCACCGTGATCGAGCCGGCTGTATCGAAGTCCACCGCCTTTTCGTAGCGCGCGGCCAACTGGCTGTAGAGATCGCCGGGATAACCGCGGTTCGAAGGAATCTGCTCCATCGTGATCGCAATTTCCTTCATCGAGTCCGCAAAGTTCGTCATGTCCGTCAGCAGCACCAGCACGCGCTTTTTCTGAAGCGCAAACTGTTCGGCCACGGCCAGCGAAATATCCGGCACCATGAGGCATTCCACCGTCGGATCCGCCGCGGTGTGAATGAAAAGCACCGAGCGCGACAGCGCGCCGTTTTCCTCGAGGTAATCACGGAAGAACAGGTAGTCGTCGTGCTTCAACCCCATGCCGCCGAGGATGATGATGTCCACCTCGGCCTGCAACGCGATCCGCGCGAGCAGCGGGTTGTACGGTTCGCCTGCCACGGAGAAGATCGGCAGTTTCTGCGATTCGACCAGCGTATTGAATACGTCAATCATCGGGATGCCCGTGCGCACCATGTTGCGCGGAATGATGCGCTTGGCCGGATTCACGGACGGCCCGCCGATCTCGATCTGATTTTCCGAAATCGAGGGTCCCTTGTCGCGCGGCTGTCCACTGCCTGTGAAAACGCGACCCAGCAATGCATCGGAGAAAGCCGTCTGCATCGTGTGCCCGAGGAAGCGCACTTTTGCATCCGTGGCAATGCCTCGACTCCCGGCGAATACCTGTAATGACACCCGCCCGCCCTCGAGACGAATGACCTGCGCAAGGGATGTTCCCTGTTGCGAGGTCACTTCGGCCAATTCCCGGTACGAAACCCCGTCCGCGCTCACCGTGATGACGTTGCCTGCGATCTGTTCAATGCGATGATAAACCTTATGCATAGTCCGCAACCTCCTCGATCATCTTCTCGATGCGCTGTTCGAGGTTCTTGAATTCCCTGCTTTCGCTTTCGTCGGGCGCCTTTTCCTTCGCGCCGAATTTTGCCGGCGTGCGATTCCAGTCCCTTGTTGTCTGCGTCAGGTTCTGGAAGAACTTCCGCGCCTCATCCTTGTCCTTGAATGTCATCTTCGTTTTCAGGACTTTCACGATGCGTCCGAACACATATTGCTGCCGCTCCTCGGACGTCGCGGCATCCACGTCGTGGAAGGAGTCCTGCTGCAGGTAGACCGCGTCGAGGAACTCCGACTTGAGATAAACCATGAAATCGTCGAGCGACGTGCCTTCCTCGCCGACCACCTTCATCATCTGCGCGACTTCGTTGCCCTGGCGGAGGATGTTGCGCGCATAAGCCACCTCCTCGTCGTTCACCACGCTCTCGTACTTGCTCCAACTGTCCAGCGGATGGATCGCCGGGTAGCGGCGCGCGTCCGATCGCTCACGGGAAAGGCCGTGGAATGCGCCGACGACCTTGAGCGTACTCTGCGTCACCGGCTCCTCGAAATTACCACCCGCGGGGCTCACCGTTCCGCCGATGGTGACAGACCCTTCGCTGCCGTCGTTCAGTTTCACCACGCCGCCGCGCTCGTAAAACGCGGCGATCACGGACTCCAGGTACGCGGGAAACGCTTCTTCGCCCGGGATTTCCTCGAGACGGCCCGACACTTCGCGCAGCGCCTGCGCCCATCGGGAGGTTGAATCGGCCAGCAACAGAACGTTCAAGCCCATCTGCCGGTAATATTCCGCAATCGTTACGGCCGTATAGACCGACGCTTCACGGGCGGCCACAGGCATCGAGCTTGTATTGCAGATGATCAGCGTGCGCTCCATGAGGCTTTTGCCGGTTCGAGGGTCCGTCAGTTCGGGAAACTCGCGCAGCGTTTCCACCACCTCGCCCGCGCGTTCGCCGCACGCGGCTACGATCACGATGTCCACGTCCGCGTGACGGCTGGTGATCTGCTGCAACACCGTCTTGCCCGCGCCGAACGGACCCGGAATGCAGTAGGTTCCGCCGCGCGCCACAGGAAAGAACGTGTCCACAATGCGCACCTTCGTCACCAACGGCTTCACCGGACGCAGGCGCTCGTTGTATGCGCGAATCGGAATTTTCACCGGCCAGCGTTGAACCATTTTTACTTCACGCACTTCGCCGTGCTCGTCCGCCAGCTTCGCGATCACGTGTTCGATCGCGTAATCGCCCGCGGCGGCCACTTCCCTGACCGTGAACTTGCCGCGCCACCCGAAAGGCACCATGATACGATGCTTGAAAATACCCTCAGGCACCGACCCCAGTTCGTCGCCCGCAATCACCGTCTCGCCGGATTTTGCTTTTGGCGTGAACTTCCACTTACGCTCGCGATCCAGCGGCGGGAGATAGGTTCCGCGCTGAAGAAAGAATCCGCACTGCTCCGCCAGTTTCGGCAGCGGGTTCTGCAGCCCATCGTAAATCTGCGTGAGCAGGCCGGGCCCGAGTTCAACGGCCAGCAATTCACCCGTAAAATCCACCGCGTTGCCGACCTGAAGCCCTGTCGTGTCTTCGAACACCTGGAGCTCCGCGTAGCGGCCGCGAATGCGAATCACTTCGCTCTTCAGGCGGGTATCGCCGAGATGCGCGTAGCCTACCTCGTTCTGGATCACCGGCGAGTCAAACTCCACGGTCAGGAGGTTTCCGTTAACGCCTACGATTCGTCCTGTATTCTTCATGATCTTCCACCCGCTCCGTCGTTTCAGGCCACCGGCCCGTCATTACTTGAAGGCTCGCCTTCATCGCCGGTTTTCATGGCTTGTTCAATCAACTTCTCAAAGCTCTTGCGGCCATCTTCATCGTTCAGCGACGCCCATCGCTCAACCAGCCGCAGCTTCATGGCCCATGCAAGCACCGCGGAAAACTCGAACGGATCACTCAACACCAGTTCGTCCAGTACGTGCCAGCGGCAACGATCCAGCGCCTGTTCGCGTTCCATCGGATTCGCCCGCGCATAGGCGTCGGTGACGGCCTTCTCCAGCGAAACATCGAACCCCTCGTGATCACGCAAATAGCTTCTCGCTTCCGCCTGCAGCTTGCCCGCACGAATACGCGCGACCGCGTTGCGAATCTGTGTATCCGCATGATGCCACCGCCGCACGAAATCAGAGGTGCATTCTGACTCGCGCTCTTCCAGGAAAAGCTGCAGTTCGACAAGTTCTTCCTCGCTGAGCATGTTGGCGCAACGGGTGGGCATCTCCTGCCGCGAAAACGGCGGGGGATCGCCCAACACCAGGGTTGGCAACGATGCTACGAGGTAATAGGCGCTCATTTTTTCGCGTCCTTGTCCGCTTGCGAATCCTGCTGAGCGACACGATGCACAATCTCCGCAAGCTGCGGCCGCAGGAAATTGGTCAATGACTCGGCAATCGCTTCCTTGGTGAAGTCGTGATAGACGTGATCCTCCACGAACGATACCTTGAAGCCCTTGAATATTTCGTTGTCCACGTGAATTTCCACTCCGCTCAAGAGCTTTTGGCGGTACTGCTCGGCGAAGTAACGGATCAGTTCTTCCTTGTCCTGTGGACTGATCAGCAGATTAATCCGGCTCTCATTCCCCTGCCGCGCCGCGTACGCTTCCGCCATTTTCACGAGCATCTGCTTCAAGACTTCAATGCTCAGCGCTTTCTCGACCGACTCGGCGACGATATCGGCCAGGATATTCTCCACTCCCTGCCCGACGCTGATCAGGAGGTCGCGGGCCGCCTGTTCGAGCGTTTTTGTGCTGCGCTGGGTGAAGGCTTCCGAATTGCGTTCGGCGTCTTCCAGGTAGGTTTTCGCCTTCTGCTCGGCTTCTTTTACGATCGCCGCCGCTTTTTCCTTGGCTTTGGCAATGATCTGCGTCGCCTGCTGCTCCGCGGTTTCAACACCTTCCTGTTTAATCCGGTCAATCAAATGCTGAAGTTCTTCGGCCATAATAATCCTCCTCGGGCTTCGTTTTCCACGGCCCGGCGAAAGTGAACGAATGAGTATATAGAGGCCCCCCGGTCCTGTAAACAGTGGGATGGAGCAGCTGAGAGAGCGGCAAGGCCTGCCGCCTTCAGGCGCATAATTCAAACCCATGGGGGGCGCCGGGCCTCCGTCGCCGAATCTCTATTGCACAAGAACCGGAAAAGAGGACAATAGAGACGCCATGACGTTGATCGAAAAGCTGGAAATTCTCTCCGCCGCCGCCAAATACGACGTGTCGTGTTCTTCCAGCGCCAGCCGCCGTGTAAATGTTGATGGCGGCCTTGGCAACGCCGCACGATCGGGCATCTGCCATAGTTGGTCGGATGACGGCCGCTGCATCTCTCTCCTGAAGATTCTCTTCACGAACCATTGCATTCACGATTGCGCCTACTGCATGAACAGGGTCAGCAATCCCGTGCCGCGCGCGGCGTTCACGCCGGATGAAGTGGCGACCCTGACGATGGAGTTCTACCGTCGCAACTACATCGAGGGACTGTTTCTCAGCTCCGGCGTCATTCGCAATGCGGATTACACGATGGAGCAACTGGTGCGCGTGATGGAAAAGTTGCGCATGGAACACCATTTCCATGGATACATCCACATGAAGGCCATTCCGGGGGCAAGTCTCGAACTGATTCAAAAGGCGGGCCTGCTGGCGGACCGGCTGAGTGTGAATATCGAACTCCCTTCCGAGCCCTCGCTGCGCGCGTTGTGCCCTGGCAAAAAAAAGGAGGACATCCTTCTGCCGATGGGCTGCATCAACCAGGGCATCGCGGAAAACCGCGTGGAGCGGAAAAAGCACAAGCGCATCCCGTCATTTGTTCCAGCCGGACAAAGCACGCAACTCATCGTCGGCGCAAGCCCGGAAAGCGATCAGCAGATCCTCCGCCTCTCCGAAGCGCTTTATCGGCGCTACCGCCTGAAACGCGTCTACTACTCCGCCTATATGCCTGTAAACGCGGATTCGCGACTGCCCGACCCGGAGAAAAAGCCGGACCTGTTGCGCGAACACCGGCTCTATCAAGCCGACTGGCTGGTACGATTATATGGTTTTGATGCGGAAGAATTGCTGACCGGCGCCGATGCATTTCTCGACCGCGAGTTCGACCCCAAAACGGCGTGGGCGCTGCGCAACCTGCACCGGTTTCCTGTCGAGGTGAACAAAGCGGACTACGAAACACTGCTGCGCGTACCGGGCATCGGCTTCAAATCGGCGGGACGGATACTTGCCACGCGCCGATTCTCCGCTGTGCGCTCCGAAGACCTGGCCAAGCTCGGCGTGGTGGTCAAGCGCGCGCAGTTCTTCGTGACCTGCCAGGGCCGTTACGCGCCGGGCGGAGGGATTACCGAATCGCTTATCCGGCAGCAGTTGATTCCTGCGCTCAGGCGGCAAGTACCCGTGGCCGGTTTATCGCAACCGGAATTGTTCGCCGTATGAAGGCCTGGCTTTACGACGACTCTTTCGATGGACTCTTGACCACGATCGCGTTGCAACACGAATCGGGCGAGCGGCCGGAAAGCATCACCCCCGCCACGCAGGCGCAGATGAACTTGTTCGGAACGACGGCCCAGGTCTCAACCGACCCGGTGCGCGCAGAAAGATTGCTGCGCAGCCTGCGCGAGAAAGTGTCGCCCGGTGTAGCACGGGT
>CAZTYH010000044.1:10828-26542 GCA_964617565.1 uncultured Verrucomicrobiota bacterium
CAGAAAGATTGCTGCGCAGCCTGCGCGAGAAAGTGTCGCCCGGTGTAGCACGGGTCGTGACGTACGTCGGACTTTCCGAGTTGCCGGACCTGGAAATGCCGCTGTTCGATTTTATCGAGCTGGCGTTCCGGCACGGAGAAGGGGTGCTTTCCTACCATGCAAACGGCGCGGTTCGATGCATCAGCGATGTGGCGCGCAGGGTCGGAGGAGAAATTCATCGGCTGAAAGGACTGCTTCGCTTCCGGGACACGGAACAAGGAATTTTATGGGGTCCGCTCGAACCGGATCACAACGTCATCGTGCCGATTTCGTTTCACTTCCGAAAACGCATGCCGCGCGAGCGCTGGATGATCCACGACGTCCGGCGCGGCCTGGCTGTGCTTTGGGACGGATCAAACCTGGAAGAGCGAGAGGACAAGGCCATCCCCGCCGTGAAACTGAGCGACGATGAAGGGGAAGTTCAGGGTTTATGGCGCGCGTTTTATGACAAGGTTGCCATCACGGAACGAAGCAACCCGCGCCTTCAGCGACAGAACATGCCGAGGCGATACTGGAAGTACCTGATGGAGAAAGGCACAGGCTAGGCGCAGGCCATCTTTTACTCTCACAACGGATCGCGGCCGCGACGTGTTGCGAGAGTGAAGAGGAAGATTACTCCTCCGGCAGGGTAACCTTGATTCGATAATAGATGCGCTGTTTCGCCGAATGCACGGCGTCGGTGTATGTGGCCGTTCCCGTCATGCCTGGCCGCCACTCAGTGAACAATTCATTGGTGATGACCCCCGGCTGGTTAGTGCCCATATAAAGAGCGTAAACCCGCCCCGTGCTTGCATACCAACGCAACAGGTAGCTGCCGCCGCCCGATCTATGGGGATCCAACATCAATACGCTGAGCCGGTTCGTCGGATCCGTATCCATGACGAACTCCTTCCAATTCAGTGCGCCATCTTCATCCGTATCCTCAAGCACCAGATCCTCAAAGTCGCCCGTAATGTCATAACCGGCAAGCCAGAGGTAAGGTACGGCAACCGGCGCGCTCGTTGTCATGTTCATCCTGAAATTTGCCTGCATGGTTTTCGGCGCATTAACGAGCAGGTTCAGCGGATTCTGGATTTCCTGTCCGCCCGACACGTCACCCGTCCAGTTCGTGAAATGATAATACGCATCGGCCGTGGCCGTGATCGTCGTCGTCACTCCGGAAGCCTGCCATCCCGGCGTCACATTCACCGCCCCGTTCGGGCCGGCGGATGGACTGATCCAATAATTGGTTCGCCACTGCCAGGCGATGGTCGTGTCGTTAGTGATCGTCAGCGTCAGGTTGGTCGGCGTGACCGGCGTGAAGTTGTTTCCGGAAACGGATGCGCCAATGCACTCGTACCGAACACCGTCCCCGCCCGAAGCTGGTGAGCCGGCCATCACGGCATGGACCGTTGAACTCACGTTGGTCAGGGTGATCCCTGCGGGCCAGGGCGTTCCATATGTCGAAATGACCGTCAGAATACGACTGGTGATGGACTGAGCCTGCACGTTGAACTTGTTTGAATCACCTTCGACATTTTCCGCCGCCACTGCCCGGATGTACAGGTTCGTGACCACTCGTTTCACCGTGACGGAACCCGTCCATACCCCGTTCGTGAAGCCATCCGCTTCGGCCGGTAAAACCTCGACGACTCTCTCCACTTTAAGACGGATGTTCGGAATAAGATTGCTGAGCGCGGGCGTGGATGCATCAAGGGAACTCGAACCCGACCATGTTAGAGGATCGCCATGATTGCTGTCCGACACGCCGTAAACCAGGCGATTGGTGATCGGGGTTTGGTACGCTATTCCATCTGAAGCCCATGTCGAATTGTTAAAGCAGAAATCAACCATCAGGTTTTCTGTTCCATTGTAGTCAAACGGCGTGTCGAACGTGAAGAAAACCCATCCCGTTGAGCTGATCGCCTCATTGTATTGATAGACCGTGGTCCAACCGCTGTCGGGCCCGTCGAATTCCGCCGCGGAGTATGCGCTGAGCTTTGTATGCTTCATGCGTATCGTCCATGCCGTCAGCGTCAGCGGGGGGATGGTTTGGACGTTCAGGCCAAGACTGTGAATCTTCATGGCCCCGCCCAACTCGCTCTGCAGGTAGATTACCTGCGTACGCGCATCTTCAAAATACGTGGTCAACGGAGCGCCCCACTGCCAGTCGCTCAAACCAATCGTCCCGGTTGCCGCCACGTATCCGCAAAGTTCCGCCGGGCCGGAGAAAAAGTCAGCCACATCGCCGAAGTTGTCCTTTGCCGTGATCGTTGCCGCAAAGGGAATGTTTGTGTATTGCGGAGAAGAAATTCCGTTCCACACAAGGTCCTTGAGCTTGGGCTCCAGGCTTTCTGTTGTTCCACTCAACAAAACAGAGAAAGCCTGCGGCCCACCGGACAGCGACTCTTTGTGGCTCACGCGCAGCGTATACAGGCCCATCCCTCCGGGGTCGGAAATAAAGACCTGTTCCACATTATCCACCTGGTTATCGCCGACTGTCGCGGCATTGGTCGGACTGGCCCTGTTTAATAGATAGGGAAAGTTCGTTGTGCCATCCGGGCTGATCACTCGCAAATCCAAGTCGTTGACAAGGTTCCGGTTCGTCGAGTTGAGCCCGGTTTGCGCCGTCCCCTCGGGATCTGTCCACGACAACGTAGCCCGGATCGCACTTTCTCCATCCCAGAGAAATTCATAACTCTTTGTGGGATTTGCCGCAGTGAGAGTATCCTCAATCATGAAAAAGGCGCCCGGTTGCTCATGGTGATTGAGTATATGATCCGCCGCCGCCTTCGTATTCATCAACCCCCAACCGAATATGTAATCCGGCCCCGCCGTTCCCAGATCATCCGCCGTATGAATGATCAATCCCTTCAAGGTTGCGGCACGCATATCCTGGGCAGGAAAAAGTTTTCGATAATACTCAATAAGCAGCAGCGCCGATCCGCCCGCGTTCGGAGCCGCCATGCTCGTTCCTGTAAATAAAGCATAGGTATTCGTCCCATCAGCCGTTGACGAATAGACCACCACGCCATTGGCCACAACATCAGGCTTGATCCGCCCGTCATCCGTCGGTCCCCAGCAACTGAAATCGTTCATCGCGGCAACCGCGGGATTGCGTACGCCACCACTGATGGCGTCATTAACCGCGCCAACCGTCATGACGTTCTTGGCAACCCCCATATACTTAATCGTGTTGTAGCCGCCCTGCTTGTGATTGTCGGCATAAGGATGAACGGAAGGATTGAAAGTATAATTCACGCCATTGAATCGGAACGTGCCGCCCGACGACGGGGTCCCATCCTGGCGATCATTGGCCGCCACAACGAACGGGAGATAAAAAGGCGCCTGGCGGCATATCCCATCCCATGCCCGGGCATAACTGTCATATTGTCCAAAGGAACGCGCCTCGCGTTCGGCAAGATCATATCCGAACCAGTGCCATCCGTCATATCCCGAGTAATTACCCTGTTCCCATCCAGCCAGGTACGTGTAGGAGTGATTCGAGATATAAATCCGGTTTGTCTGGTTGTGATCCGTTGCTGCCTCAGCAGCCATTTCAGATTGATCGCTTGTCCAGTCGTAGGAGTGGACCACAACGGCCGGCGCCATTCCCATCGCAGCGGCCACAACCCCCCTGGCTCCGAGTGTTCCTCCCACATGAGTGGCATGATTAAGATAGGCACTTCCATCTTTTACAAACACTCGGTTAGGAGAAACGAACTCCTGGTGGTTGGTGCGAACGGCGCCTCCATCCCATATGCCGACAATCAGGTTGCTTCCAAGCACATTGTAAGGACTTGCATCCCGCACCAGGTTGGCCGCGGTTGAAACGGCCGCGGTCGCATTCATCGTGCTGTAATAGAGGGGATGTCCATGCTCATCCAGCGCCATCAGTTCAAAGACACGACCGGCAGGAGTGATCCCGCGCACCGCCCATCCCCTCGCCCTCGCCACGGTGTGCGCCTCCTTCTTACGCTCCGCCGCATCGCGAGCAAGAGCTTCAACGGTCGCCGCGCGGGCTTGCTCCGTGCGAAGATCAACAGGGACCGGCTGACGCGCCAATGCCGGCGTTCCGAGCACAAAAAGACAGACCAGGACAAAGTGAAGATACAGCTTCATCTGCCGCAACACCTGAAAACGACCCTCTCCCGTTATCAATATACCCGCAGGCGCATTATTGGTTTATGCGAACGAAGCCCCCCTCACCCCGAACCCGGCGCTAAAGCGCCGGAAAAGACTTCCGCCTGAAGGCGGAACTCCGGCAGCCACCCGTCAGAGTTCCGCGTTTACGCGGAAGCCGGACACGGGCTGAGGCCCGTGTTGGTGAGGGGTTTTACTTCTCTTCCGGCTTCACGATTCCGTCGAGCTTGTCGAATGGATTGAACAGCACCGACGCACCCGGCTGGGCGTCATCGCTTCCGCCTCCATGCCCGGCCATGAGATACTTCTCGTGTTCGTGGTCATGACAGTAGATGCAGAGCAGCTCCCAATTGCTGCCGTCGGGCGGATTGTTGTCGTGGTTGTGATCCTTGTGATGAACAGTCAGCTCGCGCAATCGCGCGCCCTCGAACTCACGTCCGCAACTCGCGCAAACATGCGGAAACATCGCCAGCGCCCGCTCGCGATAGCTTTTCTGCCGCCGCTCCACGTCGCGATGAAGCCCCTCCAGCGCCCGGGCCTTCTGCGCATCCGTCAGTTGACTCTTTTTGCGGGCCATTTTCTCACCCCCATCCTGTTTGACCGGGCTTCATCGCGCAAGGCTATCGCGGTCATTCATGCCGGTCAATCCCTCCCATGCCGAAGCGTGCGGGATGAAAAGCACCGCCCCGCAGATTGGGCCTGCCGTCGCTCCGGCCGCTTTTTCGGCCAGTCAGTTGACGGGCCATGCAATAAAATGTATATTTCAAACGTTCATTTGAATATGAGCGTGAATATGGCCCGTTCTACCCAGACCCGGAAGAAGTTGATCGAGACCGCGTCTCGTATTTTCGCGCGCGAAGGTTATCGCGACGCGACGATCGCGGAGATCTGCCGCGACGCCCGGGCCAATATCGCGGCCGTGAACTATTATTTCGGGAGCAAGGCCGACCTTTACGAAGAGGTCTGGCGTTACGCGCTGAGCGTCAGCCAGAAAGCGTATGGAGTCGCAGGACGCGAGGGCGCGTCCGCGGAAGAATGGCTGCGCGCGCACATCCGCGCCCGTGTGCTCGCGGTCTTTGATGACGGCCCGGGCGGCTTCTTCCCGAGGATCATGCAAAAGGAAATGGCCGCGCCGTCAGCGATCACCATGCGTCTTCGGGATAAATACCTGCGTCCGCTTTTCACTAAAATGGAAAAAGCCGTGGGCGCGCTGCTGGGAGGCAAGGCCACGGAATTGCAGGTGCGCGCGTGTTGCAGCAGCATTCACAGCCAGTATGTTATCCTGAACCTTATGAAACATGCGCGTGAACGCATGTTCCATGGAAAGCGTCCAACGAAGGATGAGGTGGAGACCGTGGTGGCACAGATAGAAACTTTTGTTATGGCAGGATTGAAGGGCGTGCGAGCGCAGACAGGGAAAGGAATGATCCGATGAGGCGATCGCTCACAACCTTTTTGCCGCTGGTACTCTCAATCGTGCTGCTTTCTTCCTGCCGTTCGCCCCGCCCCACCGCAATGGATGTTTCGAAAGCCTCACTGCCGGAACAATACAGTCGCGCGGAGGCAGGAGTGCAGTCACCGGATCGCTGGTGGCTCGATTTCGGCAGCCGCGACCTGGAAAACCTGATGGCACAAGCTTTCGCGCAGAACCTGACCATCGCCGAAACCGAGGCGCGCCTGCGCCAGGCGGTTGCCGAAGCCCGTAAAGCGGGCGCGGCGTTGTTGCCGGACCTTTCCGCCACGGCGGGCGCCGGCGTCAGCCGCGTTCGCGCAAACGATGGCCTGGCGGACAACACGACCCATGAATATTCGCTCGGACTGGCCGCGAGCTATGAACTCGATCTCTGGGGCCGCGTGCGGCAGGGCCGCCGCACCTTCCTGAAACAGGCCGAAGCGTCGCGCCGCGACCTCGAAGCCGCGGCGGCCACGCTCGCCGGAAATGTTGCGGAAACCTGGCTGAGAATCCTCGAGCAGGATGCGCAGATCGAACTACTCGAACGACAGTTGGAAACAAACACGCGGCAGCTCGACCTGCTTAAATTAAGACAACTCAAGGCCCAGGCCATCGCGCTCGATATCTATCAACAGGAACAGATCGTGGCCTCCACGGAAGCACTGATTCCGCAATCACGCGCCGAAGCCCGCGTGCTGCGCAACCAACTGGCGCTGTTGATTGGGCGCGCAGCCGGCACACCCCTCGCGCTTTCGGAATCCGCCCTGCCGTCTTTGCCGGAGGTCCCGGAGCTGGGCCTGCCGGCAGATCTGCTGGAGAAGCGCCCGGACATCCGCGCGGCACTCGACCGGCTTGAGGCGGCGGAAGCGGCCGTGCGCGTGGCACGCGCCGATCGCCTTCCCGCCATCCGCCTTACCGGCAAGGCGGCATACAACTCCGATTCGCTGGACACGCTTTTCGACAACTGGATTCTTAACCTGGCGGCCGGGCTGACCGCGCCGCTGCTGGACGGCGGCCGCCGCTCCGCAGAACTGGACCGCACCCGTGCGATAACGGACGAGCGTCTCGCGGCATTTCGCCGCGTCGTACTCACCGCCTTCGGCGAGGTTGAAAACGCGCTGGCCCGTGAAACCCAGCAGCGCGAACAACTCGCGGCGCTGGAACGGCAACTCGCCTTTGCGCGCGACGCGCTGCGTGAATCGGAAAAACGCTACATGAAGGGCGCAAGCGATTACCTGCCCGTGCTTACGGCGCTGGCGTCCGTGCAGCGGCTCGAACGCAGTGTGCTCTCGGGACGCCGTGAACTGCTCGTGCAACGCGTCGCGCTCTATAGGGCGCTCGGCGGACGGTGGACCTCGGAAGAGGCGGATCGCCTGGCAACGGAAATTTCCAAGAAGCAATAAAGGGTGAACATGAACAATTCGGATCAGCACGACGAATCAATCGCGGCGAAGAAACCCCACAAGGTGCTTTTCTTCTTCTTGCCGTCCGTCATTATCCTGCTCGCCGTTTTCGTCGCCGTCGTCATGGTCAAAACCAAGCCGACCGCGCGCAGGCAGCCACCCGGAGAACGCATCACGCAGGTCACGTTAATGACGATGAAGTCCGTGGCGGAACCCCTGGTTCTGCGGGCGGCAGGAACGGTCACGCCCGCCCAGCATATCGCGCTCACGCCACGCGTCGGCGGCGAAGTAGTCTGGATCAATCCGCGTTTCATATCCGGCGGCCGGGTTGAAGCCGGGGATGAACTGCTGCGGATTGATGACAGCGATTACCGCTTCGTTGCGGAAACACGCAAGGCGGAACTCGCGCAGGCGGAACTCGCCCATAAACTGGAACTCGGACAACAGGACATCGCCCGCCATGAATGGAGCCTGATCGAAAACCGCGACGCGGCCACACCGCTCGATGAGGCCCTGGCGCTGAGAGGACCGCACCTGAAGAGCGCGGAGGCAAAACTGGAATCCGCCAAGGCCGCCCTCGAACGCGCAGAACTGGATCTCGCGAGAACGCATATCAAGGCTCCGTTCAATGGCGTGGTGATTTCGCGCGATGTGGATATCGGCGAGCAAGTCTCAACGCAAACGCAACTCGGGAGGCTCGCGGGCACTGATGAGTATTGGATCGAGGCAACCATCCCCGTGGATCACTTGAAGTGGATCACGCGCCCGGATGTCGAGGGCAATGACGGAGCGAAAGTAAAGGTCCGCCCTGCGGGTGGTATCCGTTCAGAATCGGTGTGGGAAGGTCGAGTCCTCGAGGTCAGGCCGGACCTTGAATCGAAAGGGCGGCTCGCGCAGCTCTTACTCTCGGTACGTGACCCGCTCGACGTCACGACCCGCCCGCAAAACGACATCCCGTTACTCCTCGGCTCCTATGTGCGCGTGGAAATCGAAGGCCCTGCCGTGGAGGACGTATTCCGGCTGCCCAGCCCGGCGATTCATGACGGAGCCACTGTCTGGCTCATGGTTGATGAGCGGCTGCAAATCCGGCCGGTCGGTATCCTCTGGAGAAATACGGATACCGTGCTGATCAACGACGGCTTGGCGGACGGCGACCTTGTTGTTGTGTCGGATATCGCCGCGCCGGTTCCCGGTATGAGGCTGGAAGAAGAACACCCGCTCACCGTATCCGGCATCGAAAAACCCGATGAGGCGCACAAACAATGACCGATCTTTCCGACAGGACCGAAAAACGCGGATCCATTGCCTGGATGGCCGGCAATCCGGTTGCGGCCAACCTGCTGATGCTGATCCTGCTGGTGGGCGGCTTCATCGCTTTTCTCAACATCAAACAGGAAGTCTTTCCGGACTTTGAATTGGACGTGGTCAATGTGTCGGTCGCGTACCCCGGCGCCAGCCCCGAAGAAGTGGAACAGGGCATCATCCTGGCTGTCGAAGAAGCGATCCGCGGCGTGGACGGCGTGGAAGAAGTGACTTCGCGCGCGGGCGAAGGCTTTGGAAGCATCAGCGCGGAACTCATGCTCGGGGCCGATCGCTCCAAGGTGTACCAGGACATCCAGCAGGAAGTGGATCGCATCACGACGTTCCCCGGCGAGGCGGAGCGGGCACAGGTCAGCCTCGCCGCGCGCAAGCGCGAAGTCGTCAACCTCCTGCTCAGCGGAAATCTCCCCGAAAAAACGCTGCGCGAACTGGGCGAGCAGGTCCGGGCCCGCTTGTTGCAGGATCCGGAGATCACACTGGTCGAACTCAGCGGCGTCAGGGCCCTTGAAATCGCCGTGGCCATTTCGAGGGACAAGCTTCGCGAATACAACCTGACCCTCGCCGACGTGTCCCGCGCGCTCCGGCAATCGGCCCTCGAACTGCCGGGCGGCGGAGTCAAGACCGAAGGCGGCGAAATCCTGATCCGCATGAAAGACCGGCGCGACTTCGGCCGCGAATTCGCCGCAATACCCATCGTTAACCCACCCGACGGCACTCCGGTTCTGCTCGGCGACATTGCAGAGATTCGCGACGAATTCGTGGAGACGGACCGCTTCGCCACCTTCAACGGTGAGTTGGCCATCCAGATCGAAGTGTACCGGATCGGCCGCCAAACACCGATCAGTGTCGCGAAGGCCGCCTTGAAGGCCGTAGAGGAAATACAGCAGGAACTTCCGCCCGGGGTTACACTCTCAGTCCGCAACGATTGGTCGGATATCTACCGCCAGCGCGCGCGGCTGCTGCTGAAAAACGGGGCCATCGGGTTGACGCTGGTAATCGTATTGCTGGGCGCGTTCCTCGAGGCGCGGCTGGCCTTCTGGGTGATGATGGGAATCCCCATTTCATTTCTTGGGGGGATGCTGTTCCTGCCTGCATTCGATGTATCCATCAATATGATTTCCATGTTCGCGTTCCTTATAGCGCTGGGCATCGTCGTGGACGATGCCATCGTTGTCGGCGAAAACACCTACGAATACCACGAGCGCGGCATGCCGTTTCTCAAGGCCGCGTCGCTGGGCGCGCAGAACGTCTCCATGCCCGTGGTCTTCAGCGTATTGACCAATATCGTCACGTTCCTTCCCTTGTTCCTCATCCCCGGCACCATCGGAAAGATCTGGCGCGTGATTCCCGCGGTCGTGGTGACCGTTTTCGCGATATCTTTGATCGAATGTCTTTATGTGCTTCCCTCGCATCTCGGGCACGTGCATGGGCCGTTGCGAGACGGCCTGCGTGCGCGGCTGCATGCGCGACAACAGAAGTTCAGTCGCTGGTTCAGCGGCATGGTACGGCGGCGTTATGGCCCGCTGCTGGAACACGTGTTGCAACACCGCTATCTCACGCTGGCCGGCGCTATCGCACTTCTGACCCTTACCATTGGCTACGTGCAGAGCGGTCGAATGGGCATCGAGGCCATGCCGCGCGTGGAGTCCGATTTTGCGGTGGTCACCGCTGTGCTGCCCTATGGCGTGCCCGTGGAAAGAACCATGGCCGTGCGCGACCGGCTGGAAGCTGCCGCCCGCGCCGTCGTGGAGAAGACCGGCAGCGACAAGGAGGTTATAACCGGCATCTATTCCGAAATCGGCAGGGACTATAAAGGCGTCGGCGGAAGCCACGTGGTCGAAGTACGCGCATACCTGCCGCATCCGGATAGAAGACCCGTCGGCACACGCCGGTTTGCCGAGCTCTGGCGGCAGGAAACCGGCCGGATCCAGGGATTGGACGCGCTGGTTTTCGAATCCGACCGCGGCGGCCCCGGCTCCGGCGCGTCCCTGACCGTTGAGATTACTCATCCTGACAACAACGTGCTCGGGCGGGCCAGCGCGGACCTTGCAGCAGCGCTCGAAACGTTCCCGATTGTGTCCGACATTGATCCGGGATTCGCCGCGGGCAAGGAGCAGTTGAACCTGAGCATGCGCCCTGAAGGGCTTGCGCTCGGATTGACAGCGGAGAGCGTCGCGGCCCAGGTTCGCAGCGCTTTTTTCGGCGCCGAAGCCCTGCGCCAGCAGCGCGGCCGCAACGAAGTGAAAGTCATGGTCCGGCTTCCGGAATCGGAACGCGTGTCGGAACATGACATCGAAGCCCTGCTCATCCGTACACCGGCGGGTACCGATGTCCCGCTGCGCGAGGTCGCAGATGTGGTGCGAGGCCGCGCGTATACCGTGATCAACCGCCGCAACAGCGCGCGCACGGTAAACGTGACGGCCAATGTGAATCCGCCCCGCGAAACGCCACGCATCCAGGAAGCCCTCGTCGCGAGCGCGCTGCCCGAGCTCCGCCAGAAATATCCCGGCTTGAACTACGACTTCACCGGCCGCCAGAAAGATTTTACCGACAGCTTCGCCAGCCTGAAGACCGGATTCATCCTCGCGCTGCTGGCCATCTACGGGCTGCTGGCCATCCCCTTCCGGAGTTATACCCAGCCGCTGATCATCATGGTCAGCATCCCGTTCGGCATCGTCGGCGCGGTGATCGGTCACCTCATCATGGGCTACAGCCTGAGCATCATGAGCCTCATGGGCATTGTGGCGCTGTCGGGAGTCGTCGTGAACGATGCGCTGGTGCTGATTGACTACGCGAACCGCCAGCGGGCGGAAGGGCTGAGCATTCATGACGCGATCACCGCTGCCGGTGTGCGACGTTTCCGGCCGATCATGCTCACCACGCTGACCACGTTCGGCGGACTGGCCCCGATGATCTTCGAAACCTCACGCCAGGCCCGGTTCATGATCCCCATGGCCCTCTCGCTCGGTTACGGCATCCTGTTCTCCACCGCCATCACCCTTGTGCTGGTCCCCTCGCTCTACCTTATCGTGGAGGACGTGCGCCATATGTCCTTCCACCGCAAACCACAGCCGAAGAGCTAGCGCGGATTTCTCGCAAACTTTTCTGCAAGGGACATAAAATCCTAATTCCCAAGTCCTAAACTCTAAACAAACGCAAAAAACAAAATGACCGAAAATCGAAACGCCGCGCGGGAACTGGTCAGCGATGTTAATTGCGATTTCAAGCGTCTGTATATTGCGAATTGTTTAGGATTTAGGGATTAGCATTTAGATATTGCCGAATTTCTTTTGAGAAATGCGGGTTAGCCGCGCGCACGGATATCGAGTCCGTTGACGATATTGACCGGATGTCCATCCAGAAACGCGCGCAGGTTTTCCACGGCGATCGCCATCAAACGCTCGCGCGCGGCGCGGGACGCCCAGGACTGATGCGGCGTGATCCAGCAGTTGCGCGCCGTAAGCAGCGGGTTCTTTTTGTCGGGCGGCTCCTGCGTGAGCACGTCAAGCAACGCGCCCGCGATCTGCTTCTTCTTGAGCGCCTCCGCCAGAGCCTTCTCGTCAATCAAGCCCCCGCGCGCCGTGTTCACCAACAGGGCGGTCGGCTTCATCATCGCCAGCCGGGAAGCATTGATAATATGTTCCGTCTGGGCGGTGAGCGGGCAATGCAGGCTGAGGAAATCGCTGCGCTTGAAAAGCTCCTCCATCGAAACCAGCTTCATTCCTTCCGGCATCGGTTTCGGCGGATCCTCGGTGTGAACAATCACCTCCATGCCGAACGCCTGCGCCATCCGCGCCACTTTTGATCCGATGCGCCCGAGGCCGAGAATGCCCATCGTCAGGCCGTCGAGTTCGCGGATCGGATGCGTCCAGTAGGTGAAGTCCGGGCAGCGCTGCCACCGCCCTTTGTAAACGGAATGCGCGTGGGCGGATACATGATTGGTCTGCTCCAGGATCATCGCGAAGACATGCTGGGAAACAGATGCCGTGGCGTAGTTGGGGATGTTGGTCACGATAACCCCGCGCTTCGCGGCATCCTGAATGTTCACCACGTCATATCCCGTAGCCAGCACGCCGATGTATTTCAGCGCCTGCAGTTTCCGGATGATCTCGCGGTTCAACCGTGTTTTGTTGGTCAGGACCGCCTCTGCGTCGGTCGCGCGCTCAACCACCTTCTCCGGCGGCGTCCGGTCATAGACCACCAGCTCGCCGAGCTTCTTGAATCCATCCCAGGACAAATCCCCGGGATTCAATGTATATCCATCAAGAACAACAATTTTCATGTCCGTTAACACACCCAATCTACGGTGGGAACGCGCCGCCGTCCAATCAAATGCGAAAAAGGGAACCGCGAATTATCGCGAATACGAAAGCAATGAATTATCTCTCAGGATGGGCGGTTGCATCTGCCTTTTTCGCGTTAATTCGCGTTAATTCGCGGTTCCAACACTTCTTCTGATTGCAGTCTTTCGCCCGGGGCTTCATATTGTGACAGACTACTGGAGCACCATATGCAAACGGCTTTCTGGAAAATGCACGGCGCAGCGAACGATTTCATCCTCGTGGATGATCGCGCGCAAACCTTTCCCGCCGACAACCGGCAATGGCTGGCGTCCATCATGGCGCGCCGCACCGGGATCGGCGCGGAAGGCACCATTCTCATTCAGCCGTCCAAACAGGCCGCCTTCCGCATGCGCTTTTTCAACCCCGATGGCGGCGAGGTCGAGATGTGCGGAAACGGCGCGCGCTGCGTCGCGCGACTCGCCCATGAACTCGGTATCGCTCCCGCGCACATGCAGTTCGATACCGTCGCCGGCCGCGTCGGCGCGGAGATCATCGGCCACCAGGTCCGCTTGAACATGACCGACCCGAAAGACTGGCGGATGAACCGGGATCTTCAGGTGGCCGGACAAACAATCCGTTATCATTTCGTCAACAGCGGCGTGCCGCATGTCGTCGTGCCGGTGGACGATCTTGACGGCGTGGAAGTTCAAACCCTTGGCGCTGCGATCCGCTATCACAACGATTTCGCACCAGCAGGAACCAATGCCAACTTCATTCATGTAACCGGCGCCGATTCGCTTCGCGTCCGTACCTACGAGCGCGGCGTCGAAGCCGAGACCCTCGCTTGCGGAACCGGCATCGTCGCCTGCGGCCTGATCGCCGCGCGGCTCGGACTCGTTCGCCCGCCCGCGAGAATCACCGCTGCCAGCGGTGACGTGCTCGAAGTGAATTGCGAGCTCGCCGGCGAAGGCGCCCGCAACGTTACGCTCACCGGCCCCGCCGAGCATGTGTTCCAGGGGACGCTGACTTATCCGTAGGACCAAGGCATGCGGTTGTTTCCGAGACTACTACTGATGGGTGCCGCAGCGTTGTTGCTTGCAGGAAACGCCCGCTCCGGAACCTTTGTCCGGCTAAGGATTGTCGGCTATGCCATGAATGCTTTCATTGAAGCGGAATTGCTGGACGACGAAAAACCTGTAACGGTCTCCAACTTTATGCGCCTGGTCGAATCGGGCTCTTTTTCCAACATGTTCCTTCACCGGCTGATGCCCGGATTTGTCATGCAGGGGGGCGGTTTTCGTGTAAACGCGGCCGGCAGCAACATTGAAGCTGTTCCCCACTTCGGAGCCATCACCAATGAATTCGGCGTTGGCCCTTTCTATTCCAATGTGCGGGGCACCATCGCCATGGCAAAAGTCGGGGGCGATCCGGATTCCGCCACCTCGCAGTTCTTCATCAACCTTGCCGATAATTCCGTGAATCTGGACAACCAGAACGGCGGGTTCACCGTGTTTGCGCGCGTCTTGTCGGACCCCGCAAACATGATCTCCGCCTGGAACTCGATGAGCTACAGCAACGGGTATGTAGATGCCGGCGGCTCCTTCAGCAACCTGCCCGTGAATTATATAGGAACCAACATTCCGGCCTACAGCCAGCTCATCTATTGCGACGTCTCGTTCATGCAGGTCGCCGTTTCAAACAGTCCGTCCGGCCATCTCATTTCATGGAACAGCGCCGCGGGTCTCACGAACATCGTTGAATACACTGAGCAGTTTGCCCCGCCCGCCTGGCAGCCGCTCATGGAAACGAATGGAACCGGCGCGCGCCTGGGCGTGACCGACACGAACAGTGCCGCCGCCCGCTTCTACCGCGTCCGGGTGAAGTAGCCTGGCCCTGGCCGCCCGATTCTGCTCCCGCCGGTTGAAGTCCGTCCATTTTCGCGTACCTTTTTACGAACAACACGGGGCGGGAGACATGGGTTGGCTTTTGGAGTTGGATCGGCGCGCGCAAGCCTGGATGGAGCGGTACGGGGTTCTACTGCTGCGCATCTCGATGGCGATCGTATTCATCTGGTTCGGCGTGCTGAAGCCGTTCGGCATGAGCCCGGCGGAGCCGCTGGTACGCAAGACTGTGGCGTGGATGCCGGTTTCCGGGGACGCAATGCTGATCATTCTCGGCTGGTGGGAAGTCGCCATCGGCATCTGCTTCCTTTATCGCCCGCTGATCCGCCTCGCGCTGACGCTCATGGCGATCCAGATGGTCGGCGCATTCATGCCGCTGGTCGTTCTGCCCGCCGACTGCTACGTCCGCTTCCCGTATCAATTGACCATGGAAGGACAATACATCATCAAGAACCTGGTCCTCATCGCCGCTGCCATCGTCATCGCCGCCCACACCCCGCCCGCTCACATCCGCTGCGGGACGACCGGCTGATGACGTTCAGGCCTCACCATCTCGGAAGCCGCGAAGCGGATTCCGAGTAGGGTGAAGGCAATGGTTGGGCAGTAGTTTTGTTCATCTCCGGTCATAGGGACCGACGTTTTGGTTGACATTGACATTGGTCACTTGGGAGGGGTGCGCACTGGTGCCGCTGCTGAACGCGTAAAACAAGAGAATAATCCAGCCCAGAATGGTCCATCCGAGGAACAGGTTCGTCACGAAGATGGCTCCTTTGCTTGGGTGATGTCGCAATCTCGCCACAATGGACGGCAGAAGATAAAACGCGACAACAAGAGGTAGAAGCACCCCGAATATGAGGATCCCCATGATTATGTTCAGCAGAACCAGATTCTCGCCTTCCATGATTTGCTCCTTGTTTCGATGCCCAACGTTCATGCTGAGGCGACTTTTTTCGCTCCGGCGAAAAAAGGGAGCCTTCAGCCTCTAGTTCGACGCGTTGTTTGTTTCCCGAGACTTACGCTTTGCCTGTCGCACGTCTCCTTTGCAAGGAAAGAACAGGGTCGCGTCTCCAGATTCAAGATTTCGCCCCTTCACCAAGCGGCCCGGCAGCACTCTCCAATTCTGGAATCTGGAGACGCAACCCCCTCACTGCTTCACTTGTCTTCGTATACGGGCGTTCCGAGAGGTGTATATC
>CAZTYH010000045.1:0-9087 GCA_964617565.1 uncultured Verrucomicrobiota bacterium
GCTCGTGCTGGTGGAGTTCGATCCCGGGTATCCGCAGGTCCGGGATCCCCGCTTCCTGGACGACCCGCAATTAGCCGGCGCACTGGGCGAGTTCACGGAACAATTGCGCGCAACTTTTGAACCTGTTGACATCGGCGTCCCAAAACACCGATTCTGGAGGCGCAAGAACGGAAGAGGCTGACATGTGGCATCTGCGTGAAACAATCAAGTGGCTCCTGTATCCCGGCATCAATCTCCATGCGCGGCTTCGGCGGCGCCTGTTGCCGCGCTTTTTCGGCACAGGTCCGGCCCCGCAAGGCCTCCGCGTCCTAGATGCCGGGTGTGGCAACGGCATGCTCTCCCACGCCGCTTACCTCAAAGGCAACCGGGTTCGCGGCATCAGCATCAAGGAAAAGGAAATCGGCAAATGCCGGCTTCTCTTCAACGACTTTCTCGGCATTCCGGAAGTGCGCATGCGGTTTGAAATCAGAAATCTTTACACGCTGGATGAGCACGACGGCATGTACGACGAAATCATCTGCTCCGAGGTGATCGAACACCTGTCGGACGACAAGAAAGTCGTGCGCAGTTTCTATGAACGCCTGAATCCCGGCGGCGTGCTTCACCTTAACACACCCAACGCTGAACACCCGGACAACATCACGCATCACCTCGACGAAAAAGAAGAGGGCGGCCATGTGCGCCCGGGATATACATGGGAATCCTTGCGCGAACTGCTCGAAGGCGCCGGATTTGAGATAGACCGGACCCTCGGACTCGGCGGACCCATCCGGCAAGCATTCAACAAATCCATCATCAACTCGGAACGGCGATTCGGCTTCGCCGCCGGTTTCATTATTTTTCTCGTCGCGCAGTTCTTCGTCTGGATGGATCCCCGGCACCCGCGCACCCCTTACTGCATCTACATGCGAGCGGTTAAGCAATGAGCGAAACAGACCCTCAAGGCCCAACTCCGGACTGGAACGCCTACTACAATCACGAGGCCGCGCTGCATGACTTCAACCCCGAACGCGACCGCGTTGAAATCCATCGCTGCTTCGCCGCGCTCAGCGTTTTCCCGAAAGATTCGGCAAACGCATCGCTGCTGGACGCGGGGTGTGGAAATGGTTTTTTCTGTCATTGGATTTCGTCCCGGCATGGCTTAAGCGATATCACCGGCGTAGACATTTCAGAGCCGAGAACAGAGCTCGCTCGAAAAAGATACCCCCGATTAAAGTTCGTCACGGGCGATCTCTCCCGGCTGCCCTTCAACGAGGCGCAGTTCGACATTGTCACCTGTATCGAAGTTCTCGAACATATGCGCGATCCGTTGAGTGTAATCCGGGAACTGGTGCGCGTTGCCCGTAAATATATACTTATCACCGTCCCCGACCGCCAACCGGTCCGCATGATCCTCTGTCCTCACTGCAATAAGTCGTTTGCGCAATACGGGCATATTCAAAGCTTTGACCGCACGCGCCTCGAAGAATTGCTTCGAGAAGCCGGGGCTGTGCCGGAAAAAACAAAACTCTATTACGCGCCGCGCGGGTCGCAATGGGGCATTCCATTCTGGCTGGGCCGTCTCATCACGATGGCGCTGCGGATGCTTCGTCCAAGCCGCGCCACGTTCCTGGCCGTGCGGGCAAGAGTGCGCCCTCCTTCCGCGTAAAAAGATGAACCTCTATGCCGTCAGCGTCGTTCAGAACGAAGCAGATATTATCCGTGAAAACGTGGCGTGGGCATGCCGCTTCTTCAAGCGCATCTGGATATGGGATCTCGGCAGTACGGACGGCACATGGGAGACGCTTCTGTCTTTGCGATCCGAGCAGGTCATCCCCTCGCGACATGAAGGATTGCCTTTCACCAGCTCACTGAAAGGCCGCGTGTTCGCCGAGGCGCGTTCCGAAATCGAAGACGGCTCATGGGTCTTCATTCTGGATGCCGACGAATTTCTCGTTGAAGATCCGCGGCCCTTGCTCCAGCAAGCGGAAGCCGCCGACAAAGAGCTCGTCGGCGCATGGCAGGTAAACTTCTTTCCTGTCGCAAGCGATCTCCAGGCCATCGCCGATTCCGGAGAGAGTGCATGGACGACCATCCCCATCGCGGAACGTCTTCGACATTATCGCGTGGAATGGTTCGAATGGCGTTTCATCCGTGCAACAGCCGATCTCGTGTGGGATACATCGGGCCCTCACAGCCGCTGGACCTATGCCGGCGCACGCAAGCCAAACCCCTCCCGCCATTCGGCCATGATTCGGCACTACCGCTATCGAAGCCCCTCGCAGGTCGCTGCACGCCACACGACGCGGAGGACCAGCCCGGCTCCGGGCTATGGCCAGTTCCGTTACGATGCATCCAGCCGCTTCGAAGATTTCGTCATGCCGGAAGACAAGCTGCATTGCTGGGAAAATTCACGCGCGCCGCTGGTGGTTCCCGCCGGAGAAATGCTCCGGGCAAATATCATGCTCCGGATCATGCGCGCTCAGCGAAAGTGGCGGCGTCTGTTCGGAAGGGCCGGACAGTGATTGACACCCCTCGGGGACATCCACAATGATGGGGATAGATTGACATGAAACAAGTCATTCAGAATATCCGCTCCGGCAAGCTGAGCGTACTCGCCGTTCCTGATCCGATTGCCAAACCCGGCCACGTGCTGATTGCCAATGCGCGATCCCTGATCTCGGCCGGCACGGAAAGAATGGCGATCGAGCTGGCTCGCAAATCGCTTCTCGGCAAGGCACGTGAGCGACCGGATCACGTGCGGCGCGTGATCGAGAAACTGAAGCAGGAAGGCTTCTTCAATACGCTTGCACAGGTTTCGGAGAAGCTCGACGAGCCCATGCCGATGGGATACTCCTCCGCCGGCGTCGTCCTCGCGTGCGGCGCCGGTGTCCAGGGATTCAAGCCCGGTGACCGCGTCGCTTCCAACGGTCCGCATGCCGGCATTGTTTGCGTTCCTCATCATCTCTGTGCGCATGTCCCCGAAAGCGTATCTTTCGATCACGCCGCTTTTGCCGTCCTGGGAGCCATCGCCCTGCAAGGGGTTCGCCTGGCGCGCATGCAACTCGGCGAGACGGCCATGGTCATAGGCCTCGGGCTCGTGGGACAACTCACCGTCGCTTTGCTTAAAGCCCAGGGAAATCGCGTCATCGCCACCGATCCCGTGACCGCCCGTTGCGAGCTGGCCGTAAAAATGGGCGCCGACCTGGCGGCCCCCGGATTGAAGGCGCAGGATGTTTTCTCCCACACGCGCGAACTCGGCGCCGACACCGTGCTGATCGCCGCATCAACGAGGTCCGACGAGCCTGTTCAGTTGGCCGCCGATTGTGTGCGGCACAAAGGCCGCGTGATCGCCGTCGGCGCCGTGGGCATGAACCTGCCGCGCCGCCCCCTCTACTTCAAAGAAGCGGAATTCGCCGTCTCCTGCTCCTACGGCCCCGGCCGCTACGATCCTGACTACGAGGAGCGCGGGCATGATTACCCGGCGGGCCACGTCCGCTGGACGGAGCAACGGAATCTTCAGGCCGTGCTTGATCTCATGGGCGCCGGAACGCTCGATGTGTCTCTGCTCATTTCGCATCGCTACGCCATTGAAGAAGCAGAAAAAGCGTACCGGCTCATACAGTCGGAAACAGATTCGCTGGGCGTTCTGCTGGAGTATCCCGATGTGTCGGCGAGACAGCCCATGCGCGCCATCGAGCTTCGAACCGTCCCCGTCACGGATGATCTCTGCATTGGCTGGATCGGGCTCGGTAATTTTGCGCGCTCCACTCTTCTCCCGGCGCTCAAGAAGACCGGCTGCGCCCGTCTGCGTGCGGCCTGCTCGGTCGGCGGCCTTTCGGTCGCGTCTGCCGGTGACAAACACGGATTTGAAGTTGTCGCAACCGATGAGGCCGCCGTGCTTTCAGATGAGCAGGTCAAAGCCGTAATCATCACCACGCGTCACGAACAGCACGCCCCCCAGGTCATCGCCGCGCTTCGAGCCGGGAAAGCGGTCTTCGTCGAGAAACCTTTGTGCCTCACCCCCGAGGAACTTGCCGACATCGAATCCCTAATCCCCAATCTCCAAGCCCCCTTCCTCCAGGTCGGCTTCAACCGTCGCTTCTCACCTGCCGCGCAGCTCGTTAAGGATTTCTTTGCGGACGGCGGACAACCCCTGGCCGTCTCGATCCGCTTCAATGCGGGCGCGATTCCGCCGGGCCACTGGACGCAGGACGACGAAACGGGCGGCGGACGCATCATCGGGGAAGCCTGCCACGCAATGGATCTGGCCACCTTTATCACCGGCGCTCCCCCCGTGCGCGTTTTCGCTGAATCGGTCGGCGGCGCGAACACCGGAGCGGTTACGGATGATCAGTGTTTCATCACGCTGCGCCACGCCAATGGCTCTATCTCTTCCATTGCTTATCTCGCGGGCGGCGACAAGGCCTATCCCAAGGAGCGGATCGAAGTGATCGGTGGCGGACGCGTCGCCGTTATTGACGACTTTCGATCTGTAACCACGGTCAAGGGAGGCCACGCGCGCACCAGAAAATTTGCGGCACAGGACAAGGGACACTCATCTGAAATCGAAGCTTTCGTCAAAGCCTTGAAAGAAGGCTCTGAAACGCCCATCCCGTGGCCGGAAATCAGAGCCACGACCCTGGCTTCCATTCTCGCCGTGCGGAGTCTTCGCGAAGGAATTCCCTTCGAGGTCGCGTAACAAACCCATGCCCTCGCTGTCCTACTATCGCCGCGTCTTCGCCGCCTATCTCGGTGGCGCGAAAAGCCAGCTTTCTTTCTGGCACGAACAGCCGGCCGTAAACGAACAGGCTTTCGGCGCAGATCCGTTGCCGTACTACATGACCTTTGCGGAGAAAGCGCAATATGCCGGTCCGTTCGACGAAAAAGGTGTTCCGCTTCTGGATTACCAGGGGCGCATCGGAAAGCAATACAACCCCATCGCCATCGCGCAGTTCGGATTGGCGTCACTCAATTCGGGCCATGAAGCCGGGGCGCTGATCTGCGCCGACTGGCTGGTCGAAAAACTCAAGCCCAACGCAAAGGGCATTCCGGTCTGGATGCATGAGTTCAACTGGGAATATTTCCGCCCGTTGCGCGCTCCTTGGTATTCCGGGCTCGCGCAGGGCCAAGGCGTCTCGCTCCTGCTGCGCGCGGCGCGGGCCTCGGGTGAAAGCCGGTATTTGGACACGGCACGTCGTGCCGCGACTGCGCTGCTTACGCCGATTGAAAAGGGTGGGGTCCTGCACATGGACGATAAAGGCGATGGGTGGATCGAAGAGTATATCGTCGAGCCGCCCACACACATCCTGAACGGATTCTTCTGGGCGCTCTGGGGCGTTTGGGATCTGTTGAAATTGGATGAGGCCCACAGGGATCGCCCGCAGTTCGAGGAGCTCTGGAACCGCTCGCTAACCACGCTGGAGAAGAACCTGTCGCGCTTCGATTGCGGTTACTGGTCGCTTTACGACCTTGCCCCCCTGCCCCGCGCCAATGTTGCCAGCTCATTTTATCACCGGCTTCACATCGTCCAGCTCGACGTGATGCATCGTCTTTCCGGCCGCGCGGTTTTCAAGACGTGGCACGACCAGTGGGCGGGATATCTTCAATCGCCCCGGAACCGCCGCCGGGCATGGATGGCTAAAGCGCTGTTCAAGCTGAGGCACTATTGAAAATCCTTTTCTTCTCCCACTACTTCCCACCCGAAGTCAATGCCCCGGCGACGCGCGTCTTCCAGATGGGCCGCCGCTGGGTCAGGGCCGGACACGAGGTGCAGGTCATCACTTGTGCGCCCAACGTGCCCACGGGCAAGGTCTATGATGGATATCGCAACCGGCCGATTCAGCACGAGACCGTGGAGGGAATCCGTGTGACCAGGACCTGGACTTTCCTGGCGCCCAACAAGGGCTCCGTTCGGCGCTCGCTGAATTATATCTCCTACCTTTTCTCCGCCGGCCTTGCGGGCCTGTTCACCCGCAATCCCGATCTCATCATCGCCACCACACCCCAGTTCTTCTGCGGTTGGACTGGCGCGCTGGTTGCTCGATTGCGACGCGTCCCTTTTGTGCTGGAAGTTCGCGACCTCTGGCCGGAATCCATCGTCGCGGTGAACGCAATGAAACCCGGACTCGCGATCCGTTTCCTCGGATGGCTCGAGCAGAAGCTGTACGCGGCGGCAGGGCTTATCGTGACCGTGGGCGACGGATACCGGAGCCGATTGATCGAGCGCGGAGTGCCGTCTTCGAAAATCGCCGTGATCACCAACGGGGTGGATCGCGAAACACTCAAGCCCGGCGCGCGCGACGAGTCTTTGCGTGAGAAATTCGGCCTGGCCGGCAAATTCGTCTGCGCCTACGTCGGCACCATTGGGATGGCGTGCGGCCTGGATGTGGTCCTGCGCGCGGCGACCCTTTTAAAGCAACAGGGAAGAAACGATATCACTTTCCTACTCGTCGGCGATGGCGCCGTCCTCGAAGCTCTCAAGAAAACTGCCGCTGATCAGAAACTGGGAAATGTCGTATTCGCAGGGCTTCAGCCGAAGCCGCTCATTCCTGCTTTGCTGGCGACATCGGACGCATGCCTCGTTCACCTGCGAAAACAGGAACTTTTCCAATCGGTCCTTCCTTCAAAGCTGTTTGAAGCGGCGGCGATGGCGCGTCCCGTTATTCTTGGCGTCCAAGGGTCGGCCGCCAGCCTGTTGACCGACATGAATGGCGGGATCTGCATCGAACCGGAAAACGAAGAGGAATTGTGCTCCGCGGTTACGCGGCTTTCAGACGATCCTTCGCTCGCGCGACGCATGGGAGAATCTGCATGCCGTCACGTCCAGGAGCATTTCGATCTCGACAGACTCGCGTCCGACTATTTATCCCTTCTTGAACAGGAGACATCAAGGTGAAGGTAATCAACGTTGTCGGCGCCCGGCCAAACTTCATGAAAATCGCGCCCATCATGGAGGCTTACCGGGCACACAAATCCATCTCGCCGATCCTCGTCCACACCGGCCAGCATTACGACGAGGCGATGAGCAAATTGTTTTTCGACGAACTGGAAATCCCGCGGCCCGACATCAACCTGGAGGTCGGCAGCGCCTCCCATGCCGCGCAGACAGCGGCCATCATGGAGGCTTTCGAGCCGGTAATGCTCGAACACAAGCCGGACGCGGTGCTTGTGGTCGGCGACGTGAACAGCACCATCGCGTGCGGCCTGGTTGCCGTGAAGCTGGGGGCAAAATTAATCCACGTGGAAGCAGGATTGCGCAGCTTTGACCGCACAATGCCTGAAGAAATCAACCGTGTCCTGACCGATGCAATCAGCGACCTGCTTTTCTGCACCGAAAAAAGCGGCGTGGACAATCTCAAGAGCGAAGGTGTGCCGGAGGCGAGGATTCATCTCGTCGGCAACGTGATGATAGACACGCTCCTGAAGCATCGCGCAAAGACTGAACAATCTCCCATGCTCAGGAGGTTGAAGTTGAACCCGCGGGAGTTTGCGGTCGTGACGCTGCATCGTCCTGCGAACGTGGATGATCCCGCCATATTTTCCGGCATCCTTGACGCCTTGGACGAAGTTCAGAAACGGATGCCGGTGATATTCCCCATCCACCCCCGTTCGCGCAAGGGACTCGTTTCCAGCGGTCTCGATAAACGCATCGTGGCAATGAAGAACTTGCAGATGCTTTATCCCCTGGGTTATCTCGACTTCCTCAAGCTCATGTCGGAGGCAAAACTTGTGCTGACCGATTCGGGTGGGATCCAGGAAGAAACAACCATTCTCAAAGTCCCCTGCATTACATTGCGCGACAATACCGAAAGACCTGTCACAGTCGAATGCGGCGCCAATACCGTAACAGGACGCGACCCCAGCAAGATACTCTCCGCCTATGAATCAATTATGAGTGGATCCTCGCGCGAGATCGGCACCCCGCCGCTCTGGGACGGGCACGCCGCGGAACGAATCGTGGAGATTGTGGCGCGGGAGTTGGCGGATTGAAGAGCTTGGGTGCTGTCCTGACGTCGCGTCCCAAAAGTTCTGTGGCTTAAAGCACGCGCTCTAGAGAGCGCGTCTACGGCGTATAAGCGGTCTCCAGACCGCTTTCCCCGCCAACCGTGCCGCACGAATCACGTAGTACAGAAACCACAACGGGCGCGGCAGGCTGATTTTCTCGACTTCAATTCCCGTGGGCTTCAACACCTCATCCACATAATATCGAGCTTTCGAGGAAGCCCGCTCCAGAACGCATCCGAGCAATTTCCGCTCCTGTCCCCCGCGCCCCCACACCTCGTCGGAACTGAGAAGCCATTCTCTTATTTGTTCCGTTGTCTCGCGGATCATCGGCGTTTCCGCCGCCTCTTCGAGCAAGTCTGTCGGCTCACCAAGCCCTGCCAAGTCCCGGCAAAGCCCCAGGCCAAGCAAGCAAGCCAGGCGATAGCCCTGCCGACCTGCACGATCCACCACCTGCCGAATCTCCTCTGCGCTCGCATCGCGCAGCGACATCGCCAAGTCCAGGACCTGTGCAAACCGATCCCATCCGTGTTTTGTGCCGTGCGCAAAAACCAAAAGCAGGCTCCCTTCCTTGTCCGGCGCCAGCATCCTGACCCCCTCCACATCCCGTGGCTGCGCACCACTCCACAGATGTTCGTCGGCTGTAAGCTCAAAAACGCGCGGCATCGCCCGCCAGTGAAGGTCAACCGCCATGTGCTTTGCCGTTCGCAGATACGTTCTCTCAATCCGGAAGCGGACATACGCCCGAGCCTGTGTCTCATTGAGCCGGAACATCGGTTCGTATCCCGCGCCGGAAAGAACGGTCATCGCACGGACGGCATCTTCGCGATGCACCAGGATATCGAGATCGGAAATCTGGCGGCTGTGAATATTGCCATATAGTTGCTGCGAAAGAGGAAGTCCCCGTAAAACCATGCAGGGGATATTATTCTGTCCAAGCTCCTTAAGCAGGTATTTCAGTTCGGCCATCCACCGCTCATTCGCGGCCGCGATGCCCAATGCGGCATCCCGGATGTTCTCCCATGCCGGCCGGGGAATCGAGTCGGCGACCGGCTCGAGTACATGGCGCACAGCCGGCACCATCCGATGCCGGATGGCAAGGCG
>CAZTYH010000045.1:9187-25824 GCA_964617565.1 uncultured Verrucomicrobiota bacterium
CTTATTTCTTAACCAGCGCGCGCACTGCATCCAATTGGCCTGCGCTGCCGAGTTTCTCGTTCTTGCCGGCGATGAACTTCGCGTATTCCTTCATGAATACCTTGCCGGGCGGGCGGAGATCGAAGTTCGCCGGATCATCACGGAACGACTCGCGGTGCACGCGGCACCAGACCAGGCGTCCGTCCGTATCAATGTTGATCTTGGTTACGCCGAGTTGCGCGGCGCGCTTGAACTGGTCGGCATCCACGCCTTTGGCGCCCTTAAGCTGACCGCCGGCCTTGTTGATGCGCTCGACCTCATCCTGCGGAACACTGCTGGAACCATGCATGACAAGCGGGAAGTTGGGCAACCGCTTCTGAATCTGTTCCAATACATCAAAGTGCAGACCCTGCGAACCGGAGAACTTGAACGCGCCATGGCTGGTCCCTATCGCGCATGCGAGACTGTCGCAACCGGACTTCTCGACGAATTCCTTTGCCTGATCCGGATCGGTCAGCTTTGCGTCGGACTCGGCCACCGAAACGTGCTCTTCCACGCCGCCGAGCTTCCCGAGTTCGGCTTCCACCACGATACCCTTCGCGTGCGCGGCATCCACTACGCGCTTGGTGATTTCGATATTCTTCTCGAACGGTTCGGCGCTCGCGTCAATCATGACGGAGCTGTAGAAGCCGCTGGCAATGCAGTCCATGCAGGTCGCTTCATCGCCGTGATCCAGATGCACAGCGAAAACGGACTCCGGGAAGATCTTGTCGGCGGTCTTGATCATCGCTTCAAGCATCAGCTTGTTCGTGTAGGAGCGCGCGCCCTTGGAAAGCTGCACGATGAATGGCGCCTTGCTGTCAAGGTTCCCCTGGAACAGGCCCATGGTCTGCTCGAGATTGTTGATATTGTATGCACCGATGGCGTACTTGCCATAGGCATGCTTGAACAGTTCTTTTGTGGTTACGATCATGTGTTCGGTCCTTTCTGTTTCCGTTGTTAATCCGCGAAAAGCGATTCCTTCTTACTCCGTCGCCATCCCTTGATCTCGAGATCCCGTTTGCGGGCCAGTTTTTTGTCGCCTTTGTCGAGTCCATGCGGCCGCGCGGCCCGCATTATGCGAGAGGACTCTTTGCTCCACGTTCTGCGTGATGCCCACGTAGTATGACCCGTCTGAACACTCTAAAACATACGTTGTCCAGTTCTGCACGAATGGCCCTTCCTCACTTCGTTCGTCAGGGTCATTCGTCGGCTGGCTTTCGATGCCCTCATGATGGCTTGCCATGAGGAGGCTGGCGCAAGCCGTGCCTTACCCTATGCGAACCGGCCCTTCGTCGCTTCGCTCCTCAGGGTCATTCCTCGCATGGCTTGCCATGACGAGCATGGCGAAGCCATGCGAGGAATGGTGGAGCGGAAGGGAGTTGAACCCTCGACCTCTAGAGTGCGATTCTAGCGCTCTCCCAACTGAGCTACCGCCCCGCCGACTTCGAATCGCGGAATATAGCAGGGGTTCCCCCGAGGGGCAAGGGGTTTCCCGAAAAACAACGTTAACATCCCTCTTTCTACTGATTATACTGGCTGGCGTGAAATGGCGCATGACAATCATCCTCGCCGCCTTTGTGTGCCTGTTTTGCCTCTCGGCGGATGCTCAGAAAAAATGGCGCACTTATGAAAATTGCAGGCTGATTGATAATCCTTCCAACGACGGCGATAGTTTTCACGCTCGCGCCGGCAACAAGCGCGCTTACATCTTCCGCCTCTATTTCGTGGATGCGCCGGAAAGCGACACCAGTGTTCCAGACCGACTGACCGACCAGGCCGCCTACTGGGGCACCGACGAAAAAACCGTGCAGCTGTTCGGCAAGGAGGCTGCAAAATTCACAGAGAAATTCCTGGCCAACGGATTCACCGCGCACTCGCGATTGATTGACGCCATGGGTCGCAGCGAGAAGAAACGCAACTACGCAATCATTCGCGCCGGCGACAAAGACCTCGGAGAAGAGCTGGTCCGTAACGGGCTGGGCCGCGTGCACGGGAAAGGTACCGATCTCCCTGAAGGCACATCCGAGCGATTGATGTGGGGCCGGCTCCGTTCAGCGGAGCGCGAAGCCAAGGCCGCCAAACGCGGGGTCTGGGGCGCGGTTCCCGTCGTCGGCCGCGCGGAACGTTTCGATGCGCTGAATACTCCGCCGGACATACCAGAACAGGATTTGGTGCTGTCCCAGACGGTGGCGGTTTATTCGACCATGGATGCGAACCGGCAGGTCGGCATACTGCAACGCGGCGCGGAAGTGCGCGTGTTGAACGCGGAATCCCCCACCATGGTGCGCATCCGCTTCAACTCGGCGGACGGCAAATCCTACGAAGCTTTGTGCCGGATGGTGGATATTGGACTTTAATTTGTCTCTTTCCTTGAATTCCGCGGCCGGTTGATGTAGAAGCACTCCGACTTTTCAGTCCCCTTTCTTGGTGGGGTACCGAAGTGGCCAAACGGAGCAGACTGTAAATCTGCCGGCTCTACGCCTTCGAAGGTTCGAATCCTTCCCCCACCACCACCCTACGCTCCGTAGCGTTTGTCGCCGCGACGAAGCTTCGGGCGGCAAGGCCACCTCTTGAATATATATGGCTCGTTTTCACAAGCATAACCAGGGCGATTCTCCTCATACATCCAAATACCGGCCATGGGAATTGGAAGTCTTCATTTGCAAAAAGACATTTTTGATATATTTCTCGAGAGACGGATCGAGCCAATCCTTCCCCCTCTTCCTTTTGCCTCACACGCTTTTCCAATGCTTGGAAAAAATTACACCGGGTTTTCCGCCACGGCGGACAAGTCCAGACATTGGAAAACCCGGCGCAGAGCGATTTCACTTCATCACAGCTTGTAGGTAACACCCGCCGTCAGGGTGAGGTCATTGGATTTCTTGTCCGGCGCGGGTTCGCTGTTGTACTTGTTCTGCAACACGACGCGCAGGCTGATTTTCGCGGTCATTGCGGCCTCGGCGCCGACTTCGGCGTTCAACAGGTACTGGCTCATATTGTCAACTCGCGGAAGATATTCCACGGACTCCCACACCCGCGAGCCTTCGCCCAGCTTGATTTCATAGCCTTGAGCCGCACGAGCCGTCACGTAATCATCCTCCGTGCCGGCCACTTCCTCAACAAGATAGGCGGCACCCAATTCGGCGCTCAACCATTGCTTGTCGTTCTTGATGAAATAGCGGCCCAGGCCGGGACCCGCAATCGCGCGATACCGGATGTCGGCAATATTGTCGCGACTGACGTCGCCGTTCAGGTAGCCGAAATTACGTTCCATGAATAGACGGCGATACTTGGCATAAGCCCTGGCATTGTCCACGTTCGTCTCGTCCGTCTTCTCGCCGTCCTTCTCAACTTCGGTTTCACCATAGTTGATATCGCCGCCGAGACTGAACTCGTTCGGATCACCTTTGCGTTCCGACTTGATGCCGGCGTTCAGCAACATGTTCTTCGTGTTCCCGCGCGCCAGGTTCAGCCCGCCATAGATTTGAGTCTCCCATACAGCGCCTGCTTCTTCTGCCTGAACAAACATCGCGGTGGCCATCATGATGCCGCAAGCCACCAAAAGCATTCTGCACTTCATTTCGTCTTTCCTTCCCTTTAATTATTTCTTCAGCAAGTCGCGGATTTCCGTCAGCAGAACCACGTCTGCCGGTGGAGGCGGCGGAGCAGCCGGAGCTGCCTGCTCTTTCTTCTTCAGCGCATTCATGCCTTTAATCACCATGAAAAGCGCAAACGCGACGATCGTGAAGCTGATGATGTTGTTGATGAACAAACCATAATTGAGCGTGACGGCCGGGATAACCTTGTCCCCTTCCGTAATAGCCTCCTTCAACACCAGCGCCTTCTCGGAAAAATCCACGCCGCCCGTAATAGCGCCCAACGGCGGCATCAACACATCGGTTACCAGCGAATTGACGATTTTCCCGAATGCGGCACCGATGACGATACCGACCGCCATATCCACAACGTTGCCTCGCAAGGCAAACTCCTTGAACTCCTTCAACATGCCCATTTGATCCTCCGTGGTTGAAACAACTCCCCGAATCGGCCACCACACTACGACAAGAACGATTCTTGTCAAGGAGGAGGGCTTTATCGCTTTTGCAATAAAGCGGCAAAAGCGCCGTCCGTGCCCGAGTCGGGAGGAAACAGAAATCGGGTTTGAATACACTCGAATCCGGCATGAGCAGAAAGCCATGCGCGAATTTGCGCCTCATTCTCCTCGTCTTCCACGCTGCACGTGCTGTACACCATACGCCCTCCCGGCGCCAGCAGGGAAGCCGCACCGCTGAGGATGGCCCGCTGCATCTGGCATGCTTTTTCGAGGCGGCGCGCGGAGAAACGCCACCGGGCATCCGGCCTCCGCCGCAACACGCCCGTATTCGTGCACGGCACATCCAGCAGAATCGCGTCGAAACACGGTTCTGTTCCCCGTCGTGACAAGGTATCACACACCGCGGCAGGCTTGGCCGCATGTCCCTGCACCACATGCACGCGGCTCCAGCCAAGGCGCTGCAGATTATCCCTTAAATGAGCGAGCCGCTCGTCGGCCACGTCCATCGCGACCATCGTCCCCTCACCCGCCATCCGTTCCGCCATCATGGACATTTTGCCGCCGGGCGCCGCGCACGCATCAAGCACGCGCTCGCCCGGACGGGGCGCCAACAAGTCCACGGCGACAGACGTTGAAGGATCCTGCACATAGAACCATCCTTCTTTGAAGCCCGGCACTTGGGCCACATGCGCGCCGCGCGGCAGAACCAGAAATCGTTTTGGATCGAATGCATGCGGCGCGGCTTCAAGCCCGGCCTTCGCGAAAGCCGCCGCGCAATCCTCGAGCGAAATTTTTGCCGGGTTGACACGTACCACGACATCCGGGCGGCCATTGTTCCACTCGCACAAAGCAACGGTCTTTTCCTCACCCCATCGCTCACGCCAACGGGTGAACAGGAGGTCCGGATGGGAAAGCCTGATGGCGGCCGGTGCTTCGACAAGGCCTTTCATTATTTCATCGCGCCCGGCGGCCTGGACCCGCCGCAGGATGGCATTCACGAACTTGCCGGCCCCCGCACCCAGTTGCCGCTTCGCCGCCTCGACGGTTTCGTTGACAGCCGCATATTCCTGCACGTTATCAAGGAACAGGAGTTGATAGAGCCCCACCAACAGAAATGCGTCCAACGATTGCGCCGGTTTGCGCCGGGCGAATTTCGAGCGGATACGCAGCAACGGACGATGCCATCGGATTACTCCATAGACCAGCTCCATGACAAACGCGCGGTCCTCGCCGATGCCGTCCATCAGGCGGCTGGGGAACTCGCCCGTTTGCAACCACGCAGACAAAACGGATGCGGCCGCTCCACGACTGTTTCTGCTTTTCGTTGTCACGATCTCTTTCGCAGGAAGTCCATTTTCTCCCGGCACGCAAAACACCGCCGGCATGTGGCTCCATATAGGAACATCGCACTGAACGCAAAGAAAAAGCCGCGCGTGGCTTTCCGGCCACGCGCGGCTCTCTTAAAAGGTCGCCCGGTTTTCGGGGGAAAAAACCGGGCGTGAAGGCCGCCGTCGGGGGAACGGCAGCCTTATGGAGGATGTTTTCTATGCGGTATTCTCTGCGCAGTGGGCGGCACATTATAAATGTCCGTACTGACAGGCCCCACTACATCCGACCGCGTTACCGTCCGCTCCTCAATTCTCCAAATCTTTTTCAGAATTTTGACTCCAGGAGCCGTTTGCGTTGCATCGTCTTCTGGAAGCACGTTCGTCGCTGACGCCATTGCTTGCTACCCCCGACCCTCTCTCAAATCCGGAGTGTGTTTAAAAGCCCCGTCTCTCATCCGATTTGACAGATAAACTACCCGCTCCAATAAGGCTTGTAAAGTGATTGAGCAAACGAAAAAGACTTTTTTTCAAGACCTTGATTGACGGCAAGTTGCATGCCCGGCAGAATGGATTCGATGACCGCGCGACGAATGCTGATCCTGTTCGCGGGTGCTGTGGCACTGCTGTGTTCGGCATCGGGCTGTTCCCTGTATCATGCGCGATGGGAAAGAGTCCGGCCACCCAGGGGCGCTTCCTCCAGGGAATATGTTCTGGAGGTCACAGGATACTGCTCATGCGGAACGTGTTGCGGCTGGAAGCGTAACTGGCTGGGTCGGCCTGTTCATTCCGCGGGAGCGCAGCGGGGCAAGCCGAAGCAGGTGGGCCTCACGGCAAGCGGCGTGCGCGCACGGCACGGCACAATCGCGGCGGACACCTCCATTTTCCCCTTTGGAACGGTCATGTATGTGCCCGGATATGGTTATGGAAGGGTTGAAGACCGGGGCGGGGCCATTCGCGGACATCGCATTGATTTATACTTCCCGACGCACCGCAAGGCGCAGCATTGGGGGCGCGTAAAGAAGAAGGTGACCGTCTGGCTGCCCAAGTAACTCCCATGCAATTCGCTATTCACGCAGCCCTGAGTTCGTGGTATATTTTCCAATCGGTGTTCGAGTCAACATAGGAGGCAGAATGATGAAGCGTTGTCTATTCGTGACGATGATGATTGCGGCCCTCGTCGGAATCACAGTGTCTTGCGCAACCAAGGGAGCAGCACCTGCGGCAGGCGGCTCTGATCTCCAAAAAGTTGAGTCGTCATTGATTGATTCCGTCGGATACGATGCGGCGTCCGAAACGCTGACCGTCGTTTTCACGACCACGGGTGAAACCTATGTATATCAGAAAGTTCCCGAGAAGACCTACAAGAGCTTGATGAGCGCGAAGTCGAAGGGCCAATACTTCACGAAGAACATCAAGAACAAGTACGATTTCATCAAGAAATAGTCCGTCCGATCATCAGGGCTGGACCTTGATATGCAGGGGTTCTCCGAACCCACCTGCACCCGAAAGCAACGGGCGCGCGATCCACGTTCCGGGGTCGGTTGCCATCCACGAAACGGAGGCGCGCGCGCCGAAAGCGGTCGGAGGCAACGGCAGCAGAATCTGACGGCCCGTTTCGTGTGTGAATGCGATCCACGCCGTGCGGGGACGGCCTTCCTGCGAGGCATCCCACGTGGCGGACCCCGTATTGATAATCTCAAGGCGTAACCGCTCGCCACGTGAAATATATACGTGTTCTCCCGGCGCGCGGCCGAGCGCCTCGCCGTCGCATTGCAGGACACCCCACTCCGCATTCAAGCTCTCCATCGGCGCGGGATCCATAAACGCCGCGCCTCCCACCGCCTTCAGTTGTATCTCGCGGCTGCGCTTTCCGAATCCCGGCAATCGGACTTCCTCAGCCTGCCGCGATTCCATTTCGACGGCATAGACATCTCTCCATTGCTCCCACAGCGCGGAAAGCCCACGCGCATCCGCATCGCGGTTCACTTCGCGACCGCGCCAGGGCTCGGATCGAAACGCTTCCCGGCGAATGCGGTTTCCGAACTCGCGATAGACGCGCCCAACGGGCCGCCACGATCCGTCAGGATTCGCCACGCCCATGTCCGAATTTTCCTCCACGCGCAACCCGCCCGGATACCACCATCCCAGCGCGGCAGCACCGCGACTTCGCAATACCATGTCGAAGACTTCTTCGTACACCCGCGCCTGGTTCGCGAGATCCGGCTGCATCGGGCTCGGTCCGACGGATGAACCGAACTCCAGCCACATCACCGGTTTTCCGCCGGACACGCCCCGGCAATAGGCGGTTATGAACCCGGCGCCCATGAATTGCCTGCGCCCGCCATGCAACCCCCATCCTTCCGGACATATGAAATCAAAATGCGCCGCGCCGGATGCCGGGTCCATCGGAAAGAACGGATCGGCCCACGCGCTGCCCGTTCCGCCGTAGCCGGTTCGCGCACTGATCAATTGCTTCGCACCCCAAGCCCTGAGCTGCCGGACAACATGCCCATACTGCCGGCTCATGTAATCATCCACGAACCGCCGGTAAACGGCCACCGCCACGCGATGAGGACCGTCGCGCATAAGCTGTTCGTCCGGCGGTCCTGTAAGGTCCTCGCCATTCCGCCACAGGGAAACTCCGATGACCGCCTCCGCATGTTCAACCGAACCATACTGCTCGACCAGCCAACTCCGCCATGCCGGATCGAACCGCCTGCGCTCCGCCTCGCGCCCCAGGTGCGGCTCCCATGCCACATCTATGGCAAACACACCCGACTCGCTCGCGAGATCGGCCGCCTCAAATAGCGCACGCGCCTTCGCCAGGTCCTGATGCAGAGGCTGAAGGTGCGCCATAAAGAGATGTACACGAATGTTGCGCTGCCTCGCTGCTTCCACGAAATAGCGGAGCTGCGGTGCCTGCGCGATTTCGTGGTATTGAATGGAGACGGTGTTAATGCCCGCTTCAGCCAAGAGATCGAGATCCCGCTCAACCAGGTGCGGATCAAAAACCGCCGGATCCAGCCAGTGCCTGTTGTGTTCGCCCGGCATGCGCCCATTGGCGCTGAAGGGCCAGTAGTTGATTCCGAGCAGGAAAATGCGGCGGCCGCGAAAAGCAAAATGGCCGCCAATGGCTTTCAGCCAGTCCGCTTCCAGGGGTGGTTCCGGCGCCGGGAGAAACAGGACCGGTTGCTCCACAACATCATACGCCAACCGCTGGGTCGGATCCTCCAACCTCAGACGAATAATTCCTTTTTCCGGACGGCGTAATCCGCGCGGCGCCAGGCCGAGATGAACCTCCGCAAAGCAATCATCCATGAAAGCGCTGAGAACACGCCTTCCGGGAAACCGCTCCCCTTCTCGCTGCAACTCCGCGCTGATGCGCAACCCGGCCGGCAATGGATCTTTCGACGCGCAACGGCTGGTCACAATGATCGGCGCGCCGGACTGAAAAGAGAAAGCCGGGCTTCCCGTTTTGATGAGATAGGTGCCCGTGTGCAATCGCCGCACCGCTTCCGTGATCATGGCCGATAAAACCTGGCGCGACGCAACCGTCGGCTCCAGGCCAACCCATGCCCAGTGCCGCAGGGGCGCATTCGGACGCGCCTCGCAGTAAATGGAAGCGGGCCAACCCAGCAGTTCCCCTTTCTCGCCGAACGCGGAAAAAAGAGGGATCCATCGGCCCGCCGCCCCGGACTCGCCGCCCCACCCACGTTCACGCGGCAGAGGGCTTTGCGCGGGAACGCCACCGGCCGGATATTCACGATGATCGGACTCGCTCCGAATCGTTACCGCGCGCAGATCATAGCGGCGAAACGGAGGCGAAAGAAGCGGCAGATCCGGCCACAATACAGCCTGCTCCGGCGGCCGGTCGTCCTGCGCCAGGCGCACATCTGAAAGTTCAAAGACATGATCGCCGGGCCTTTGAGGCGCGAGGTGCGCGGACAAGCCCATTGAAATGCGCCTGACACGGGACAGAGACAGATGGTCGCCGTCCCCACCGCGTCCGAGCCCTCCGTGAAAGAAGCGGAACGCCGACTCGTGCAGTGTGACAGGTTCCCAGGCGTCCGAAAGGCGAACTTCGTGAAACCATCGCGAGCCATCTTCCTCGTCGCATTCAACAACGATTCGCGAAGTATGGGGACCGCCACGCGCGAAAAACACCAGCGTGTTATCCTCAGCCGCAATCCGTCCGGCTGGCACCTCCTCCAGCACCAGCGCATCCCATGAATCGAAATCCACCACCTCAACCGCAAGCCCAGCCCATCCGGGTTGCGGCACCCGGGCCAGCCGCACGCGCCCCTTGATTTCATCCCAACTGCTCAAATGCTGCCACGCCTGCACGCTGGAAAAGTCATCCACGCTGCGAGCCCGCGAAACGAGATCGCCCACAAAATCCGATCCTGCTTTCGGCTGCCCATCTCCGGAAAGGCCAACCCGTTCCGCGAACGGATTAAGGCCGACAAAGACGGCGGCGCCGCCGCGATCGAGGTAGTTTTCAAGCGCGGGCCATAGCGCCACAGGAAAATCTTCCGCGGAAGAAATGACCAGGACCCGCTGCTCCTCCAGGAACAACTCCGCCCGGTCGGGAAACTCAACGGCGGTCACATGAGCGGCTGAAGGAAATAAGCGTTTCAGTGTCCGAAGGCTTTCCCGCGATGCCTCGCTCGCCTTCGCGGGGACAAGGACCGTAACAGGAATCCGTTCCAGCCGGGGTGCCGGCGCGCGCCATCGCTGCCATCGGCAGCCGGTGACACACAACAGCACCGCAAGAATCAGCGCCGGCAAGGCCGCAGCCCTGCCGGCGTGTCTTCCAAAGCTGTACATGCGAACCATTGTCATCATTTCACGGAAAAGGGTATACTGAATTGCAGTGTTTTACAGAAGAAGGAATTACCCATGAGTTTTCTGTCCAGAAGCGAACGACGGCTCGCCTTCACGCTGGTAGAATTGCTGACAGTCATGGCGATCATCGGCATGCTTGCCGCCATTATCATCCCCGCGGTGTCCGGCAGTCGCGAGCGCGGACGGCGCGCCTATTGCCAGAACAATCTCAGCCAGCTCGGGCGGGGTATCATGATGTTCGCGGATGAAAACGGGGAGCGCCTGCCGCCCGTTTCGTTGAACGTGACCGAGTCATATTGGGATCGCGCCGTATTGCCTTACATCGGCAATGCGTCAAATGCCATGGCCTGCCTCAGCGACCCGCTCCTCAGCGGAAGCCAGACCTTCGGCAATGCGCGAACCTATGCGGTCAACGCCACGCCTGACTGGGGTTACCGGGTGCCCTTCGGCCGATACGGACAGCCGACCACGGCCTTGCGCATGAGCGATCTCGATTTCAACAAGGGCGACCTCATCCTCGCCGGCGAGCGAGTGGGAACAGATCTCGGCAACCGTGGCTATATCGGGTGGTTCAATTACTGCGGTCTCGATTTCCAGCGCGCGACGCTTCACCGGAACGGCGGCAACTACCTGATGGCAAGCATGGCCGTGCGGTACATGGAAACAAACAGCCCCGCATTCAATATTGCGGAAGGCAATCGCGGCAACCTCTGGACCGTATATACGGCGAATTAATCAACAACCACGATCCGGCGAAGGCGGGCCGAACAATCGGGCATCCCCCCCAGCCACAGCTTGAGTTGGAAATACGCCGCTTCGGCCGGCCACGCAAAAGTATCGAGACGGGCCATGCTGATGCCCGAACCGGCCCGGGCAATGGCGTCCCTCGAATCAATGTAATCGCGGTTCGAATCAAATATCACAAGTTGCGCCGTGATGGTGCCGTTGGAAACGATCGCGTCCATTATAAGCGATCCCTGCGAAGGTTTCTGCACGAAATCGGTAAGAAGAACCGATCCGTAATCCTGCTCCCTCGAAAGCGTGACAACGCCGCCTTCCGGGCCCGGGGACCAACGGGCATGATCCGGCTCCGCGCCGGTCATCGCATCAAATCGCTTGTCGAGCAGGATGCGGCCCTCGACAGGAAAGACGTACCGCAAATCCCTGATCGTCGTGTGGGCGCCCTCCTGTCCGCCGACCCACATCTTGAACATGACATGATCGGTCGCGGCAGGGAATTCGAATTGATCGAAGCCGACCGACTTCAACCCCATGTCGGTGGAATTTTGGACTACGTCAATGGATGCCATGTAGGCGTCGCCCTGGAAGGCCAGCGCCTGCAAGGTATAGGTTCCAGTCACCGCGACAACATCCAGCTCCACGCGGGCTCGCGCAGCAAAAGGAAAACGGTCCGCAACGAATGCATCCCCGTATTCCGCTTCGGGATTTTTTTCACTTATCAGCAATCCTTCACCCGTCTGCCGAACCCGGGCCGCACCCCAGACCCAGGCATCTGCGCCGCCGTCAGCTCCACTGAAAAGAATCAAATCTTCGGCGTTGACCGAACCCAATGAAATAACGAGGCATGCCAGGGCCAGCGACACGGCAAATGCTCTTTTCATTTCTTCACGGACTCCTCTCTTGTTTGTTTGCGGCACGGCGAAGGCCGGACTCAAGCCATCCCAATCTCCAATTCATAAGAAACCGACCGCCCGTGGCAATATCCATCGCGTAGCGATCAAGTTTTTCAGTCCAACTCATACGCAAATCCCCGGGCAACGCATCCGCCAGCACGCGCATACGATAGATTCGAAGCGGCCACTGGTTGTCGGCCACATGGACATTCCTTCCCGAAAACCGGCCGATAAATTCTTCCGTGAGATCCAGGAATTCAAAGCCGAATTCCTCGGTCGGCTCGATCACCGTGCCTTCGCCGAAATCGTTCCACGTGATGATCTGCACAGCCGAGGGCCGATATTTCAGCACTTCCTTCCACGTGTCGCGATATTCATCCGTGCCGCGCCGGTCCGTTTTCCGGGGTCCGTTCCCCCAGCCCCAGACGCCGGTGTCATCGAAACCCGGAGAGGCACCGCCAACCCAGTAATCCAACTGACCGTTCGCCGCCGCTTCGCCGGCCTTGTTATAGAAATCCTCTCGATCGCGCGGGCCCCAGCACCAGGCATAACCTCCACGCGCCGCCTCGTAATAGGCGGGATCTGCGCCGCCGCGAACGAGAACGATCGGCTCCTCAAACCGCCCCAGCACATCCCGGATTTCTTCCGGCGACAGTTGGTTCGGACCCAGCGCGCCCTCGCCCCAATAGTTGAAGATGAAAAACACGATCGCCGCGTCCCAGCGAAGATAGGCCGGCGAACGCGCATGAGTTTCGATTACGTGACGAACCTGCGTCTCCATGACATTGAGGATATCCGCGCGCGACTTCACATCCGCATAACCGGGGAAGAACGTTTTCTCCTCGAGACAAATCGCCACCTTCATTCCATATTGTTCCGCCGACCGCACCATGTCGCCGAATACCAGGTCGGAATAAGTTTCCGGGCCATACCAGTCCGCAATGAAACCCGCGATGCCTGCCGCGCGCGCCGTCAACATGTGGTATTCCAGCACGGCAGAGGAACGTCCGTGATACGGGCCGATCAACGGATAGTAGACCGAAGCGATATCGCGGCGGCCGTTTTCCAGGAGGTCATCGGGATCGTGCTTCGGCCCCTTGCCGAACCACTGCCAGTGATCCCATATGATTCCGCCTTCCGGCGTCGGCTCCGCGCGAAACCACGGCATGTAGTGCGCGTAGACATCCGTGCCGACCGGCGGTGGACTCTTGGGCGCAACCGTCATGGCGGCAATGAAAACAACGACGGGCAAAAGCCACAAGCGTTTTACAATCCCCATCAAACACCTCACGATCTCGTTACAACAACCATTACAAGGTTTACTCCCGACCCTCAACCATTCCATATTACCCCGTCGCGCCGTTTTGATAAACATTATCATTGCAATAAATGCGTTTTCGTGCTCATTTACAGGAAAAGAGGAGCTTTTTAATGCAGTTTCATGCCCGATGCCTGAAGAAGCCGATGGCACTGCCGTTGGTCTTCGGTCATTTTGTCCCCTGGTTTACCCTGCGCGGTTCCGATTTTCCACTGCCCGCGGAAAACCGCGCGCTTTTCGATTTCATGCCGCGGATCGAAGATTACAGGCACTGGAACGACAGTCGGGCCGGTTATCGCCGGACACATCATCACATGCCGGAAATCGGACGCTACGATTCGCGTGATCCGAAGGTGATCGAATGGCAGATTCGCACCGCCATCGAATACGGGCTCAGCGGTTTCATCGTTAACTGGTATGGACGCTATTCCGTGGAGAATGTAATCACGATGCACTGGCTTCGCGGCCTCTCGCAATGGAACCAGGCACATCCGGACGTCCCCTTCCTTTTCTTCATCTCGTTCGATTCGCAGGCGCAATGGCCGTCCGAAGGGAAAAAGCCTGTCACAATAAAGGAAGATTTCGAGTTCATTCGCGACCATCTCATCACCGATGCATACCTGCTTCGCGAAGGGCGTCCCGTTTTTTCCGTATTCCCCTACCAGGATAATTGCGCCGAATTCCGCGCCGCGCTCGACACCGTGTTCGGCAACGATCGCGCCGACCTCCTGTGGAGCGGCGCTCCCCGGGGCTCCGGGGAAAACGGTTGTTACGCGTGGGTTCAACCCGATCCGGAAACCGTGAATCTCAACAGCCCCTACTGCTGGAGCGATCCCGACAACGTGGGCGAAAAATATCTCCTCAACATGTACGCCGCCGCCAACGGTGCGGAGACAAGGTGTGAATACGTCATGCACGGCGTGTGGCCGGGATTCAACAACCAGCTCGTGGCATGGGCATGGAGCAAGGATCCCGAAAGCCCGCACGTGCGACCCTGCGTGATCGTGCGCGAGAGCTCGCGCGGAAACACGCTGGAACTGACGTGGCGCGTCTATCTCGACTACCTTGCGCGCTGGTCCGCAGGAAATGCCGATGCCAGAGTGCCCGCGCCGTTGATCCAACTCGTCACCTGGAACGACTATGCGGAAACCACCACCCTGGAGCCGACGCTCGATTACGGCCGCGCGCCGCTCGAACTCTGCCGCCGCCAGCTCGCCCGCGCCCGCGAGCTGTGGAAAAACAAGCGTGGCTGACACGCTGCGATGGTTAAAAATCCAACGGGCTCTTGCGTTCCTTCTGCGTCCGGCTCTTCACCGTGTGTGTATAAATCATAGTCGTACGCACATCGCTGTGACCCAGCATTTCCTGGATGGTGCGGATGTCGTAGTTATTCCGAAGCAGGTGGCTGGCAAAACTGTGCCGGAAAGTATGCGCCGTTACCCGCTTCGGTATCCGCGCCTTGAGAACAGCCACCCGCAACGCTTTTTGAAAGACGGACTCGTGCAGATGATAGCGCCGATGCTCCTGCCCGGCGGGAACAAACGTCAGCGTCTTCGCCGGGAAAACCCATTGCCAAACAAGATCCTTCGACGCATTCTTCCACTTCCGATCCATTGCGCCCGGCATGAATACTCCATCGTATCCATCCGCAAGGTCCTTTTGGTGGAGCGTGCATACCCTTTTCAAATGCTGATTCAAAGGCTGCTTCAGCGATTCCGGCAATGGGACTGTTCGATCCTTCTTTCCCTTGCCATCATGAACCGTCACAATCATGTCATCGAAATTGAGACATCCCACGCGCAGGTTCAGCGCCTCGAACAAGCGCAAGCCGCAACCATACAGCATGCCGGTTACAAGGGTGTGGGGGTATTCAAGCGCCGCGATCACGCGATCAATCTCCTCGCGCGTCAACACAACCGGGATGTAGCGCGTCCGCCGAGCGCGAACCACCTTGTCTTTGAGATCGTAATCCCTCTTCAGGATATGCCGGTATAAGAAAAGCAGTGCATTAAAAGCCTGATTCTGGGTGGAGGCCACCACATTACAGTCTTGCGCCAGGTGGGTCAGATACCGCGCCGCATCGTCCGCATCAACTTCAGCCGGCCGTTTATCCTGAAGAAACCGCTGAAACTGCTCCGTCCAAATGCGGTATGCAGCCAGTGTTTTGGGCGAGTACTGGCGAACTTTGATTTCATTCTTTAATTTTCTATATACTTCATCCCACGCTTGTTCCGGCAGCCCCGCGTTCTTTTCAGGATCCCTCAACGGCCAGTCTCTGACTGTTTCGTAATAAAGAGAGACACTATGTGCCGCAACTTCTTGAGCAGCCTTCGACTGATTCTTTGAAGCCAACTTCTGAAGAAATGGCTGAAGGGAATCAGCATCGCGCGGCGGGTGCCGGTATTTAAAACAGAAATCCAGATAATAACGCAACCACTTATGGTAGTTGCCGATCAGATTACGGGATATAGACGACTGCCTCAGGCGAACATTAAATGCAGGTAACAACACCGCCGGAATTGGTTTCACGCAAAAAACCCCACAATGCTTTGTTGTGAATGATAACCCGCCACATATTCACCTGCCCTGTAACAGGTTGCGGACGCAGAGGTCAATATTGTAATGATAACCATCCTTTCGCCTCATTTCCCTTTATGCTTTACCATGCGGTGATAAAGCGCTACGCTGTTTATTGCATTGGAGGCACTTGCGAGGGGAATGCAGGAATTTGCAAGGATATCAAGAAAACCACTCAATAACTTGTTGGGCGACAAGGAGAATGACATGCTAAAACAATTCAAGACTTTCTCAGCCGAGTATGCGAGAGGTGTCTCGGCACTCGTATCTATGTTCATTCTAGCAATTGCGATATTTTCATTGTGGTACGTGAAACGAGAATTCGGACAGAAGTACCGTCCTTATGTTGTGGCTCAGGTCACAGTCGAGCCCATAGCGGACTCTAAACGCCTTGCTGTTTTCATCGCTCCTCGCAGTTTAGGTGAACATCCCTGTGAGTTCAGGTTGTCGAACATAATCCTTTACATCGGAGATGAACCGCATACCACGCCAGACATCAACGAATGGATACTAATGGCCCCGCGAGTTGAACACCTCATTCCAGCTGGTTATGTTAGCGAGATTGGCATCATGCGTGTCCGCGAGGCGCGCTACAGAAACAATATCATTGAAGTCGCATTCGATCTTCACACCCGTTCGGTCGAACAGGAGTTTGAGGATATCAAGACATTTCGCTACGAAATAAACGTCCTCACGGAATCACCGATCGTTTTTATGCGGCCGGGCTTAGGGAGGAGATGATGATCAGCCCAACAATCGGCTGCACCATTACGGTTGCCCCGCAGACGGGGCAACCGAAGGTGAGCCGTAACGTTCATATGGCTGTCGCGACGTCAAGCGGGCAGACCTGTTTTGTGTTC
>CAZTYH010000046.1:0-1211 GCA_964617565.1 uncultured Verrucomicrobiota bacterium
GACGGCATGCAGGATGGTTTTGAGGTCGGCTACGATGGTTATCTGAACACCGGCGACCATGTCATGTTTGCCCTGACGGCTCTTTCGACGAATGCCGTGCAGGGAACCAACAGCATTCGAACCTTGTTCGTCGGCCGATATCTTGAGGGTATCTGTAACTTCGGATTGCTCTCAGATACGCAATTCATTGCGGCAATTGATGGCGATCGCATTGTTGCCACTTCAATGACAAACACGGCGCCGGCGGTTCCGACGAAGTTGTCCGCGGAGACCGTTTTCGCAGGAATTCCGTCGAGCGTGGTGACGCGTGCCGTCAGCCGCGGTCATCAGTCCGGTACGCGGGTATTTGCGGACACCATGCCGCACATGCTCGATACCGACCGCGACGGCATGTGGGACGGCTTTGAGTTCCAGCACAAATTCATGACCAATGCCTTCGGCACGGTGCTGCGCATACTCGATCCAATTGAAACGGGCGGAAACAATGACGACCCGGATTACGATGGGTTGAGCAATTATCTCGAGTTCCTCGGACCGGATGGCATGGCCGAAACGATGAACTGGACCGACCCGCGCAATCCGGACACGGATGGCGATGGGATGCCGGACGGCTGGGAGTATTTCTACGGGTTCAATCCAACCGATCCGAGCGACAAGTGGACCGATCCGGACGAGGACGGGTTGCCCAACTTCCTCGAGTATGTGTTCGGTTCAAATCCGCGAATGTTTGATACGGATGGCGATGGACTCAGCGACGGTGACGAATTCTTCCTCTATGGGACAGACCCGCTGAATCCCGATACCGACGGGGACGGCCTGCTTGACGGGCTCGAAGTACAGCTCGGCACCGATCCGACGAAGTGGGATACCGATGGCGACGGGATGCCGGACGGCTTCGAAGTGCTCGATGCGTTCGGCAACCTGCGTCCTCCAGAACTGCGACTGAACCCGCTCGATCCGACCGACGCGGACCTTGACTACTCCGGCGACGGCATGAGCAACTTGGAAAACTACCTCGTGCGCGATGGGTTGGTGGGCAATATGCCGGAAGGCGTCATCTGGGATTACTGGCTGGATCCGTTCAGCACCGACTCCGATGGCGATGGCATGCCGGATAGCTACGAAGTGTACTTCGGCTTGCATCCTATGGATCCGATATTCACCCGGGAAGACGAGTCGCATACCCGTTATGCGGAACTTGCCGTGGGCGG
>CAZTYH010000046.1:1311-3623 GCA_964617565.1 uncultured Verrucomicrobiota bacterium
TTCACGTTCAGAGACGCTTTGCGTCAGTCCCAGATCCCCAGTCCGTTTGCAAATGAAGGATACATGGGCCGCTTGGCGACGATACGTGATGAGGAAACCCAGACCGAGATCGAAACGTGGCTCCAGACGCAAATCCTCACGGGCGACATTGCCTTGGGTGCGTTCATCAGTTCCGATGAAGACTTTTACTGGCTGCCTAATTTCGAGTTCACGATTACGACCAATGTAACCACGTTCCACCTGGGATCCGTAATAGATCTTACCTATGCTAATTGGGAAGCGGACAGTCCTTCCAATGCGCTTGGTATGGTTGGGATGAGAGGAACCGGACCTAACTTCGGACAGTGGTTTACAATTCCCAGCTCGTTTGAGGCGGTGTTTGATCACTTCATCGTAGAATGGCCCGATAGTGTTGAGTCGGTTACAAATCACTACGATCAGGCCCTGAACGACCTCTGGCAATTGGTCTGGCCGGGACCGAGCGACCTTCCGCACTGGCAACAGGTGGAGTTGGCGCCGGACAGCCCGATCCCGCCGCCTCGATGGGGCCATGCGGCGTCCTATGTGCCGGTGTATGAGACGAAGTTGCCGAGAGATCGTACGCCCGCAAGCGATGCTGCAACAATTACTCTCATGGATAACCGCCAACTCGTCGTTTTGGGCGGTCGTAATGGGGTGACGAAATTCACCGATATATGGGAATATCGGATACGCTCCAATATGTGGTATCGAAGCGAAATAGCGTTGGACAGCCTGGATGCAAGGTTCTTGGAAGGGCGCAGTGAGTTCCAGGCGATCACCAAGTATGCGTATCGCAATACCGGTCCGGGCCTCCCCGATTTTGCGCTGTTCGATCCAAAGGACGATGGATTTGGATTGCCTACGGAAAGGCCGTACGAAGACAGCCGCAGCATGGATTGGACATACCTGTTCGGTGGCTGGGACAATGTGAATTCCTATTATGAAGGCCAGATATACTATAAATCTTCCGATGACCAGCGGCCAATTACCGAGACGCTGCATCCGGAGGGCGGAGCGGCCGGCGTGACGGAATATGTTCTGGCTGTTCCGGGGCCGGGCGACATCATCGGCTCGGGCACCATGAATGGATCAACAAGGTTTGCCATCGGCAACGGGGTGAGCCTGAGTATTGACGGGTTGACGGGCGTCAGGGATTTGACGGGCTATGCGGCGCTGAATTTCGCTGCCTTTGCCCTGATAACCAACACGCACGAAATCGTTTCTGCGGAACTGGTGCTTGATGTCCGGCGAGCGCCTGCATCCTCCTTCGATGTGGATGTCTTGGCGGAGATCACCAAAGAACTCAAGCATTCTGAAACGGAATATAACAGCAATCCGGACGAACTCGAGCCCAGCTTGCGCGTGGGAGGTGCGTTGTTCTTCAATTCACGGATTACAAACTTCGCGATGCCTGTGGCGCCGTTTATCGGCACAGTCAGCATTGATGTGACCGACTTGGTTCGCGATGTTCTCGAGAATCCGGATCAATTTGACGGTTCCACGATCGGGTTTGTTTTCCATGCGCCTGCGGCAACCGATTATGGACTGATCCGGACAGAAAACAGTCGAATCGTCGTGGCATACAAGCCGCGATATAGAATTCCGCCGGAATGGCGCGGTCCGTCAACACTATTCTACGAACACTATGTAAGGAAGCTGGAGAAGCGGAAGTCGCACGCGATGGCTTACGACCAGAACAAGGATCGCGTGGTCCTGTTCGGCGGCATTGATGGAAATGATGTCTTGGGCGATACGCACGAAGGTACGCTTCGCATCACAAGCAATCCTCGCTGGATCTGGTGGAAGGAACTGCCTCCGGGCGGGGCTACACCGCCCGCGAGATGGGGCCATTCCATGGTGTATGACGCTAAGAACGAGCGCTTTGTAATGTTCGGCGGCTTTGATGCGAATCATCGGCCGTTGAATGACCTCTGGTTCTTCTATCCGAGCGAGATCGAGGAAAGCATTGATATTGATGCGGATGGTGGGGAAACGATCAGCCAGGTGGTTACGAGCTTCGGTTACTGGGAACAGGTTACCGAATACCGCACTACCGATCGCCCGCAACCACGTGGTGGGGCCAGTATGATCTACTGGGGCGATTTCGATTGGGATCGCGCAATAGACGGCTATGGCGTCAGCGGGAACAAGCGCAAGATCGTCATGTTCGGAGGAACGGACGGAAAGACATACTTCAACGATACATGGGTGTTGGATGACTCGGAACTGCCGCGCTGGGTTCTTGTCAACCCGGTGGGCGAGCAGTCGCAAAGCCCGACTCCGCGCGCCTT
>CAZTYH010000046.1:3723-5111 GCA_964617565.1 uncultured Verrucomicrobiota bacterium
CGCGCAACGTCTGGGAGCTTGGTGTGCCGGACAACAGTATTGTTGGAACGGTCCGGGCGCCCGCGTATGCGTACAGCGGGCGTTGGGTCTTCGGAACGGATCTGAACGGTAATTATCCGAACGACGCGACCATGGAGCTTTATTCTCCGTTGTTCAGTCTTGAGTTGCCGAATCCGAATTCGACTTCGACCAACATGGGCAGCTATTTCCTCATCTTCCATGAGTGGCTGGATCTGGCCGACGCGAATGACAAGGTCAAGGTGGATGTGCTGCGTCCGAGGACTTCGGCGGATATCACAACCCGGCGGTCTGATACGAACCGCCCGCCGATCACGATCGTGGGTGAGCGTAATTACGCATATAACACGACCGGGCATTGGCGGCGCGTGATCGCGCCTCTTGATCCCGTGGCGAACGAGAGCAACCTCTACCTGCGCTTTACGCTGCTGTCCGATGCGGCCGGCGTGGCCGGTGGCTGGTACATTGATGATGTGGCGATCGTTCAGGGGGGACAGATCGAGGGCATCTTCTCGAATCAGCCCAACGCAATCGTGAACCTGTTTGGTGTGAACGATCTGGGCGAGGCCCTGGATGACACCTATGCGTCCGGTTCCGGCTTCTTCCAATTCGGGCTTCTGCCGCAGGGTCAGTACTTCCTGTACAGCCAGGGAGCTACGGTGGGGCCGATCACGATTGACGAGAGCAACTGGTCGGCATTCCAGAATATCACCAATGGGGCGCTGCCGTTCTCAATCAGCAACTTCAAGATGAACTCCGGATCCAAGGTGCTGTGGGATGCGGACGTTGGGGCAATGTACCGCGTGGACTACGCGGATGATATACTCGGACCGTGGTCTGTATTGGGCACGCTGTCCGCAACCAACGATCCCATGGACATCGTGGATACGAATGTGCCGCTGCCTGTTTTGAGGTTCTATAGAGTCATCAAGAATCCTTGATGCCGTATAGAAAAAGGAGGAGTCATGCGTTGGGGGAGTCTTGTGCTTGTCGCTCTACTTGGAGTGGGGGCGTGGTACGTCTGGCCGCGGCAAAAGGCTGAAGTGCCGGCGCCGCCACCCGTGATTCAGGAAGCGACTCCGCGCGTGGTATGTCCTGTCTGTTCTGGTGAAGGGCAGTTAATGCTTCGCCAAAAGAACCGTAGCGACACACCCTATGCCTGTCAGGCTTGTGGAGGGCGCGGCTACCGGGAGCTTTCTTTACCCGCCGGGGCAAAGTTATGTCCGGATTGCGGCGGTATGGGAAAGTGTGCACACAAAGCGGGAACGCGCGTCACGGCAAAACCCTGCATGCGGTGCAACTCGATGGGGTACCTGAAATATCCTCCGGCAAAATAGGGGATCCGCAGTAAGAGGAAGCGGCTGTGGGGG
>CAZTYH010000046.1:5211-11418 GCA_964617565.1 uncultured Verrucomicrobiota bacterium
CGACTTGGCGCAGGAAAAACGCAGTGTCCCTTCTGTCATGGGATGGGAACTTTGCCCGACACGCAGTTTTCATACTGCGCCGCATGCGAAGGAACGGGCAAGGTTCCGTGCTCCAAGTGCGTGATTGCGACGCAATAATCAGTTGCTGCACTTCAACACCGGATGGCATCGGCCTGCCCTCTGCCCCCTGAGCTCTGTCTCTTTACCGCAGGTATTTGCCGGTAATCGGCTCCAACGCCTTTTTCACGTCCGCGGGAATTCTGTCGGGTGCAGTGACAATGGCGTTTTCAAGAGCCTTGCAGCAGGTGCAGTCGCGTTCCGAGGCGATTTTCGGGAGAACCTCCCTGATTATAGCCTGGGCCAATTCGGCATTGGCATGAAGATGGCCGAGGATCATTTCCACGGTGACCGGCTCCGCTGTCTCGTGCCAGCAGTCGTAATCGGTGATCATGGCTATCGGCGCGTAACAGAGTTCTGCTTCGCGCGCAAGCTTGGCCTCGGCAAGACTGGTCATGCCGATAACGTCGAAGTCGCAGCGACGGTAAAAATGAGACTCCGCCTTAGTGGAAAAAGCCGGGCCTTCCATGTTTACGTAGGTACCGCCGTTGTGAACCCGGATGTTCCCATATTGACCGGATTCGGCCACCTGGGAGGCCGACTCATAAATCCGTCCGCGTAACTCATTACAGACCGGATTGCCGAAAGCCACATGCGCAGCGATGCCGTTTCCAAAAAAAGTGTGCCGGTCGGACGCCTTGGTGCGGTCGAAATACTGGTCCAGAAGAATGACGTCCCGGGGCCTGTAGTCTTCTCGCAAGCTGCCCACCGCGCTTACGGATATGATTCGTTCCACGCCGAGCTTCTTGAGTCCATAAATGTTGGCGCGATGGTTCAATTCGTGGGGGAGGATTCGATGGCCGTGGCCATGCCGGGGGAGGAAAACCACTTCCACTCCGCGAATGTGCCCGAGAATGAAGGCCTCCGACGGCTTGCCGAAGGGAGTGTCCACTTCCACGGTCCGGACATCTTTGAGGTCCTCCATATCATACAGGCCGGTTCCACCTAAAATGCCGATCTTCATGGTTTTCGGGGTCATATTAGTTTCCTTTATGCTCCAATCCTACCGAAAAACGGCATTGTTCAGCAAGGGTTCAGGTGTTCCATCTCCGCTCCAAAATCATGATAAACCCAGTCGGTTGCAGTGCATGAAAGAGGACGCCTTTTTATTATTGTCTTTGCCACGGTGTTTCATAAGGTAACGATGGGATTCAGACAGAGCCAAGAGGTGTCCTTCATGAACATTGTTGCGGTTATTATGGGCGGAGGTCAGGGGCAGCGGCTTCAGCCGTTGACGCGGGATCGGGCGAAGCCGGCCGTGCCGATTGCGGGCAAGTATCGCCTGGTGGACATCCCGATCAGTAATTGCATCAACAGCGGTATCCGCAAAATATTTCTTCTCACCCAGTTTAACAGTGTTTCGCTGCATCGTCATGTTTCTGCGACCTACCGGTTTGATCAGTTTTCGCCCAGTTATGTCGCACTGCTCGCCGCACAGCAAACGCCGGGCTCGGAGACCTGGTTTCACGGGACGGCGGATGCCGTACGCCAGAATTTCAGATATTTCATGGATGAGGAGCCCGATCTAATCATTGTGCTGTCTGGCGATCAGCTCTATCGAATGAATTTTGCGGAAGTGGTGGAAAACCATTTGAAGAGCAACGCGGATGTTTCCATTGCGACCAAGCCTGTTGAACGGCTTGAGGCGGGTGCCCTGGGGATCATGCAGGTTGACTCCAAAGGGCGGATAATTCGGTTCGTGGAGAAACCCGGTAATTCGCCGGTGTTGGATGAGTTGCGGGCGCCAATATACAAGGACGAGCGCTATCTCGCGAGCATGGGTATTTATGTGTTCAAGACAAGTGTGCTCAAGGAGTTGCTCGACAATGACAAGCCCGATTTTGGAAAGCACATCATTCCTGCATCCATTGAATCGTACAAGGTGTACAGCTATGTCTTCGAAGGTTATTGGAAGGACATCGGAACCATTCGCTCTTTCTGGGAAGCGAATGTCGCGCTGACGGATGTCGTGCCGGAGTTTAATTTCTATGACGCCAAGGCCCCCATCCATACCCACATGCGATTTCTGCCGCCTTCGAAAATCAATTGCTGCGATCTGAACCGTTGTTTGCTTTCAGAGGGGTGTATCATTTCAGGGCATCGGATTCTTCATTCGATCGTCGGGGTTCGGGCCATCGTGGGCGAGGGCAGTGTGATCGAGCATTCGGTCATTATGGGTGCGGACTTGTATGAGCGGAGTTCAGAAGACGGGGTTCCACGCATTGGTATTGGTCGAGATTGCTATATTCGTAATGCGATCGTAGACAAAAACGCACGGATTGGCGATGGGGCTTACATCACGCCCGATAACAAGCCAGATAACACTGTTACGCCGGAATACACGGTGCGCGACGGAATCGTTGTGATCCCCAAGAACGCGATTATCCCGTCGGGAACCAGGATCTGAGAAAAGAATTTCGGCCCCCACCTTCGCGAGCTCGCATTCGCCCGCCGCTACGCCGCGGGAGTCTTCGTTCAGTGCTGCGCTCCGAACGAAGACTGGTGAGCCGGCTGGGGCTCGAACCCAGGACCACAAGCTTAAAAGGCTCGTGCTCTACCAACTGAGCTACCGGCCCATCAATTTCATCTGGTTGGAAAACCAGACGCAGTACGTTAGAGTAATCTTCGGACTTTGTCAAAATAAGCCGTCGGGAGTATTTATATATTATGGGGTATGTATCGGACAGTCCATGGGAAGGATCTTACGGCCGGCGTCGGCTAACGCCCGCGGTGCGAAAGCTGCTTTTTGCCATGGCCGGGGTTTTCGTGATGGAGTTGCTGCTGTCTCGCGAGGTCCGTAGTCTTTTCATGGAGATGTTCGCGCTGAGCATTCCTGGTCTGAAGAAGGGATTTCTCTGGCAGCCTTTGACCTATATTTTCCTTCACGCGAACCTTATCCACCTGCTTCTAAACGGGCTGGTATTGTTTTTTATCGGACCGGAAACAGAGCGCGCGATAGGCAAAAAACAATTCTACCTGCTCTTTCTTCTGAGCGGCGTTCTCGGTGGATTGGGGTGGGTTATCATTACGAACGCACCGTGGACTTATTGCATCGGGGCGTCAGGCGCGGTGTTCGGTGTGATCGGTGCCTTTGCGGCCCTGTATCCAGACCAGCCTATAACCCTGCTCGTATTCTTTATTCTACCCGTAACGATGAAAGCGTGGGTCCTTGCTGTGGTGCTCGGGACCGTGGAATTGATATATATGCTTCAACCCGGAAGTGGCGGAATTGCGTATTCGGCGCACTTGGCCGGTGGCATTGCTGGATACTTGTATGCTGCGCTCGCGTTTCGTGGGGGAGGACCGCTTCGCCATCTTTTTGAGCGGCGGCGTTCTTTCGGTTGGCGTGTAATGCAGGGCGGGCGTGATGATGGGGCTGCATTGCAACAAGAAGTGGACCGCATTCTCGATAAAATTGCTTTTGAAGGAATGAGCAGCCTTACCCGCCGTGAACGCGAAACACTGGAGCGCGCCAGCCGGAATCGCAAGGGAAGGTGAAACCTGCGTGCCGCGGCGGAGCTTCTGCGCGAGGCCGGGAAGCTTTCCCGCCTTCTACGCCGTGCTATTCTCGGCTGGTTTGTCCGGTCCCATGCGCTGCATGTTCCTGTGGGCCTCGATGGCTGCGGCGATTTCCGCTTCGCGTTTGCTCGAGCCTTCACCGGTTCCCTTGACGATGCTGTTGATCACTACTTCAACGGCAAATCGTTTCGAATGGGCAGGGCCTTCTTCGCGCACCAGCCGGTAGCGTGGGCTTAATTTCCATTTTCGCTGAGTGAACTCCTGGAGCGCCCCCTTGGGGTTATCCTTCCATAACTCCTCTTCTTCGTGGCTTAATTCCGGGATGAAGAGCTTCTTGAAAATGCGTGCCGCTGCCTTCGGGCCACCGTCAAGATAGGCCGCGCCCAGGATGGCTTCGAGCGCATCTCCCAATGTCGAAGCGCGTTCGCTTCCGCCGCTTTGCTGTTCACCGCGGCCCAGGCGGATGAATGATCCCAGTTGTATGGATTCCGCGATGCGCGCCAAGGCCTTGGTGTTGGTCAGACGGCTCCTGGTGCGGGTCAAATCGCCTTCCTCGAAATCGGGATGCACCGTGTAGAGGTGGGCGGCTGCGGCCAGGCCCAATACGGCGTCACCGAGGAATTCCAGGCGCTGATTGTCTCCGTCAATGTCCGGCGACTCGTAACGGTACGAGCGATGGGTCAATGCCGTTTCGAGAAAACGTCTTTTGCGGAATCGGTACCCGATGCTTTTCTCTAGTTGCTTGTATGGATTTCTCATGATCGTGGATGGTATTGGGCGTGAACGGACTTCAAACGGGCCTGGTCAACATGCGTGTAAATCTGGGTGGTCGTAATATCCGCATGCCCCAGCATTTCCTGTATGACCCGAAGGGGCGCGTCATTGGCCAGCAGGTGGCTTGCAAAGGAGTGCCGAAGGGTGTGCGGCTTGACGTTGCGCGCGATGCCGGCGGCACGCGCGTGTTTCTTAATGAGTTTCCATATCCCCTTGCGTCCCAGCGGTTGGCCGCGATAGTTCAGGAAGACTTTTGACTGCTGCTTGCCACGCAGCATCGCCGGCCGCAATTCATCCATGTAACGCTGAAGCCGTTGGCGCGCAGAATCGCCGAGGGGCACCACGCGTTCCTTTCGACCTTTACCCATGCATCGCACATAACCCGCATCAAAATGCAGGTCGTCCAAGGTCAACCCCGCCAGTTCGCTTACTCTCAATCCGGTGCCGTACAGCGTTTCGAGAAGCGCCTTGTCGCGCATGCCGAAGCGTTGTTTCTCATCCGGCGCGGAAAGCAGGCGTTCCACTTCCTTGTAAGTCAGCGTTCCGGGCAGCACTTTCCACAGCCGGGGAGAATCCATGGATTCGGTCACATTTTGCCCCAGGAGGCCTTCCTGCTGCAGATAGCGGAAAAAGACCTTGATCGCCACCAGGCGCCGGGAGATGGAGTTGGTGCTCAATCCGCGGTCCTTCATGGCCATGAGGTAATTCATGATATGTTCGCGGCGGACCGAGTTCAGTGATGTGATGGACTTGGATTGCAGGTAGGCGATGAACGACGAAATGTCGTTTTCGTATGCAGCGCGAGTATTCTCGCTCAAACCGCGCTCCAGAGCGATATAGTCCAGAAACTGATCCAGCAGTGCCTGCATAATTTCTGCAGGGTCAAGAATCGTCGGGTGCCCGGCCCGTCAACAAGGTGAAAGCCTCGAAATACTTTTCCCTTGTTTTCTGCACGATGTCGTCCGGCAGAGGGGGTGCAGGCGGCGTCTTGTCCCAATCCAGTGTCTCCAGGTAGTCGCGAACGAATTGCTTGTCGAAGGAAAGAGGAGATTCTCCGGGCTTGTAGGTCGCCGCCGGCCAGAAGCGGGAGCTGTCCGGTGTCAACACCTCGTCAATAAGAACGATCTGATTGTCGAGCATGCCGAACTCGAACTTTGTATCCGCCATGATAATACCGCGTTGCAGTGCGTAGTCGGCAGCAAACTTGTAGAGCTGCATGGAGATGGATTTCAGCTTGTCCGCCACATCCGCGCCGGCGATCTCAACCACCCGGTCGAACGGAATATTTTCGTCGTGTCCTGCTTCGGCCTTGTAAGCGGGAGTGAATATCGGTTCCTCCAGCCTGTCCGCCATCCGGTATCCCTTTCTCAGCGGGATGCCGCACACGCTTCCGTCCCGCTTGTATTCCTTCCAGCCGGAGCCGATCAGGTAGCCGCGTACGACACATTCCACGGGGATCAGCTTTGCCTTGCGGACGAGCATGGAGCGGCCTTTCAGAACGGATGCGTGCGCCTGGAATGACGTCGGATAGCGCGAGATGTCCGTGCTGATCATGTGGTTTGGAACAATTTGTCGCGTGCGCTCGAACCACCAGGCCGAGAGTTGATTCAGCACATGGCCTTTCCCGGGTATGCCTGTCGGCAGAATGCAGTCGAATGCCGAAATGCGATCACTGGCGACAAAAAGGAGGGCGTCGCCCACGTCGAATACTTCGCGGACTTTTCCGCTTTTGAACTTCGTTACGCCGGGTAGGTCCAGCCTGGTTATGGCCTGCTTCATTCCCTTACTTCCCTTTGT
>CAZTYH010000046.1:11518-19218 GCA_964617565.1 uncultured Verrucomicrobiota bacterium
CGCCGGGTAGGTCCAGCCTGGTTATGGCCTGCTTCATTCCCTTACTTCCCTTTGTTTTATCCATTCAACGAGCAATCGAGTTCCAAACAGAGTGGCGCCGGATGCCGCATAGGCTTTCTCTTTCTCAAGGTGGGCTGTGCCCGCGATATCAAGGTGAGCCCAGGGGACGTTCGGCGGGATGAATCGCTTGAGGAAGACTCCACCGATAATGCTGCCCGCGCTGCCGTCCCCGATGTTCTTCATGTCGGCAAAATCGCTCCGAATGCAATCGTCAAAGTCCGGGAGCAGGGGCAGGGGCCATACGCGGTCTCCCGTGGCTTCTCCCGCGATTTTCAATTCCTCGATCAGTGTGGCGTTGTTGCCCATGATGCCGGCCAGCACGTGCCCAAGCGCTATAATGCAGGCGCCGGTAAGCGTGGCCAGATCCACGATCGCGGCCGGTTTGTATTCCGCGGCTATAGCCAGAGCGTCCGCAAGGACCAGCCGCCCTTCTGCGTCGGTGTTCAGTATCTCGATGGTTTTTCCAGAATAAGAGCGGACAATGTCTCCGGGGCGTGTCGCGCCGCCGCCCGGCATGTTTTCCGCGGCGGCGAGAATGCCGATGACGGGATTGTTCGGCCGGAGTCTTGCCACGGCGATCATTGCGGCAAGCACAGCCATTCCTCCGCACTTGTCGTATTTCATCCACTCCATGCCCTTCGCTGTTTTCAGCGACAGGCCGCCGGTGTCGAATGTGATTGTTTTGCCGACCAGGATCACTGGGGCAAGGCGGGGGTTCCGCCCCCGGTATTTCAGCGTGATCAGCCGGGCGTCGTGATCGCTGCCCTGCGCTACGGCCAGGAGAGCCCTGCATCCTTTCTTCTTCAATTCGCGCGGACCCAACACGGAGCATGAAAGGCCGAATTTCTTTGCCCAGGCGGATGCGTGTTGTGCAATAACACGAGGCGGCGCTTCATTGGCAGGCAGGTTGGCCAGGTCGCGAACCATTGTGACCGTTTCGGAGAGGACGGAAGCTTCCCGCGCAGCCGACAACAATTTCTTTTTTGAATTGCGGGCATCCGCCACAATCAGGCTGATCGCGGGAGGACGTCCGTTTTCGGTGGAAAGAAATTTGCCGAACCGGTAATGCCCCGTTGAAAGCCCTCCAACGATCCATTCCAGAATTTTGCCAGGTGTTACGGAAGGATCGGCGGTATCCACGTCGGCTGAAATGGCGACGGACCCGATCTTCAATTTCCGCATAGCCCGGGCGGCTGCGCCAGCGGTTTTTATCATGACATCTGCTGCACACGCCTCTTTTTCGCCCAAGCCTCCGAGCATGATGAAACGGGAGGGGAGTGCTTCCCGTGAAGGGAAGAAAGTAATTTCACCCGCGCGTGATTTGAAGCCGGTGTCGGCGATCCAATTCCGGATCATCTTCTCGAGCTTCTGCATCGCGGAATCACTGGCCTTGGGAAGCAGCGGCTGGTTTTTGCGACAAAAGATCAGCCATGCATCGGCCTTTGTCTTCAAAAGTGGGGCGGTCTCAATCCGTATTTTCATGGCATTACAGGGTCAGCGACAGTCGGGAGGCAACGATTGTTTCGCTTCGGCCTTTCCTTCCGCGTCATTGGCGTCGAATCCAGCCTCCGCAATCGTGTACTCGATGTTCTTGATAGCCAGTTTTGTGCTGTTGTATTCGACGGTCATGGTTCGGTTTTCCAGGTCCGGCTGCACCGAGATGATGCCGTCCACTTTACCCAGGGCGTTTTGTATGATTTTGCTGCATTCCGTCGTTTTCATGCCCGGCACACGAACGACCAGTTTGCGTATGTCTTGTCGAAAGCAGGCGCCCAAAAAAAGTGTGGCGACTACCAGTGTGACCCTGAAGATTATTCGTACTTTCATTTGCGGTATTCCTTGAGGCGCGAACCCCGTTTACCCGCGCAGCTTACTCCAAACATGATGTTTACGTCAACCGAAGGAGGGGGGCAAAAAAAGATTTGAACGGTTGAAAAGAATGGTTGTCGAAGTATATTGATTGTGGAAGGGCGGATGTGCGTTTCCCATGGGGTTCCTCACCCCGACCTCCTTGGCGTGCAACGCCCTTCCACTCTTTTCCTTCCCAGATTCAAGATCCCCGGGCGAAAGGACTGTTGCTGGAGGGGCTTTGCTGCTGAATCAGGTGAATCGCGGTTCTGGCCTTTTCAGCCTGATCCGGCCAGCGGTCTCCAAAAAGCTCGAGGTACTGGTTGTAGAAGGCAAGCGCTTCGTTATGCCGGCCCTGCCTGAACAAGGCCAATCCCAAGTTCAAGAAAGCCGCAGGCGGAGGCACCGGTTGCTTCAGTGCCGCGCGGTACAGGAATTCAGCGCGCTGGAGGTCTCCCCGCCTGAAATAGGCGTTGCCCATCTGGACTTCGAGCTTGAAGAAACCGCCACCCTTGCGCGTAAGGTCTTCATACAGGGCGATCGCCTTGTCGTAATGGCCCTCCCGGTAATACTGCATGGCCATTCCGAGAGACGCTTCCAGAGAGGACAGGGGAGGCGAGCTTTTGGCCATGTAGGAGACAACGGTGATCAATGCGGCAGCGACTGGCACTGCAACGGCAGTAGTAATGACTGTTTTTGCGTGTCGGGCAAACCAGGAAGAAAATCCTTGAGTAACTTCCTCTTCTTCCTCTTCATTGGAAAGCGGGCCGGAAAGCACGATCGTGAGCATGGCGGCTGCGGCATCTGCCAGCGCGTATGCGGACGGAGTATCTTCGGCCCTCGCAGCGGAGAAATCATCGAATATCCGCTTGCGTCCGGCATAGTCCGACGAAAGCGTCTTCCAGATGACCGACCTGTATTTACGCTCCAGGGATGTGGCTTTGGAACGCGCTAAGCATTCCAGGACAAGGATCTGGTCTTCTGCGCGCACGGGCGGAGCGTGCGGGTCACCCTCCCAACGCATCCACAATCCGGTTCCGCGAGACGTGGCGAGCGCATCCGAGCGATCCAGCAGCTTGAGCACCGCTTTCCTCTCATCGTTTCCGATGCCGCTCCAGAGCAGGGCCGGGGCCGTTCCGAGGGTAATTCTCTCGACATGGGCGCTGTTTTCGAAAGTGTCGAAAAAAGCACCGGCCGAGGGATTCCAATAACGGTGTTCCAGGTTTCGGGCGAGAGTGCCCGCGGCCGCGCGGAACTCGCCGGCGCTTGAGAGCGAGACTTCGCGAGCCATTGCATCGTAGGCTTCAATTTCGCACAGCAACATGGCAGCCAGATCGGCGGAGGTGATCTGCGGATCAAATGTTTGACCTATCCACGCTTCGTGGGCATTGCGCCATCGCGGGAGGCCGGCTCCGGTCGGATCGAAGCGATGCATGGCCCACGCGATATAGTTTCTCAAGTGCGGCAATGCATAACGAATGAACGTGGTGTGGCCTTGCAGGCAGCGTACAGCCTGCGCGACCAACGGATGTGGCGCGCGGGCAAAATCGGCGGACCCGTCCGCCCTCAGCGTGACGGGGAGCGCACCGTCCGGTCGTTGAAAAGAGAATAGCGTTCGCAGCGTGTTCTCGGCCATGTGCGGGTCAATGCGGCTCCATGCCGCAATCAGGTGAAAGAGAAGATTTACATTCAGCGATGCGTCGTCCGTATTGCTTGTGGAGCACCACGGAAGGGGAAAGGCCCCCTCGGCCGGCTGGATGCGCGCCAGGAGGCTTTCCGTCGCATAGACTACCAGCTCTTGCAAATCAGGCGGAATTTCGGTGAGTTTTTCCGCGATATCCTGCCGCAGGATGTCGCCGCGCGCGAGGATTTGCTCGACGTCAAGATCAAGACAGCGGCGCGCATGTTCCATGGCCTGAGTATGATCCCATGAACCCACGGCCAGGCAGAACCTGGTGATGCCCTTGTCGCATTCAGGCAGGAGAACCACCCGTGTTTCATCCAAGTCCATCCATTCCATGTCACCGGCGTGGTGTATTTCGTATTCGGCGGAAAAAAGCGAAGGCTTTAGCGGGGCGTTTGTGCATCCAATCAGGATGCCCGGCTCGACAAGGGCCGCGAAAGCGGTGCAATCCGTGCTGCCCCATGTGAAATGGATACGAAATCCATCCGCCCGCAACTGAACTTGAGACACCGATGCTCGGGCTGTGATTCCAAGGTGAAAGCTCCATCGCACCGGTGCGCCGAGCGGCGCCAGGTCACCCGGTGTTCCGAGTGTGCGCAAAATGCAATTGGCGTGGCGCGTTGCCTCGTCCCGAGGATTTGCCGCGCTGAAACACCAGCCGGCTGTCCACGGCAAAGCCCCCCATGTTGCATGCTCATCCCGATTCATGCCGACTGTATTCTCAATGGAAAGGGCCGGGCTGACAAGCCTACAAATATCCAAGTGGCAGGTTGAGTCAGGTTCTCAATTTCTTGTGTCCTTTTATATCGCCATTCGGGAGCATCTGTTGTAAAAGGGCGGTCTAGCGTGAAAAACATCTGGAGGCTTCCATGAAACGATGGGCCATGACCATGGGGATGGTGCTGGCGTGCGCGGGTATTTGCTACGGGCAGTCCGGCACCAAGGTTCGTGTTACAGGTCGCAGGGTGAACTTGCGGGCCCGCGCGGAAATGAACGCGGAGGTGGTGGCGCAATCGAGCGACGGAGACTTATTGACCGCCCGGTCTTTCCAGGGCGAATGGGTCGAAGTTGTGCCGCCCGAATCGGTTGATTTGTGGATACACAGAGACTTCGTTGCCGACAACCAGGTAAGCGCAAACAAGCTGCATGTTCGCGGCGGACCGGGAATCAACTATTCGGCCGTCGGCGAGCTAAACCGCAATGATATCGTGGTGCCGCGCGGTGACTTCGGCGAATGGTTGAAGATCGCGCCGCCCCCGGGTTGTTCTCTCTGGGTCAGCCGTGAGTATGTGGAGGTCTTGCAGCCGGATAAGCAGCGCCCTGCGCCGGTCCAGCCTGTTGTGCAGGCGCGAACAACCGAGCCAGTCGCGCCGGTCGTCCCGGCTCCGGCTCCCCGGCCTCAGGCCGAACCCGTGCGCGTCGCTGCGCCGGTACCGGTTACTGCGTCAACCCCTGAAGAGCCCGCGGTGCCTCCCGATCTCAAGCTCATTCCGCTTGATGGACAGGGGAAAGTAGTCCAGCGCGAGGGAGTGCTGCGCCTGGCGGGATTCGTGATCGGCCGTCCCAGCCGGTATCGCCTGGTTCGCCAGGAAGGGAATCGCATTGAGACCCTTTGCTATGTGCGCGGAAACAATGCGCAACTGTCTTCCTTCGTGGGACGCCACTTGATGATTCGCGGCCGTGAATACTGGGTCCGTGGCGTGCGCGATCCCGTGGTTGTTCCGGATCAAATTATTCCTCGCGCGGCGAACTGATTTCCATGGAGGCAGGATTCCGTACGGAGTTCGGATTGACGCTATGCATCGTTGGCATTTTCAGAGGCTGTTTCGTTGGCTGATCCCGTCGCTGGTGTTCTGTGTCGCTCTGTCTGCAGTGGTCGTGGAGCAGAAGGCGTCTGGTGGCGGACTGGACTTCCCGTCCGACGATGCCTATCGAAATATGGCTGTCGCGCAAACGCTGATTTCATCGCGCGCGTACGCGTTGCAGGCCGATTCCGCCATCCCTGCCGTACGCGATGTGCTCTGGCGTTTCCTCCTTGCCGTGGTAGGAGTCCTCACGGGCAGTTATCTTACAGCGGCGTATCTGCTTGGAGCTTTGTTGGGGCTTTTGACCGTCCTGATATGCCTGCGCCTGGCCCGCCTGCTTTTTCCCTTTCCGCCCTTCATTCTCTATTCTTCGATTCTTCTCATCGCCGCGCCCGGTCTATTGGCCGGCGCCATGGATGGGACCTCGCGCATGTTGACCACGGCCCTGGTAACGGCCGCCATTCTTTTTCACGTGGAAGGGTTGACGGAACGGCGTTCGCCTCTATCCATCGCTTGCGTGGTTATCGTGGGGTTCCTGATGTGGGTCCGCATCGAATTCGCTTTCCTCTGGCTTGTATTTTTCCTGCACGCTTTCATTGTGAGCGTCGCGGAGCGGCGCAAAGACGGCACTCCCGCCTATGTTTTTCTTCGTTCGATTACAGGCTGGTTGATCCTCGCCATGTTCATGCTCCCGTTGATTGCCTGGAACCTTCACGTCGTGCGCGTGCCGTGGCCCCAGGCGGTGGGGGCTCCGATGACGGCCGATGCATGGGCCGCCGCGCCCGTGGGAGAGATGCTCGGAAAATATTGGGCGCTGGCGCGGGAAGGAATGAGAGGCGCGTTTGTCGAGCTGCATAAGACGCCCTTCATGCGCGGAATCCTTGAGCGGGTGCTGGCGTGGTTTGGGGCGCTGTTTATTGCAGGTCTGGCTGTGGGAAGAAAAGATGAACGGCCTTTCAGCATCATGCTGGTATTGCTGCTCCTGTTGCCGGTTCTGTATGGATTTGCGTATCCCTTCTCCGGCGACGCGCCGGCGGCTGACTTGTTTGCAGCCCTGGGTCCGTTGTGCATCATTACCGCTGCGTTCGGAATCTTTCGCATTCCGTTCCTGGTGGAAGCCCTTTATCGCAAGTGGAAGGAAGGATTGCCTGCTGCGCCCGGATTCAATGTGTGGTGGGCCGTCATGGGTTCCCTGCTGATCCTCGTCAGCCTGGTAAGAACGGGGCGGATGTTGCAGGGCCGGATGCGTCAAATCACGACTGAGCAATCCGTCAGGATGGCCGTCGTGTCGGCGATCCGCCAGTTGCCGGATTCCGGGCAACCGGTGGTGACCGACGTGCCTGGCTGGCTGGCGTATGCGGAGGAACTGAGGGTGATTGATCTTTCGGGCGAAAGCACCCCTGAGGTGTTGGCATGTCTTGACCGCGACGGTCGCCTGGCGCCGATTGAACTGGGTTCTTTGCTGGTCGAGTTACGCCCCGGTTCGGCCGTGGTCTGGGATGAACGGAACGATGTGCTGTTTTCCGCGTTGAACTGCAAGCCGGTCATCTATGATGCGGCGCGACCGGAAACGGCACGCCCGCGAGTCTGCGCCGTCAATCCTGCCGGTGCTTTTTGAAGAACGCCTGGAGCAATTCCCTGCATTCATCTTCCAGCACACCCGTGATCGTTTCTGCGCGATGATTAAGCGTATCACTCTGTAGAATATTAAATCGCGAAACGGCTCCACCCCGCAGCGGATCGGAAACGCCCCACACCACGAGAGGGATCCTGGAGAGTACAATCGCGCCGGCGCACATCGGGCAGGGCTCTTTTGTGACGTAGAGCGTGGTGTCTTCCAGCCGCCAATCGCCCAGCGCCGATGCCGCCTGGGTGATGGCGATCATCTCCGCGTGCGCCGTGGCATCTTTCAGCATTTCTACCTGGTTCCAGGCTCGCCCGAGCAGGTGGTCGCCCTTGACAATAACCGCGCCGACCGGCACCTCGTCGTGGCGCGCCGCCTCTTGCGCCTGCTTCAGTGCCAGCCGCATATAGCGTTCGTGCCTGTCCGATAATGGGTTGTCCAACATCACCAAAACTCCTGTCGCGCATTGTGCCGCGCCGGTTTTCCAATGTCTGGAAAAATCGCAATAATTTTTTCCAATCCCTGGAAAAAGTCGAAGCGGCCTGCCGGTGCCTCACCCCTGTTTTCACACTTTATAAAGTGTGAAATAGGGTGGGGATGGAAGAAACGATTGACTCATTGCATAGGACCCATAGAGTTCCCGTATATGAGTCGTATGCCCAAATGGATTCGCGCATCT
>CAZTYH010000046.1:19318-22000 GCA_964617565.1 uncultured Verrucomicrobiota bacterium
AGGACCCATAGAGTTCCCGTATATGAGTCGTATGCCCAAATGGATTCGCGCATCTCTCCAAACGGACAAAAAATTTGTCGCGGTTTCGAATGTGCTGTCGTGTGGCAATCTCCACACCGTATGTCAGAGCGCGCGTTGTCCGAACCAGGGCGAGTGCTGGAACAGCGGCACCGCTACTTTCATGATCCTGGGCGATACCTGCACGCGCGATTGCCGTTTCTGCGCGGTTTCGCCGGGGAAGCCTCCGCATCCCGATTCAGGCGAGCCGGAGCGCGTGGCTGCCGCAGCGCGTCAAATGAGATTGAGCCATATCGTGGTGACCAGTGTAACCCGCGATGATCTTTCCGATGGGGGGGCTTCGGTATTTGCCCGGACGATCCGGGCGATCCGGTCCGCGATCCCCGGCGCGACCGTCGAGGTGTTGACACCGGATTTCAAAGGAAATCCTTCGGCCCTGGATATCGTGCTGGATGCTAGACCGGAGGTCTTTGCGCATAACGTGGAAACGGTGCGGCGGCTTCAGCCGCTCATTCGTCCGCAGGCTTCGTATGAATGTTCCCTGCAAGTGCTGCGGCATGCGGCGAATTCAAGCAAACCTATTGCGGTTAAGTCCGGTTTGATGGTCGGGCTCGGTGAGAGTGACGGGGAAATTGAAGAAGCGTTGAGGGATATGCATGCTGCAGGCTGCGAACTGCTGACGCTCGGTCAGTATTTATCGCCGTCGCGCGCTCATGCGCCCGTTGAGCGTTATGTCGAGCCGTCCGCATTTGACCGGTATGCGGAAATGGCGCGGCGGATCGGGTTCCAGGGGATTGCGTCCGGGCCGTTGGTGCGCTCTTCCTACCGTGCGGCGGAATTGATGAAGCTGGCTTTTCCGTGGACTCCGGTGGATGCATAAAAATAGGTTGGCTGCGAACGTTGCGCACCTTACGATGGAGGATATACGGGGTGTAGGTGTTTCACGGGAGCCTTCAAACGCGGGCTTGGCGTAATTATGAGCGAGTATTGGATGTACAGATTAGCGGCCTTTTTGAGCCGCCTTCCGCCCGAGCGCATGGCGTATTGGATTGGTTTGCGCATCGCCGATGCTTTCTACAGGCGCAACCGCGCGGGCCGTGAAGCAGTGATGTCCAACCTTAAGAACATCTATACCGCCCGGGGAGTCGAACCCGCGACCGATGCGCTGCAGGGGTTGGCAAGAAAGTGCTACCAATATTTCGGCAAGTATCTCATAGATTTCTTTCGTTACGCACGCGTGACCCCGGAAGAAGTGCGCAGGCGGGTGAGCATCGAACACCGGGAATATATCGAGGAATGTCTTGCCCTCGGCCGCGGCACTGTTCTGGTGACCGCGCATTTCGGCAATTGGGAACTCGGCGCCGCGGTGATGGCCGCCATGGGCTACAAGATTAATGCCATGGTTCTGCCGGAGCGGCTTCAGAAGTTGAATCGCATGTTTCAGCGCCAACGCGAAAGCCGGGGCGTGAAGCTGATACCGGTCGGACGATCCGCTGTTCTGAACGCCGTGCACCTGCTGAAGCAGGGAGAGTTGGTGGGCCTGTTGGGGGACCGCGACTTCACCGGCAAAAACGACCGTGTTGAATTCTTCGGCCGGCCTGCACGCATTCCCCGCGGACCAGCCTGGCTTTCGTTCAAAACCAACGCGCCCATACTCCTGGTATTTCTAATTCGCCAGGTGGACGACTCTTTTCTCATGCGTTTCTACCCGCCGATTCTTCCGGAAAAGGAAGGATCCGTGGAAGCCTTGCGGAGCAGGATTTGCAGAATTATGGAGCAGGAGATTGGCGAACGACCTTATCAGTGGTTTATATTCGACGATTTCTGGGCCAATGCGGGTGCAACAGCGCCCGGGATCAGGCGCAAGGAAAAATGAAAGCGGAAGATAGAAGCACTCAGCGTATATGCGTGATCATTCCGGCGTTTCGTGAAGAGAAACGCATTGCGAATGTAGTGCGCGAGGTCCGAAAGAGCGGATTGGATGTCATTGTGGTTGACGATGGGTCCGAAGACGGAACTTCGGTGGCCGCAAAAGAGGCCGGCGCCGTGGTGATCCGTCTCGAACAGAATTGCGGAAAAGGGGTGGCGTTGAACACCGGGTTCGATTATGCCCGAAACAACGGGTATGATGCCGTGATCACGATGGATGCCGATGGACAGCATGACCCGGTGGAGGTTCCGAAATTCATTGAAGCTTACGTCCGGACGGGGATTCCCGTGCTGGTCGGCAATCGAATGGCTGCCCCGGAAAGCATGCCCCTCGTGAGGCGAATGACGAACCGTTTCATGAGCTGGCTGTTGAGCCGAGTTATGGGTCAGTACGTCCCCGATACACAGTGTGGATATCGCCTGTATCGTTGTGACGTGATCCCTTTCGTTTCCGCCCAGGCGGAACGCTTTGCGGCGGAGTCGGAAATCCTGTTGCACGTCGCCGCGCGCGGGATCCGGATCGGCGCCGTCCGCATATCCACCATTTATGCGGATGAAAAAAGCAAGATCAGCCCCGCAAAAGATACGCTGCGCTTCCTCCAGATGCTGTTGAAGTATCGGCGCGAATCGAAGAAGATGTCCGGATGGCGTACCTCTTGAGTGCTTTGCAGCAGGTCCGTATGACCGATTACAGGAGTTCCAGATGATTCGAATGAAGCGATGGATAATGACAGG
>CAZTYH010000046.1:22100-25243 GCA_964617565.1 uncultured Verrucomicrobiota bacterium
TTTTCCTCGGGCCCATCTCGGAATTCTGCATGCGCTTCAAGCTGGGCCGCTGGTTTTTCGAATGGCTGTTTGCGCGGACCAGGCGCAAGAGCGCCGACATTGAGAAGTATGAAACGCTCGGGCTGACTGTATTCGTAGCCATTCCTCTGCCGGTGACCGGAGCGTGGACCGGCGCGATGGCCGCGTTCCTCATGGGCATGAGCTTCCGTCATGCCATGGTTTCCATATTCATGGGGGTCCTGATTGCGGGAATCATCATGACGATTTTGTCTTTGATGGGATGGATAGGCGCGATTGTTGCGGGTATTGTATTAATCGGGATTGCATTCAGTGGAATGGCGAGATGGTTGAAGAAGGAAGAGGCGGCTGCCGTGGATGCAGGCGGTCAGGGACCGGCTGCTTGAACTAAGGCATCCGCGCGAAGGGAGAGACATCATGGCATTCGAAACGATGCGCGATGTGCTGGACTACGCAAAAAAATTTCACCATGACCTTTCGGCATTTTATGCCGGGCTGGAGCAGAAGACCGATAAGGAAAAAATCCGAATCCTGCTCAACTACATGAGCCGCCACGAAGAACACCTCACGGAATGTCTGAACGAATATGAGGCAGATACGACGGAACGGATGCTGAGCGTGTGGTTTAAATATACGCCCGAGATGCCCCAGTGCAGATGCTTTGAGCAGGTCCGCTTCTCATCCGATATGACGGTGGACGAAATCGTGGACGCGGCGAAGCGGATTGACGAATGCTTTCTCCAGCTCTACCGGCAAATGGCTGAAAAGGCGCCGACGCCCGAAACGAAGGACTTGTTCAACAAGCTGCTCGAAATGGAGCAGAGAGAAAACGTCCTCCGCCTCAGCCACGCGCTGTCTTTCATTGAACAGGATTAGCCTCGGAGAATTGGAGTGATGGAGTGTTGGAGGAGTGTCTGATTTGGAGTTATCGCTTCGCTCGCCAACCTGAATCCCGCCAGCTATACGTACTGTCTTGTCCGCAGAAGCGAGTGGCGTGTACGGGTTAAGGAGTTTCGTCCTGCGCTTTTTCCCCTCAGGGTTTTGCCAGTAACTGATCCACTTTCTGCTTCAGCACATCGAAATCCACGGGCTTTTCAAGGAAGTCCGTGATTGGCAGCCAGCTCTCGTCAATGTCGTCCGGTCCGAATCCGAGCGGAAACTTGGTATTGACTGCGGTCAGCATCAGGATGGGAATGCGCGGGATGGAAGGATCCTTGCGCAGTGAGCGGGCGACCTCGAAACCGGCCGCGTCGTTTTCGGGAAACATGACATCGAGAATGATCAAATCCGGTCTTCGCGCCATGATCTTTTCAACGATGCCAACGGTGTCCAGCTTGGTTTCGACTTCGTGTCCTGCGCCCTTCAATACCATCGCGGTGGCATTGGCGAAATCCGAATCGTCATCAACAATCAGCACGTATGCCATGGTCGTGTCTCCTTTGCTGCAGCCGTGATGTTCTCTTTCTCTTGTTCACTCTTTCACGGAGGGGAAGTCAAGTGTGAACTCTGTTCCCTGATTCACTTCGCTCTCCACGGAAATGCGAATGCCGTGCGTTTGCGCAACATGTCGGACGATGGCCAGCCCGAGTCCGGATGAAGTCTTGTTATGCTGCGCTGCCCGGTCGGTGCGATAATACTCGTCGAAAATATGGGGAATCTTGTCTGCTTCTATGCCGATCCCTTCGTCCTTGATCATTATGCGGGCGGCCCCGTCCGGTCTTCGCTGACAGCGGATGGATACGTGTCCTTCCGATTGTGAGTAGCTGATGGCGTTGGAGAGAATATTGGAAAAAAGAATGCGGATCTGCTCCTCGACGGCTCGCGCCGGGACGGAGTCCGCGGAGATGTCCAGTTGAACCTTGCGTTCGGCGGCAAGCGGCTGGACTTGTTGCACGCACCATCGAAGTGTCGCTGCGACATCCAGATACTGCCAGTTAAGCGATTCGGCCTCGACGGATCTGAGATTGGCGAGTTGGAGCATCTCGCGTATTTCGTTTGAAAGACGCCGGCAGCGGATATCCACGCGGGTAAGAATGTCCGTGGCTTCGTCCGTCATGGGGCCGCAGTATCCTTTCATAAGTAACTGGACGTTGGCCTGGATCGCGGCGAAGGGGGCCTTGAGCTCATGCGTGGTTCTGAGCATGTGCTTGGACTTGGCTTCCTGCGCGAGGATCAGGCTGCGATTGAGGTCGGAAAGAGCCTTGTCCCGCTCACGAACCCGCTCTGAAAGGTGCGACGTCAGTGTCCAGATCACGAGACAAAAGAGGCAGAAAAGAAAGGCTTCAAGCCAGCGCAGACGTGCTGGGTCAACGTTGTCGGAAAAGGGTTGTGTGAACACCGGGGCTGCCGGGGCGATTCCGCGCACGTCGAGCATGAGCGCAACGGAATAGAGCAGGAGGGCAAGCGCAAGCACGGCGAACGATTCGCGGCGGTTGAAAAATATGCAGGCGAGCACGATATGGAACAGGTAGGCGAAGGATACGATGGCCTGCAACTCGCCGGAATAATGCACAACCACCGTGAGGAAAATGAGGTCCGATATGATTTGAATCCAAAGGTTGATCCGGCAAGCCTGCGAACGCGGCCGGACATTCCGGATATGAAAAGTAAAACCGATGTTTGCAAGCGCAAGCAGCGCGGTCAGGATCAACGGCCACGCACCGGGCGGCTGAAGGCCCATCCCCGTTGCGAAGTCCGGGACCAGGTTCAGAAATCCGTAACCGCCGAGAATGGTGACGACGATCCAGCGAAGCTGGCAGAACCAGAGCGCGTTGGCCGCGAGCATGGACTCTGGCAGGGCAGGGCGGCGGCGGGAAATCGCGCCCCGCATTTCATCCAACGGCGATGCTTCCAGCGGCAATTCGTAGCGTGCAGCCATCTATATCTCCGGGTCCAGCCCGATAAAACTAAAGTAACGTGCTGCAACAGCGATGACAATAACGGAGGGTATTATCGTTGAACTTTCAGGATTGGAGCGGTTCGATAAGTCGGTGAATTCTTCGCTTGTCTTTCTCTGATTCTCAGGTAGTGTGGGCGTGGCTTGAGTCGGGGCGTGGCTCAGTCTGGCTAGAGCGCTTGGTTCGGGACCAAGAAGTCGCTGGTTCAAATCCAGTCGCCCCGACCAT
>CAZTYH010000047.1:0-24774 GCA_964617565.1 uncultured Verrucomicrobiota bacterium
TTCACGTGGCTGAACGTGCAGGAGAACGGGTCCGTTGCCGCGACGTTCACGGAACGGGTGACCACGAACAGCGGCGTGGAAGTGCCGTGGACGTGGCTCGATCAGTACTACCCGAGCACGAGCGATTACGAGTCGGCCGCGATGAGCGACACGGACGTGGATGGTATGCCGGCGTGGGAGGAGTACGTGGCCGGAACTGATCCTACGGTGTTTGCTTCGGTATTCCGCGTTTCGCAGTTCACGTCCAGCCCGACGCAGGCTTTCCGCCGGATCACGATTTCGACAAGTCCGCAACGCCACTACACCATTCATTACATAGATGAACTTGCGGAGCCCGCAGGATGGTCTGGCTTCGGCAACACGAACATCGGTGTCGGAACGTGGCTGGAGACGAATGTCGTGCCCGCCACGTTCACCTTCAGTGACGACGAAACGGCGGACACCACCACTAATCCGCCCGCGGCCGACCGCCGCTTCTACCGGGTCAACGTACGCTGGCCATAACGATCAAACGGCACGGCAAGCGGGTTTTGCAATACCGCCTTCAAGCCTTTCCATCAACGCACGCCTCCTTCTCCTTATCATCATTCTTCTCCACAAACCTTATCAGCTTATGCGCATATGCGCATAAGCTGATAAGGTCTTTCGGAAGGAAAGCGCGCGGCGGCGTGATCTGCCGAGAATAATTCGATTTGATCGCCTCGTGCGGCAACTGCAGATGACCGCTACGACCCCGTTTGCGCCGAATATACAACTTTCTCCGGTCCCTCTACATTAGGGGCCGGGAGGAGGTGGGTGCATAAGGCTCGCCGGGATCGCGAGCCGAAGGGGATATGACGATCCGTCGCAAGACGTTCCTCATCGTCGCGGGCATATTAATTCTGCTCGGCGCGAGCACGATGTTTCTCGCCGGCGCGTTGATCATGCGCCACGCGCGTTCCGACGAAACCGAACAGGCCCTTCTCCAGGGCCGGCGTGCACTGAACGCACTTGCGAGCAAGATCGAGGACCTGGATAGAACCACCCGCGACTGGGCCTTCTGGGACGACACGTGCGAATTCGTCGAAAATCTGAATGACGATTACCTCCGCTCCAACCTCGTGGACGAAACGTTCAGACAAAGCGCATTCAACCTGATCGTGATCGCCGACGCGGAAGGAAAACTCCTGTTCGGGCGTTTCCTCGGGCCGGAACAGGATCTCACCAGGGATATACCCGACACGATCCTGATTCACCTCCGGCCGGACTCCCCCCTTTTTACGCATGCCGATGTGGACAGCTCGCATAGCGGGGTTCTCGTTACCGATGAGACTCCACTGCTCATCAGCTCCCGCCCCATCCTGACCAGCAACCAGGAGGGGCCCCTTCGAGGAACTTTCATTATCGGGCGGCTATTCGACCAGGCCGCCGTCAAGAAACTGGGATCAACCACCCTGCTGTCCCTGCGGCTGCACCCCCTGCTCCAGGCACCCCTGCAAAGCCCCATGCTTGATTGCCTGCTTGCTTCCGGCGAAGAAACCCCTGTTGTGGTATGCAGGCCGGACACCCAAACCATCACCGCTTGTGCGCTGGTCCGCGATGTTTTCGGCAACCCCTCCTTCATCCTGGAAGAACAAAGTCCCCGCACTTTCATCGCCGCCGCAACCAGGGAGCTTCGCCTGTTTTTTATCCTGACCATCATCATCTGCGGCGCGGCAATTGCAGTTATCCTGATCCTGCTAAACCAGCTTGTGCTCGGCAGAACGGCCCGGCTCCATGAATTCGCCAACACGTTTCACACGACCGGCGATCTTTCCGCCCGCGTCCGCATAGGCGGAAACGACGAACTCACCGAGCTGGCCAACGCGTTCAACCGCATGCTGGCCGTGCTTGAAATTGATATTTCCCGGCGGCGCGAAGCCGAGGCCACCCTGAAGGAACAGCAAGCGTTCCTGCGCAGCGTCATTGATGCCCATCCTGGTTACGTCTGGGTGAAAGACAGGGATTCCCGCTTCGTCCTTGTGAACGAAGGCCTTGCCCGTTTCTGCAGAACCACCGCGGATAAAATGATCGGCAAGCTTGATTCCGACTTCAACACCAACAAGGAGGAAGTCGCGCGCTTTCACCGCGAAGACGGGGAGGTTTTCCAATCCGGGTTGCCCATGTTCGTGCGCGAGGAGAGGATTACAAATCTCGACGGGAGTCTTGCATGGATATCCACCTTTAAAGTTCCCTTGTTGAACGAACGCGGCGAATGCCATCGGCTGCTTGCCATTTCCATTGATATCACCGACCGCAAACGGGCCGAAGAGGCGCTCCGCCAAAGCGAGGAACGATACCGGGGTATCTACGAAACAGCGCCGGTTGCCGTCGTTATCTGGGATCGCGACTGCCGAATCACCGACTGGAATCCACATGCCGCAAAAATCTTTGGCTGGTCCCAGCATGAAGTGCGCGGCAATAATTTCTTCGAATTTCTGGTTCCCGAGGAAGACCGGCGGTCGGTCCATGAAGTAGTCCATTCGCTGCTTAACGGCACCCTTCCGAGCCACAACACAAACAGGAATTGCATCAAATCCGGGGGAACGATCATCTGCGAATGGAACAATGCCATCCTGCGCGATTCACAGGGCCGGGTGACGGGCGCCATTTCGCTGGGCGTGGACGTGACTGAACGCAAGCGGGCGGAGGAGGAACGGCGCGAACTGGAAAACATGATGCAACAAACCCAGAAGCTGGAAAGCCTGGGCGTACTGGCCGGCGGTATTGCGCATGACTTCAACAACCTGCTCATGGCGATACTCGGCAACGCCGACCTCGCGCTTGCGGAGCTTCCCGCCGAGTCACCCGTCCGCAACACGATCGAAGACATCGTACTCGGTTCGCGCCGCGCGGCCGAACTCTGTCGCCAGATGCTCGCCTATTCGGGCAAGGGCCGATTCCTCATCGAGCCGCTCGACCTCTCCCGCGTGGTCCGAGAAATGGCGCACATGCTGGAAGTCGCGGTCTCCAAGAAAGCCGTACTCCGCTACAATTTTGCCGAGAACCTGCCAGCCCTGGAGGCCGATGCGACACAAATCCGGCAAGTGGTCATGAACCTGATCATCAACGCATCGGAGGCGATCGGCGATCGCAGCGGCGTGATTGCCGTAAGCACCGGCGCGATGGAATGCGAAGCCCCCTTTTTGCGCCAGACGCTGTTCGGCGAATCGCTGGCGCCGGGCTTATATGTCTATGTCGAAGTGGCCGACACGGGCGTCGGCATGGACGAAGCCACCCTGGCGCGCATTTTCGATCCCTTTTTCACCACCAAGTTCGCCGGACGCGGACTGGGGCTTGCCGCCGTGATCGGTATCGTTCGCAGCCATCACGGCACCATTCGCGTTCAAAGCGCTCCAGATGAAGGAACAACCTTCCGCATCCTTTTTCCGGCGTCGGAGAAAACCGCGGGTGATACCGCGCCGCAACCCGAGGCGCAGGAATGGCGCGCCAACGGCACTATCCTCGTGGTAGATGACGAGGAAACCATTCGCACCCTCGCAAAGCGTATGATCCAGCGATGCGGTCTCCGCGTGCTTTCCGCGGCGGACGGACGAGAAGCCGTGAACGTATTCCGCCAGGCAGCCGGCCGGATTGATTGCGTGCTGCTGGACCTGACGATGCCGCACATGGACGGGCACGAAGCGTTTCGTGAAATGCGCGCCATCCGACCCGAGGTTCCGGTGATCCTTTCCAGCGGCTACAGCGAACACGATGTCACGCGGCGTTTCGCCGGCATTGAACGCATCGCCTTTATCGAAAAGCCCTATACCCGCGGAACACTCATCGCCGCGTTGCGTAAGTTGATGGAGGCGAAACCGGCCTGATCATCCGGCCTGCCGAACCTGAAATCCCAACCGCCGAACTTTGTCTGTTAGTTTTTCGCCGGCGTTCCGAAGATCCACGCGCACGGCAGTAAACTCGCGGCGGGCGGAATAACTGCGGCGAAGTCCATCGAAATGCGTGCCGCGCGCGTCCGGCATCATCGCCACCGCCTGGCGCAAGGCGGTGTCGTCCTTCATGATGTCGTAGGCCGAAGAAATAATCTCACACATAACCGTTTCGTATGCCCGCTCGCGCGCGTCGCACGCGATAACCGGAGGAACGGGAAAGCCCGCCTCGTCCGGCTTCCATGCCGGCTCGACCTCAAAGAAGTGGCAGACCTCGTTATACACGGCGATCGTGCCGTTCAATCGCCCTTCGAACGAGTAGCCCGCAATATGCGGCGTTGCAATCCGCACCTTGGAAAGCAGCTCCGCCGAGATCAGCGGCTCGTTCTCCCAGGTGTCCAGAACCGCGTCGCTGACGACATGGCGGTCGAGCGCGTAAAGAAGACTGTCGGTGTCCACGATCTCGCCGCGCGCAGCGTTGATGAAGATGCAGCCGGGCCGTACGTGTTCGAAGAAGTGGCAATTGCACAAGTGCCATGTGGGAAACTTGCCATTCCGCGTCAACGGCACGTGAAAAGTCACAACATCGGCCTCCTCCAACACACGGTCCAACGAAACGTAAACCGGGTCCTGCGTGGCGATTGCCAATGGCGGATCGTTTTGCAGCACGCGCATGCCGAGTACTTCGGCCTTTTTCACAACCCGACTGCCGACCTGCCCGACACCGACCACCCCCATCGTCATTTTTTCCAGGTCCAGCCCCCGCTCGTGCGCTATACGGCAAACGGCCGCCGTGACATATTCCGCGACGCTGTTGGCGTTGCACCCCGGCGCCGCGCACCACGCGATGTGCGCGCGGTCAAGCCAGCGAACATCCATGTGATCGAAGCCCGCGGTGGCCGTGCCAACAAAACCCACTTTCGTATCGGCCAGCAAATCCTTGTTCACGTCGGTCTTGGAGCGCACCACCAGAACATCCGCATCCACGAGGTGCTCGCGGGAGATTTTACGGTCGGGAATGACCTGTGTTTCGCCCAACGTCTCAAAGGCCTCCCTTGCAAAAAGCACACTGGATGCACACACGATTTTCACGCGCCGATTGTGTCGTGACCACCCGGAAACGGCAAGCATGAAGGGACGGAGAGAGATTGGTTTTTTGGGGATGGAGAGATACGGGATGCGAGGTTGGCACTACGTAACGCCGGACAAGTCAGGTTTCAGTGTTCAGACGTGCCATCACCCACTCGAATTCACGGGCAATATGGTTAACAACGCTCGCCGGTTTGTCCGGCAGGACATCGAAGGTGTACGTCTCGATTTCGAGGTGAGGGCATTCGCCTGATTTAAGCCGGCGAAAGAAAGCGTCATCCATCGCATGCGCCGTTGTCCGCAGTCCTTCGCCGATTGTATCAAGATACAGCGGCATGTGGAAATGCACGCGGACCTGCCCGGCCCTTGCCAGCTTTCCGCTCGCGAGCGCAAGCGGGAGATCATTCCACGAAGTCAGCGCTCCGTTTGCCGCGCGGGCGCGCACCTGGTGAAGATAGACCGGCTCGTTAAACGCCTTGAGCGCTTCCGGCGCACCTTGCGCCTCCAGCGCCGCGCTGAGTTGCGTTTTGGGCACGCGAATTCCCGAGGCCGCGTACTGGGCAAGCGCCGTCGCCGGCGATTCGAACTGCTGCGCCACATGGCAGGTATCAAGACAGACTCCCAGGTGTCGCCGCGTGGCCTGGCTCGCTGGGAATAGCTGCTCGCGGAAAAAACGGACGGTCTCTGCCGGCGTATCCAGGAAACAACCCGGCTCCGGCTCCAGCGCCAGCGCGATGTCCACTCCGCTGCGTGCTCGCAGGCCTTCAAGATACTGGGCGCACGCCGCGAGCGCCGCAGTCATTCCCCGCAAATCGCTCTCGTGTTGTATCCACGGCTTCCACGAGCCGGGAACCGTGCTGATGCTGCCCGGCATGCCCTCAGGCAACAGATCGGCGAGGATGTCCGCCACCAGGTTCGTGTAATGCAATCGTTCGGCCGACCGCCAATCGGGCGCGTACACGCGCTCCTTCACAGGTCCGGCATGAAACGCTCCGAAAGGAAAAGCATTAATCGTGAATACGTAGAGCCCGTGATCCCGAAGGAAGTCGCGCAGGTGCTGCCTTCTGGACGTCGCACCGAGCGACTCCGCCGCGCTCCGGCTCAAACGCAACCCCAACCCGAACGGCTTCTCCGGCGAAATCCGCGCCTTGACCTCGAGCGCATGCTGATGGATTGCCTTGAAATTTTCCGCCCAGCTTTCGCCCGGGTGGATGTTCAGGCAATAGGTCAGGTGCAGGGGTGGCTGTTGTTGCAGAAGCATTTCAACGTTCCATGTTCGACCTTCATTCTTCCCGGATCCGCAAATCCTCCCGCCGAAACCGGCGGCCGTCATATATCGGCAGCTTTGCGAAAGGCAATGGACCGGGCTGTCGTGGCCGGTCCAGTACGCGAAACACACGATAATGATCGTTTTGAAGAACCAGAAGAAAATGCGCGAGTGATTCCGGAAGCAGGTGCATCCGGACCGCCGCCACATCGTCGGTCAGATCAAGGCGGTCAGCAATATAACGAACAGATTCCGTGGATAAATTGAGCAACATGACAGGATCATAAACAACATACTTCACATTGTATTTCCCGCAAAAGCCGAAGAATGTTTCTTCATCTGAAAAAAGCGCATTGTAGAATTCTTCCACTTTCTCCCGCACGCGCAGGTTTTCAAACTTCGAGTGAATAATCACCGGTCGTTCGGTATAGGCGCAAATTACGGGGCTGAGAGGAAATGAAGCGAGAATAACATCGTCCTGTTCCGTACTCCGGCGTATTTCTTCGATCAACGGCCTCACAAGTTCCGGCGGCGGGGAACCACTGATCATGTACATCCGCGTCAGATTCCAGTAGCTGAACATGACAAGCCCTGCAATGACCGCTATCCCTGCGTATCCCTTGCGCGTGTTCCAGTCGCGCGGAAACGCGCGGCCGGCCAGTACGCAAACGAAGAAGCTCGCGAAAATATCCATTCGGTGAATCAAGGCGAAAAGAACCGCAAAAACGGCGCTCATCCAAAGAATCAAAGCTCCCGAAACGGACACCCTCCGTGCCCGCCACATGCCGAGCACCGCGAACACGGCTGCCGCCGCGGCCGCGACCCATGCCCCGCTCATCCATCCCGCCATGACCTGCAGGGAGGGGCTGAGAAACGACGAGGTCCACATCACGCGCGATTCAAAGGATAGCTGCGACGGATCGGCCGGTTTCACACCGAGGAAACGTATCTTGTCAATCATCAGTCTGTACACGTGAGAATAGCGCGTCGCATGCTCTCCAAACACGAGCGTGACAACGCCCACGAGCAGAATGAACGCGCCGACAAACACCAGGGCACGCTTCCATGTCGCGATCGTCCGCTGGCCGGGCGCGTAATGCGCAAGAAGGAATGCATAGCTGAGCAACATGGCCATTGAAAAAGGAAATCCGCCGCTGCGCAACGGCAGGACAAACAGGGAAACACACGCCAGTACGAGCGTCATCACGCCAACCGCATGAGCGATCTGCGAACGCCGATCGCCGGACGCAAAATAGACGAGGATGATGCCCGTGAGCAGAACCAGATAATAGAACTGCGACAGGTGCCACGAAGCGAACGCGAACGCCGTCAGAAACGCAGCAAGCCACGTTCTCCAGCGTCCGCTTTCCAGACCGGCCAGCAGAAAATGAGTGCCAAGAAAAAGAAAAGGCAGGGCAAAATCTTGCCTGACGAAGGCGCCCAGCACAACAGGTCCGATAAAAGAATACGTCAACGCATAGAACAGCACCGCCGTCACGCCGCTTCCCGCTCCGTCCCATGCGCGGGCGGCCAGCAAGTATGCCGGAAAAATAATCAGACTGGAGTACACACAAACCAGGGTCAGAAGGAACACATGAAAACGCATGCCGGGCGGAGCGAAGCGGCGGAAGGCGTAGCCGACAAAACGCTCCATCATCGGCATCTCATCCCGGAATACATGCATGCCTTCGGGATATTGCATGCGTATGTCCACATCGGGAATGGCCTTGCCTTCCGCAACCATTTTTGCGTAGCGGTAATGAAACGCATTCTCCGTCCAGAAAAGAGCCGTGTCGTCGGACGGATCGAAATTCGGTGCGCTGCGAAGGGTTAATATTTTGGCCCGCGTCATGAAAACAAACGCCAGGCATGTGACAATCAAGCCCGCAATCCATGCCGCGCGTGCCCGCGGAATCCCTGGCGCGCGCGATCTGTCATCTTTCCCGACAGATACCATTGCTTTTTAAAATCCTTCTCTTGCTGGAATTCGGACCCATATTGCGTATAGTTGACACAGGACGCGAACATTGTCATGAGCTTTCTGGATCTGGCCGAAAAACGCGGCAGTATACGGGGTTATTCGAAAGATACCGTCCCGGACGAACTGCTTTTAAAGGTGCTGGAGGCGGGGCGCCTTGCGCCATCAGCCGCCAATTTTCAACCTTTGCATTTTCTTGTCGTGCGCGATGCACAGGCCAGGCAGCGCCTGCAGGAAGCCTACTCCAAGGACTGGTTCGCAAAAGCGCCCGCCATCATCGTGGTTTGCGTGGACTCGCAACGCGCGTGGACCCGGCAGGACGGACGCAACTACGGAACGGTGGATGCGGCCATCGCGATGGATCACATGACCTTGTGCGCGGCTGACCTCGGACTCGGGACCTGCTGGGTTGGAGCATTCGATCCGGCGAAAGTTCGCGCCGCGCTGAACATTCCGCCCGGCATCGAGCCATTGCTCATGACACCCGTGGGATTGCCTGCGGCAAAGCCTCTTCCGAAAAAGCGAAAAGAGATGGTTGATCTCGTGCATTGGGAAAAATGGTAAGCTCGCCCCATGAAGGTATTCGTTGAATATACAGGCGTGCTGGACGTGAAAGATGTTCCTTCAGGATCCCAGGTTGAGTTGCCCGACAAGTCAACCATTGGAGCGCTTTTGAGCCATCTGAAGATAAAGCCCGAGCATCATCGCTTTGTCGTGAGCGCCGTGAACGGCAAACAACAACGCGCCTCTACCCGTCTCGTGGATGGAGACCGCGTCCTTCTTTCCCTGCCGATGGGCGGAGGCTGATGTGTAACCACCACTACGGCCAAACAATCGTGGCCGCCCAGTAACAGGCGGCGCGGAGCACCACCCTACGTAGGACGGTCCTCCCGGGCCGTCCCTCCTCACCGCACCGCCACCGTATTCATGATGATATTTTCCGCCGCCGCCTGGCCCGGCGCCAATTCGCTCTTGAGTTGCTCGACGGGACGCCGCTCGAGATCTTCAAGACACGCCGGATCGTTGCGCAGGACTTTGATCGTCCATGAGACTTTAAGATCGCGTTCGCCGGCGATCCTAAACCGATTGCCGGAAACTTCTTCTTCAACCCAAACGTCGGCACGTCCACCGATAACAGTCAGGCTGTAGATTTCCGAGCCGACGAGATTCAGCGCCTCGTAGTAATCCGGCAATTCCACCACCGCCCCGCCGTTCACCAGCACCGCGTTGCCCGCGTACACATTCCACACCTCCGGCCCTTCCATGCAGAAGTGCCGAAGCACCTTGTTCTCCGGGTCGAGCGGATGGTCTATGACAAAGGCCTTTGCGGACCATGCACCGGACCCGAAGGTGGCCCGGGTCATGATGCCGGTTCCGCCATCCAGGTACAAAGTGCCCCGGATGCTGGCCGAGTTGTTCACATGGTTTGACACGTTGTTTCCGATGGAAATCCGGTCCGTGCCGCCCCGGGCGTTGGCGCGGTAGCCGATGGCGATGTTGGTCCGCGCCCCGTTGGCAAAGACACCCAGGGCCACGCCTCCCGCATAACCGTCCGCGTAGTGTCCGATGGCAAGCCCACTGTTATAACCCCAAGCCTGATACCCAACGGCCGCGCCATACTCTTCGCCTCGGGCATCACGACCCAACGCGGCTCCGTAGGTGTGTCCGCTGGTAAGATACCCAACGGCCGCGCCGCGGTTGCTCGCCACGGCGCCGGAACCCACGGCCGTTCCGAAGGTCCGTGCATCGGCGCCACGCCCGGCCGCCGTGGCGCTGCCGGCATAATCTATGCTCGTCACATTCGTAAGAATTTGCCCGCCCATGTTCAGATTGCCCGACATGGGCACGGAACCATCGGACCTGAAATCACCAACCACCGCGGTCAGTGGGATCCAGGCGCCGGAACCAAAGGTGGGCCGCATCATGACATTGGTTCCGCCATCGAGGTACAGAGTGCCGCGTATAGCAGCCGAATCATTGATGGCATTGGTCACATTGTGACCGATGGCAATGCGCTCACGTCCGGCCTGCGCGTTGGCAAACGCTCCCACGGCGACGTTGCTTCCAGCGCCGTTGGCGCCGTAGCCCACGGCGGCGCCATACATGCGTCCATTGGCGCTATGACCAACCCCGACTCCATTGCCCCGGGCTGTGGCATCATGTCCCATCGCCACACCACGGTTCCACGCATTGGCAAACCGCCCCACCGCCGCGCCCTCGATGCTGCCATCCGCTTGAAACCCCACTGCTGTGCCGTCATCTCCGATGGCCATCCCCCCAACAGCCGTGCCACTGTTGGCGCCAAGCGCACGATCCCCCACCGCGACACCCGTATTGGTCGCATTGGCCTGATATCCCACAGCCGTTCCACTGCTACGGGCCTTGGCTTCAAACCCCACCGCGGTTCCAAAATAGTACCCATCGGCGCCGGACCCGATCTCCACATCGTTGCCCCCACCGATCGTCAACATGCTGCGCGCGCCCAAACCACGGTCGGCATCGTGCTGCGCAACCACGTTGGTCTGTACCGTCAGCGTGCCGGTGATCACGGTTTGCCCGTCGGACGCGATGCTTGCCTTGACGGCATCGCCCGAGTCCTTCACCACGAACGCGCTCGAGCCGTCATCGCTGTCCAGCACCGCCTCCATGTCCGCCGCCCTCACCCCGCGAACCGTCATCAACAAAACCAGCAACGTAACGATATAACGTGCTTTCATCTGAATTCCTCCCTGCATCTCGCTTCCTTCAAATCCTCATGGCCGATATTCTTCAACCTTCACTCCGATAATTCTGTTCACGCTGTCCACTTCCGTGGTCCACGCCTGCCTCGGCCGGCTGTAGCTGCTCAACACAACCGATGTGTTCCACACCCACGGCTGATCCAGCACATTCGTGCTGTACAGCAGCGTGTATTGCCGCCCCTCCGCCGTCTCCCACATCACTTCCGTGCCGCCATTCGTGCTTTGAATCTGTGTGATTCGAAGCAGGGAGTTGCTGTCACGCGGCAACGTGTTCGCGGCGTATTCGCTCAGATTGTCGTAGCCGTCCTCGTCCGCGTCATCGTAAGGGTCCGTTCCGGTGCGCACACTGAACCATCTCAATTCGAAATGATCCGGCAACCCGTTGCCGTCGCTGTCGCCGCGCAAATCGGTCAGTGCCAGGTCCACCGTCCCCGTTTCCGACAGCCGCCACGTCCACGAATCGGATGGTGTGAAATTCGGAAGATACACACTGGACGCCCCGCCGAGAATAATCAGTTCGTCAACCGGAACCGCGAGGACCGCCGTGTTGACCACCACTTCGCACTCGCCGTTCACCGTCCCGCTCGCTTCAAGACGGTCCAGCGATGTGTGGGTTGCGGCGTACACGTAAAAGCGGCTGCCCGGCTCAAAGCTTACCGCGCCTTCGACGCGTTGCGTCCCCACGCTGTCCACCGCCGCGCCGCCGGGACTGATGTGTCCACGCGCCGCCAGATCGCCCTCCAAGGCCCCGTTGCCGCGAAGCCACGCGCCGCTCTCAATGTGCAGTTGCGAAGCGACCAACCGGCCCTCGAGAATGAGCTGCCCACCTTTCACATGCAGCTCACTTGCGCCGGCCGGATACATCAGGAGGACACACCCCAGCCATAGCCACGCAACATGACTCCTCATTGGTTCCCTCCTTCAAAAAAGACGCGAAAAAGCCGGTTTAAGCGTTCGCGCCCTTGGTGAAAAACAGAAAACCCGCCAGTCTTTTTTTTGTAAATACGGGCTGCAATAAAAAAGTCTGTTGGGCGCTGATCACTCCACCAACGGCACGATCTTGAACTGGGCCACGTCTACCAGCCCGCGATCCGTAAGCTTGAGTTCCGGAATCACGGGAAGCGCAAGGAACGACAGTGTCATAAACGGATCCGGCAACACGCATCCGAGCTTCGCGGCGGCCGCGTTCATTGCGTTGATGTGATCACGTACGCTTTCCAACGGCAGGTCAGACATCAACCCGGCAATCGGCAACGACAACGACGCCACGATTTCATTGTCCGCTACCACGACCTGCCCGCCCTGCATGCGCGCAATCTCAATGACTGCCGTTGTCATATCGTTGTCATTCGTCCCAACCACAATAATATTGTGCGAATCATGCGCGACGCTGGACGCGATCGCCCCCTTCTTCAAACCGAAACCCTTCACCAGCCCTACCCCGGTATTGCCCGAAGCCATGTGCCGCTCCGCCACCGCAAGCTTCAGAATGTCGCGCGCCGGATCAGCCGCGATTTCTCCATTCACCGGCTTCATTTCAATGCTCAACGCGCGCGTTACAATCTGGCCAGGGACAATATCCATCACACGGGCGCGCATGGAATCGCCCTGCGCGGGAATTTTGAAGTCCAGCGCCATCCACGCCACGTTCACCGAACCGCGCAGGCGCACAGTCTCCAGCTTGTGCTCGATAAGGCATCTGCCGTTTTCCGCAACCTTCATACCCGCCGCATAAACCTGTTTTACATCGAATTTACGCATGTCTTCCACGACAACCAGATCCGCGTGATAGCCCGGAGCCACGGCACCCAACCGCCGCAGGCCGAAGTATCGCGCCGTATTGATCGTCGCCATCTGAATCGCCGTCACCGGATCAAGCCCCTTGTGAATTGCGCGCGCAATCAGCGAGTTGATACTGCCCTCGCTCAACAGGTCGGCCGGGTGCCGGTCGTCCGTGCAGAAGCTGCAGCGCGACGCGTTCTTCGGTGTCACGAGAGGCAGCAGCGCGTCCAGATTCCGCTCGGCCGTGCCCTCCCGGATCATGACATGCATGCCCATGCTCAACTTCTCGCGCGCTTCCTCAAGCGTGGTGGATTCGTGATCGGAGCCGATACCCGCCGCGATGTAGGCCGCGAGATTGCGTCCCGTTACGCCCGGCGCGTGACCATCCACAGGCCGCATCCCCGCGATATCCAGCTTCTTCAGCACGGAAGGATCGCGGCAGATCACGCCGGGATAGTTCATCATTTCCGCGAGCCCTATGACCCGCTCGTGATTGAAGAGCAGTGTGATATCCGATGCCGTCAGCCGCGCACCGGACGTCTCCATGTCCGTCGCCGGCACACAGGACGGCGCCATGACAAAAACGCGCAACGGCAACCCCTCGCTGGTCTGCAGAATATAACGTACGCCCTCCAACCCGTGCACGTTGGCCATTTCGTGCGGATCGGTGATCACGGTTGTGACTCCGCTCGGAAGAACCGCGCGCGCGAACTCGGGCACGGTGACCATACTGCTCTCGAGATGAACATGCGCATCCATGAATCCGGGGCAGAGGTACTGGCCATGCAGGTCTATAATTTCCCGCGCTTCATACGCGCCGAACCCCACAACAAATCCATCGTGAACGGCGACATCGGTCTCCTGGATTTCGCCGGAAAGCACATTGACCAGCCGGCTGTTGCGCAACAGAAGATCAACGGGCATTTCTCCGTGCGCTGCGGCGATTATGTCGGCGCGCTTTTCGTTGATATCCATTTTTCTACCACCCGCTTCGCGGGAGGGCACGGAGATCACGGAGAATCATCTTTCCCCAACACTCCATTACTCCAGCACTCCATCACTCCGCCGCTTCCTCTCTCCGCGCGCGGATCGCCCGCCATACCTTCTCCGGCGTGAACGGTCCATCATAAAGGCGCACACCCGCCGCGTTGTAAATCGCGTTGGCAATCGCCGGCATCGGTCCGTTGATGCAGATTTCCGAAACGCTCTTCGCCCCGTAAGGCCCCGTCTTCTCATAGCTCGGCACCAGGATCGTTTTGAGCTCCGGCTTGTCGCGCATCGCGTAGATGCGATAACCGAGAAACGAGTCGTTGATCATCTTGCCCTTCGGCGAGAAGAGATACTCTTCCGTCAACGCGAAACAGATGCCGTTCATCACACCGCCCTCGGTTTGTCCTTCCGCGAGTTTCGGATTGATCGCCGTGCCGCAATCAACCGCGGCCACGTACTTGAGCACCTGGACCTTGCCGGTTTCCATGTCCACCTCGACCTCCGCGAAGTGCGCGGAAAACGGTGGCGGGGACTTGTGCGTGATCGCGGACGAGATCGCACCGATCTGGAACTGGTTCGCCGTGTACAGCGAGTACAACGCGATCTCGGAATAGGAGACCGATTTCGATCCGTCTTTGGTCGCGACTTTCTGATCCGCTGCGACCAGGTCGGCCGGCTTGCACTCCAGCATCTCCGCAGCCACCTGCAGAATCTGCTTCTTCACCTTCTGCGCAGCGTTAATGACGGCGGACCCGCTGAGATACGTCGTACTCGAAGCATATGCGCCGACGTCGAACGGCGTCATGTCCGTATCCGACGAATAGACCACAATCTTTTCCGTCACCGTTCCAAGCGTCTCGGCTGCTATCTGCGCAAGCACCGTGTCACTGCCCGTGCCGAGATCCGTCGCGCCGATCAGTAGATTGAACGATCCATCTTCATTCATCTTGATGGACGCCGCGCCCATATCTATCTCGGGAATGCTCGACCCCTGCATAAGCGCCGCCATGCCGATACCGCGGCGGTATCGGCCCTTTTTCTTCCGCCAATCGCCGCGCTTCTTCCATCCGATCTCCTTGGCACCCAAACGGATACAACGATCCAGCTCGCAGCTTCCAATGCTCTGCTCGACGCCGGCCTTGCCCTCGCCCAGCGCGGCGAAGACAGGCGATGTTTCGCCTTTGCGGATATGATTCTGCATCCTGAACTTCAGCGGGTCCATGCCGATCGCTTCCGCGATTTCATCCATCGCGCAGTCAATCGCGAAGCTGGACTGCGTCGCGCCATAACCACGATAAGCTCCGCCGACCGGCAGGTTCGTATAGACCGCGCGACCCAGGAAGTGAACGTTGGCAGCACGGTAAAGCGGGAGGATTTTGCTTCCGCTGTTGCACACCACGGTCAGCGCGTGCGATCCGTACGCGCCCGTGTTCGAAACACAATCCAGTCCGACCGCCGTGATTGTGCCGTCTTTTTTCGCGCCGATGCGTACGCGCATCAACTCCGGATGCCGGGTCCGGCTGCTGATGAATTCCTCCTCGCGCGTGTACATCAGGAAGACGGGTTTCTTCGTGCGCCACGCCATCATGCCGACTACATCTTCCAGTAGGATTTCCTGCTTCGCTCCGAATCCGCCGCCGATGCGAGGCTTGATGACGCGGATTTTCTGCACCGGTATTTCGAGGCATTGCGCGACGATGCGCCGAACATGGAACGGCACTTGCGTACTCGTCGTAATCACCATTCGCCCGTCCGAGTCTATATGCGCCGACGTGACATGCGGTTCAATCGGACAGTGCTGCGCATAATGGCTGTAATAGGAATGATCGAGTTTCACGTCCGCTTCGGCCAATCCTTTTTCAAGGTCACCCACGTCCATTCCAACGCGCGCGGCGATGTTCTTCTGCGGCTCGTATGGCACAGGAATCGCGGCATGCGCTTCGGGCTCGTCGTGAATTACCGGCGTGCCTTCCTTCAAAGCCTCCTCGATGGACAACACCGGCGGCAGGACCTCGTACTCCACGCGAATCGCGGCGAGCGCGGCCTCGGCCACCTCTTCCGAAACGGCAGCCACGGCCGCGACTCGGTCGCCGACATAGCGCACCTTGCGATCAAACATGAACGTGTCGTACGGCGAGGGCTCGGGGAATCCCTGCCCCGCCGTCGTATGCGCGACGCGCGGCACGTTGCCGTGATACAGCACGCACTCGACGCCCGGCATCTTTTCCGCCGCGCTGATATCCACGGACCTGATGATCGCGTGCGCGTGCGGGCTCCAAAGAAACTTTATGTACAGCGCATCGGCCGGCTTGAAATCCGCCACGAACTTCGGCTTGCCCAGCGCCAAAGCCAAGGCATCCACTTTCTTCACCGACTTAGCGACTACGTTGAATTTTCTTGGTGCCATAACCACCTCCAAAGACATTAAATTCTAAGCACTAAACTCTAATTCCTAAACAAATCCAAATTCTCCAAATTATTCGTTCTTTGTGACAATGGACCCAAATATGCGGGTTAGCTCCAGCGCTTCCTGTATCAACCTGTCGCGTACTGCGTGCAAGTCCTGCACGCCATCCAAAGAGATCAATCGCAGCCAAAGACGGCTTTCCTTTGCTTCCTTCCGGCATATTTTGACTCGCATCACAAAGTCTTTCTTGCTCAGCGATTCATTGGCCTCAATATAATTCGAGGCTACAGAACCGGACGATCGGACCAGTTGCTTGAGGTCTTCAATATTCGCGATTGATCGCGGCGCTTTCGCTACCAGAAAACGCACATCTTGCGCGAAGACAAAGGTCCGATCCTCCAAGTCATATTTTTTTTCGCTCATTCGAATTTGTTTAGAGTTTAGGATTTACTTCTTCTGCGCCACTTTCTTCACCGCTGCCCATATCTTCTCGTATCCGGTGCATCGGCAAAGATTGCCGTCCATCCGCGTCCGTATGTCTTCATCCGTCGGATCGGGAATCTCCTGCATCAGCGCTTCCGCGGACATGATCATACCGGGGATGCAGTATCCGCACTGGACCGCGCCTTCCTCAACCAGCGCGGCTTGCAGCGGGTGCGGGTTGTCGAAAGTTCCGACGCTCTCGATGGTGCGGATATCCCTTCCTTCGGCCAGGAACGCATGCAGGATGCAGGAAAAGACCGCGTGGCCGTCCATGATAACCGTGCACGCCCCGCAGGTGCCCTCATCACACCCTTCCTTCACGCCCACATAGCCTGTCCGTCGGAGCAGCTTGGCCAGCTTTTCGCCCGGCTCAATCTCAAATGTTTTCTTCTCGCCATTGATGGTAAAAGTGATGCTCTTTTTGCTCATGCCGCACCTCCTTTCGCCGCAGCCCACGCTTCGTTGAGCGCGTCTCCGACAAGGACCGCCGCCAGGTGTCCGATATACTCCTCCGACATCCCGTCGCCGCCCTTGAACTTAAGTTCCGCAAGTCCTTTTTCGGCCGCTTCGCGGAAGGCGGCCTCGCTCGCTTTACGGCCCTTTAACAACTCCTCAACGCTTGTCACTCGTCCGGGAAACGGCACACCCGCGCCGATCGCCACACGCGCGGTTTTCACGGCGCTCCCATCGGCCTCTACCCACACCGCCGCCGTCATCAAGCTGAAGCCCGCCGAGGTTTGCGTCTGCTTGCGATAGCCAAAGCCCTGCCCTGCGGCGAGCACGGGAACTTTCACGGTCATCAGCAGCTCGCCCGGCTGGAAGAGACGGGCGGGCTGTCCATCAAAAAACTCGTCCGCGCTTAACACCCGTTCCGCGTCGCCCGCGATCACCATGGAAGCGTTCAGCGCCAGCAGCACCGCCGGAAAATCGGCCCAGGGAAACACGCGCGAGATGTTCCCGCCGATCGTGGACATGTTGCGGATCTGCTGAGACGCGAGCCGCACCGCTACCCGATCCAGCACCCATCCATCGCCGCGAAAAGATTGAAGCGCCGCCAGGCGGGTCGTTGATCCGATGCGATACGTTCCGTTCTCCCGCACAATGCCGGCGGGAACCGCGCGGTTGATATCCACGGCCACGCGCTCGTCCTTCTCCGAAGTGAATACAAGCGAAGTTCCGCCCGCCATCGGCAGTCCAACCGGGCCAAGCTCCTTCAAAATGGCCCGCGCCTCGCCCAGTGTCGCCGCCGCCCTAAAGTCCGTCAGTTTCATAGATCCTCCGTTTCCATGCAAAAATCATCAGCGATACGACACGCCCAGCTTGGTCTCCGCCGCGCTTAACATGCGCTCCGCCACCTCGTTTGCGCGCGCCCAAAGCGCTTCTTCGTCCTCGCCGACCAACCGTCCCTTTTCAACCAAAACTTTGCCCGCCACAATCGTGTATTCGGCGCGTGGCCCGGCGCCACAGAACAGCAACGCCGCGGACGGATCCGCCATTGCGCCCGCATAGTCAATCTTATCGAGCCGGAACACCGCGATATCCGCTGCCTTGCCGACCTCGATGCTGCCGATTTCAGGCTGACCCAGCACCGCTGCGCCGCCCTTCGTCGCCATCTCGATCACGCGAATCGCCGGCATGCTGTCCACGGCGGTACCGACGCGATGCACGAGCATCGCAAGCTGCATTTCGCGAAGGAAATTCGACGAATCGTTGCTCGCGCTTCCGTCCACGCCGACCCCGACCTTCACGCCCGCGTCCAGCATCTTCGGGATCGGCGCAATGCCTGAACCCAACCGCAGATTCGATACGGGGCAATGCGAGATCCCCGTCTGTGTTTCGGCGAGCCTCCTGATTTCCTTGTCATTGAAGTAAATACCGTGCGCGTACCACACATCCGGGCCGACCCAACCGGTGGATTCCATGTAGTCCAGCGGCCGCATGCCGAGGTTCTTGAGGCAGTAATCTTCTTCATCCACCGTCTCGCAGAGGTGCGTATGCATCTGCACCTTCTTAGCGCGCGCGAAGTCCGCCGTCTCTTTCAGCAGCTCCGTCGTCACGGAAAACGGCGAGCACGGCGCGAGGACGATGCGGCACATCGAAAACGGCTCCGGGTCGTGATACTTCGCGATCACGCGGTCACAATCGCCGAGAATTTCTTCGGGATCCTGCACGACGTCGTCGGGAGGCAAGCCGCCCTTCGATTTTCCGCGGCTCATGCTGCCGCGCGTTGGATGGAAACGGACGCCGATCTTTCTCGCCGTTTCGATCTCGACATCGAGCAGCTCGCGGCTGGCTTTCTTCGGGAAAACGTAGAAGTGATCGCTGGTCGTGGTGCAGCCGGAGAGCAGCAGTTCGCCGACGCCGACACGTGTACTGATCTGGACCGCTTCCTCGCTCAATTCGCGCCACACCTCGTACAATCCGATCAGCCAGTCGAAGAGCTTCGCGTTCTGCACCTTCGGGATGTTTCGCGTGAGGGTCTGGTAAAGGTGGTGATGACAATTGACGAAGCCGGGATAGACGACGCAGTTTGTGGCATCGAGAATGCGGTCACAGCCCTCGGCTTTCAAAGACCTTCCCACGGCCGCGATCCGGTCATTTTCGATAAGGATGTCCGTATTGCGCGAGATTTTCTCAACCTCGCCCATCGTAACGAGCGTATGGATGTTTTTAAGCAATATCCGAGACATGCAGCGTCTCCGGGGAAAGCCGTTTCCGCGGATAGAGCATACCTGTAACCCCCGCCCCGTGTAAAGGAATCGCAACCGATCAAAATGCCGCGCGGGCCGGCTTTGAGGCCGGCCCGCGCCGTTCCTTGATTGCCTGTACGCGGCTTACGGATTTACCGTCCAGCGAACGAAGTCCACCTGGTATTCATTCGCGTCGGCATTCATCCTCGTCCATGTCGGATAAGCATCCTGAATGTTCGTGCTCTTCAAAACCCCCGCCGTGTTGTACGGCGTATCGAGCGCCACGAACATCGTGTTCCCGTTGAAGCTCTGCATATCCGCGATGGTTCCGTAGAATCCGCACCATCTCGATTCCCACGTCGCACCGCCGTTCGTCGTGCGGAACATCGTGCCGTTCCCACCACCAACCCAGCCGGTCTGTGTGTTCTGCCAGCACGTCGAGTAGAGGTAATCGCTGCTCGGCAGGCGGATGGACGTCCAGTTCGCACCGCCGTCCGTGGTCTTGAAGATGGCGCCGCGCTCGCCGCACACGAATGCGTTGTTCGCATCCAGCACAAACACGTCGTTCAACATGTTCGTGCCGACGATCACCTCCGTCCACGTCGCGCCGCCATTGGCCGTGCGCATGACCCTGCCCGTGGCCCAGCTCCAATCACCGCCCACCGAATATCCGACGTTCGCGTTGGCGAACCGCGTCTTATACAGGTAGGTGTTGGGAATGGTGAACGTAATCACCTGCTGCGTCCACGTCGCGCCGCCGTTGACGGTCTTGTACATGCGCTTCTGCGACCAGTCGTAGGCCCATCCCGTGTTGGCATCCACGAAATCAAGGCTGTTGATCGAACTGCCGTTGAGCCCGTTTGTCGCCGGGAACCAGGCAGCGCCGCCGTTGGTCGTACGCAGGATGCCCTTGTTGTAAGCCGCAATCCAGCCGCGATTGGCATCCACAAAGTCCACGTCATAGAACGACGCGACTTCGTAGTTGGTGCCCGGTGTCTGGAAGGCCCAGTTGGTGGCTCCACCATTACCCGAGGTCTTCATGATCGTGCTGATATTCCTGGTGCCGTCGTACATGTAGCCCGCCATCCAGCCGGCGTTCGTCGAGATGAACGAGATGGCCTTCGGATTCGGCACGTGCAAGGTGCTGCCGAACGTGCCATAGACGTTCGTCAGCGGACCCGGGAATCCGAAATTCGTCAGCGGGATGGTCACTTCCTGCCACTGTCCCGCCAGCGCCGGATTCCACACGGAGCTGCACAGCATCATAATCCGCTTCGTGCCCTGCGGCGCTTCAAGCTCGATCTTGATCGGGCGCCACGCCTTGATCCAGAACTTCAGATACTTGAACTGGCTCAGGTCCACATTCCCCTGCGTGTGATACACGCCCCAACCCGCATAGGAATACGGAACGGTCGTCCGCCAGAAGTTGCTGCCTTCCGGAGCGAATCCGTTCATGTACTGGCCGTCATGGACGCCGCCCCAGACAAAGCTCTGGGCCGAGACCGGTATGCCGATATCGGCATAGGCTACGTAGGCGCCGCCCGCCGCGTTGGTGACGCGGAGCTGCGTTTCCGGCGCGATCGGCACGCGGTTCGAGTCGCCGCGATACGTGTCGTCGAACCCGACCCGCTGCAGCCACGGATTCGTGGCGGTCGGCGGAGCCATGTACGCTGCCCACAGGAAGTCGCTGCCGCTCGGAATATACGACGGCACCGTCACGGGGAAGCTGCCGCTGCCCGTCTCATCCAGGATCGTGTAGGTGGCCTCCGCATATTTCACGCCTGTCTTCGCGTTCTGCAGCGCGATGGACAGCCGCGTCGGAGCATTGGTTCCCAGCTCTTCCCATTCCACCGGTACGTTCACGACCGTTCCCGCCGTCATCTGCGTCGGGAACGACGGCGTTTCGACCATCAGCCGCGGCGCGAAGTAGACATTCACGTTGCTGTACGCGCTGATCCCTTCGCCGCGCAGGAACACATACCACTCGTACTGGCCACCCATGCGCGTGCCGTCGAATTCCCAGAAGTCCGGATCGTAATCCGGGATGCTCGGCCAGAACGTCGGCTGCGCGGCGTTGGTCGGCACGAACTCCCCGCTGACCACTTCGGACACAAACGAGTAGGCCTCGTCCGACAGGCGGAAGTTATCCCAACTCACGCGGCCGACACTGTACGGACTCAGGAAGCCGACCGTGGTGGACGAATAGCTCGACACCTGGATCGGCTCGCTCAGGAATACCGGCATGCCATCCACGTACAGATCGCTCATCATGTAGTTGCCGTCGCGGATATTGACCGTCACGTGATGCCACTTGCCGGTCGTGATGCGCGTGTTGGAATAGTAGAATGGGCTGTTGTCCTCCCATCCCGCGATGAGCGGGTTCACATACAGTACGCGCCCGCGGTAGACCATGCCACCGTGCTGCGCGCCGTTGTCGAAGAACACGTCGTACTCGATCGTGATATTCTCGCCCGACACATCCAGCCCGTTGCGGGTGATGTACGAGTATCCACCCGTGCTCACCACGCTCGCGCGCAGCGCGCCGTTCGTAACGGTCCACGCGATGTTCGCGTGCGGCGTCACGGTCCAGCCGGTGTAATTGCCGTCGTCGAAGTTGTCTTCATCCAGCAGGCTGCCCTTCGCCTTCACGCCGAACGTGACGTAATTCGTCACGCCCCGCGTGTTGTAGCCGGCCCACATATCCCAGTCGCGGCCGGCGTATGCATTGCCGGTCATGCCGAAGATCTGCAGGCCCTTGCCCGCAAGGCTGACCGGTGTGGCGTTGTTGTCATTGGCCGAGGTATAAAACCCGCCGTGACCGAGCCACGGATCCTGCGCATCCCACGGATACACGTAGAGGACCCAGTACAGGTTGTCCCCGGTCATGATGCCGCTCTCCGGGATGGAAACATCAATCGAGTCCATGCCCGTGCCCGCGATCAACCAGATGTCTCGCGTGAGCAGGGCGAGATCCAGGCCAGGATCTTCCGCCGACAACGAGTACTTGAGCTCCAGCCGCACCTTGTAGGCCTGGCCGCGCGCCCACTCGAACGCGCGCTGCGCAACCTGTGCGAAGGAACCGGTCAACTGCCCCTCGGTATCCACGCCGAAGTTGAAACAGAAGACCTTTTTCGGCGAAAGCGGATCGTTGGTGATCACGTTCGCGATCAGCGCAGGCGCCGTAACGCCGCCGTTCGCTTCCACACCGAGCCCAATGCCCTTCGTGACCAGCGGCCACGCGTTGGCACTGCCCGAGGCGGAAATAACGTTTCCGACATCGTACTCGTGCGTCACGTAGTGATCCACGTTTGCGATCGTCACGCCGGTCAGGCCCGTGACGTTCGTCGTCACCGCGGCCACTCCGAACAGGCTCTCGATGCGCCCGCTGCCGTTCGCGCCGTCCGGCTTCTTCATCGCAATGCCGCCGTCCGTCGCGATCAGGTTCCGCAGGCCGCGGCCAATCCACGTGATGACGTTCGAGACTTCAACGTCGCTCATCACGTAGGTGCTCGGGAGGATCAGCGTCGGATAGAACGCGTCCAGGTAGCCCCAGTCGAGGTTCAGCAGCGCCGCGTTGGTCGGCGTCGGCTGCCCTTCGGGCGCGTAGTAGCTGTACTCGTCGTCATCAATGAAGAAGTAACCCTTCTGCGGCTCCCAGATGCCGAGCTGCGTCGCCGACGCGCCCACCGCGACGCTGCCGGACGGGATCAGGCTCGACGAGAACGACCCTACCGCTTCGCCATCCAGGTAGACGGTGAAGTTGTCGCCGTCGGCCTTGACCGCCAGGTTGTACCATTCGCCTTCAACCGGTCGCGTGACCTTGTTGAAGTTGTGGATGATGCCGATCGCGTGCAGCGAGCCCTGGTACCGCACCTGGTACATGATCCGCCAGAACCCGTAGAAGTTCCGGAACCCGACCTTGTAGAAGTTGTCGCGGTCCACGAAACGGAAGTACAACTCCGCGTCGTTGAAGTACGGTCCCTGCTTGTTGTACATGATGTCCGCCGACACCAGGCCGTCCGACATCGTCATTTCGCTCACGGCAAACATGTTGTCGCTGTTACCGACACGCGACACGCGCAGCGCGTTCTGATTCGCCACGGCGTTCAGCACGAAGCCCATGTCATAATGCGTTTCGCTGGTCCACGTGCTGCCGCTGGTCGTGGTGTAGACCGCGCAGTCTTCGAGCCCGCCCCAGCTCAAGGTGCCAAGGCTGCCCAGCGTGTTCGCGCGCGCCGCATAGTACGTGCCGGAGCCGCCGATGCGTTTCAGCTCGTAGTAATAGGTGGTCCCGGCCTGCAACTCCGCCGGTGTCCCGAACGTGAACGTGCGCCAGCCGAAGGTCGTCGTGAGGGCCGGTGTCGCCAGCGTTGTCGTCGCCACCAGGCTCTTGTCCGACCAGCGCCGGATGTTCAGCTCGATCGCGCCGGTATCGCCGGCGGACGCCGAGCGGAGCTTCATCGTGATGTCGCTCACCGACAGGCTGTACACGGGGGTGAACTTCTGTCCGCGCCACGTCGCTCCATTGAACGACACGGCGGAAACCGAAGCGTACGGCTGATTGAACGTTGTCTCGTCCGCGTATTTGAGCCGGAACGTCGGCTCAAAGGTCAGCTCGGTCCATGTCGAACCGCCGTTCGTCGAGGTCAACACCTTGCGACCGGGCGAATCCGGTCCGGCATACTGCACGCGCAGGTAGTTCGACGCGTTGATCGTTCCGGATGCGTACTGGACCACGATGTGATAGGTCACGCCCTTGGTCCACGCGAACGCCGGGATCGCAATCTCTTTCCATACATACGAGGTACCGCTGTGCGTGAAGTTCTGCGAGACGAGCGGCGCCCCGGTGGGCTTGCCGTTTCCATCATCCGCGTAGATCGCCAGCGTGTACGTCGGGCTCGTGCCGACCACCGAGGCGTACAGGGACACACTGCTGATCGTCTTGCTCGCGTCCGCCACCACCTTGTAACTCAAGCGCGTGGCCGCGGCGTTGAGCGAGTATGCCGTGTTCTTGTCATACACCAGCCCGCTGCCCCACTCCGTCGCACGTTCGCTGCTTTCGATCGTCCAGTTCGCCGCGCCGGCGATCCGGTTCCACCCCGCGCCGTTGAACATGAACCCGAGGTCGTACTGATTCTGGGCCGACCACGTTCCGCCGCTGTTCGAGCTGTAGATCGTGTAGTTGTCCGTTCCGCCCCAGCTTAGATGCCCCACGCTACCCAGCGTGTTCGGCCGCGCAACGTAATACGTGCCCGAGCCGGCGCCAATACGCTTGATCTCGAAATAATACGGTACACCCGCCTCCAAATGCGCCGGCGCGCTGAAGGTGAAGGTCTTCCACGTGTACGTGGTCGTGAGAGCCGGCGTGGCCATCGTGGCCGTCGCAACCAGGCTCTTATCCGACCAGCGCCGGATATTCACTTCGATCGCTCCCGTTGA
>CAZTYH010000048.1:0-23988 GCA_964617565.1 uncultured Verrucomicrobiota bacterium
AGCCTCCGCCGCGACTGATTGTGTGTGGGGCGGGCGATAATGCGCGTCCGGTTATCCGCTTGTCTGCGGAAGCAGGATTTCGCGTGACGGTTGTAGATCATCGTTCTGCCTATCTGACGGAATCGAGATTCCCAGACGCGGTGAGCCTTGTTGCGGGGCGGGCCGAAGATGCTGTTTTTGACTTTGAAGTCGGACGCGAGACCTTGGCCGTCGTAATGTTTCACATCCTGGTGCATGACAAGGCATGGGTATCAAGATTTGCGGAAAAGGGCGTGAAATACATCGGACTGCTCGGTTCGCGATCGCGGCGCGGGGATATCATGGCAGGTTTGAGCGAAGAACAAAAAGCGCGCGTGTATGGTCCGGTGGGTCTCGACATTGGAGCCGTTGGGCCGGAGCAGGTGGCGATCAGCATCGTTTCGGAAGTGTTGGCCGTATTTTCAGGGCGTAAGCCACAGCATCTTCGTGACCGGAACAGGGGTATTCACGAGAATTGATCGGTCTTGCTTGTGCAAAACGCGGCCGGTCGCTAGATTCGATGCATGACGGCGAAGATTCTTGATGGCAAGGCAGTGGCTGAAACAATGCGGGGCGAAATCGCGGCCGCGGCAAAGGAGCTTGCAGGCCGGGGTGTGACACCTGGTCTTGGAGTTCTGCTCGTCGGCGATGATCCGGCATCCCGTTCGTACGTAACGGCGAAAGAAAAAGCCTGCGAAAAGGCTGGCATCTACTCCAGGGAAATTCGTCTTCCTGCATCGGCGTCGCAGCAAGAGATCCTGGATGTGGTCCGATCGTTCAATGAAGATGAGCGGATAGATGGAATCCTTGTGCAGCTTCCCTTGCCAGATGGCGATATGGAAGATGGGGTTATATCGGCGATTCTGCCCGAAAAAGATGTGGATGGATTTCATCCGATTAACGTCGGGAGAATGATGCTTGGAATGCCCGCCTTTCTTCCCTGCACACCCCACGGCATTTTGCATTTGCTGAAGCGTTCGGGCATCACTGTGGCCGGCGCCCACGTGGTGATCGTGGGGCGCAGCAATATCGTGGGCAGGCCGCTGGCCAATATGCTTACCCAGAAAAGCGAACTCGGCAACGCGACGGTTACGATCTGTCATACCCGCACGAAGGATCTGGCTTCGCATACGTTGAAGGCCGATATTATTGTGGCCGCGGCCGGGCGGCCCGGGACAATTACCGCGGACATGGTTCGAGACGGCGTTGTGGTGGTTGATGTCGGCGTCAACCGGGTTGAAGACGCGGCAGCCAAGTCGGGGTATCGGCTCGTGGGCGATGTGGACTTCGAGACGGTGAAGGAAAAAGCGTCCGCCATTACCCCGGTCCCCGGCGGAGTCGGACCGATGACGATCACGATGTTGCTTCATAACACCGTCGAGTCGGCTCGCAGGCGGCTGCAAGAACAGCGGAACGGATAAACTGTGCGAGTTCTCCACAAATATATAGTCACCGATTTCCTCGTGATCTTTTTTGTCACGTTGTCTGTGATCACGTTTGTCATGTGCATCGGCGCGGCAATGAAGGCGATTGATTATTTTGCGCGCGGGGTGTCAGGCCTGGTTATCCTCAAGGTGTTTGCATATAACATTCCCTTCATTCTCACGTTCGGCATCCCGATGAGTACGTTGACGGGTGTGCTGCTGTTTTTCGGCAGGATGTCGTACGACGGCGAGGTCACGGCGATGAAGGCGTGCGGATTGAGCCTGTGGCAGATTATTTCGCCGGTGGTGCTGCTTTCCATTGCGCTCTCCGGGGTTTGTGCCTATTTGCATGGGTCCGTTTCGCCGAGAAGCCATTATGCCCAACGTGTGCTGCTCGCGAGGGCGGGCATGGAAGAGCCCATCAACCTGCTGGAGGAAGGGCGGTTTGTTCGCGAATTTCCGGGAGTTATGGTCTATGTGGGCCGCAAAGACAAAAACCGCGTGGAAGATATCGTTGTTTACGAGACGGGCAAAGACGGAGTGGTACGCAACATCAGAGCCGAATCGGGCGAGATCAAAACCGACCGCGAAACGAGGAAGCTGCTCATTGACCTGTACAACGTGCAAATGTATCAGCCGGACAAGCAGTTTCCGCTGGATCCGACAAAGGCGCGGCACCTGAGCGCGCAACACTATCCGGTGCAGATTGATGTCTCCGACATGCTGGAAGGCAGGACGATCAGCAAGAAAACGACCAATATGACGTATCCCGAACTGGTGAACGCGATCCGGCATCTACGCGCGACATATCCGGACCTGAGCGATACAGATTTGCTGGGACAGCGGATGAAGTTGGTTCTCGAGATCAATCAACGCCTGGCGCTTTCGATTTCCTGTTTTGCGTTTACCCTGCTCGGTGTCCCGCTCGGGTTGAAATCGCGGCGGAAGGAGTCGTCCATCGGCATCGGGATCAGCCTGATGCTGGTTTTCGGTTTCTACTTTTTCATCATTCTCGCGGACTCGCTGGTGGGGATGCCGCACTGGAGGCCGGACCTCATTCAGTGGATTCCCGTCATCCTGGCCGAGGGCCTGGGCTTTTATCTTATCCGGCGGGCAAATTGACGGGCAGGGGGCGATTGCCCAGGATTACGAAAAGGGTGATCTCTCCATCCGCGCAACGGGCAACTTCGAACGGCATTCTGCCTTTCGACTCCAGGAATTCAATCAAACGCATTGCGTTCTGCTCAGACATGGCGATCCATGTATCTTCGCTGCCGGCAAGACGTTTGGCCGCTTCTTCGATGGATATCATTTGGGTCATGGTTCCAAGGTATAACTGGAGTGTGTAGGGCGTATCCACGTAAGCGAACGGGAAATCGGCTCCCAGCGATTCTTTTAAGTCGGAGGCAAAAGAGCGGATACACTGGGTATGACGAACCCGCTCCGTCGCGGGTTCAACAGTGTGGTAGTACCATGCGGATTGTGCAAGACCCACGATGACCAGCAAAAAGGCCAGCTGGATTGGCCGGTCGGCTTTGAGCCGCGAAGTCAGCCGCGCGGCCTCCCGCCCGGCAAGAAGCATGGCCGGCGCCAGGATGGGCGCAAGAAGATCGCCTCTCTGATGCTGGGTGACTGAAAAGATGGCTAGCCCGGCAAGAAACCAGCAGGTGAGAAATCGTTCGAATCTCCGGGTGGTTGCATCTTCGGATGGATGGCGAAAAACACGCCACAAAGCCGGGAGAGTCAGCAGAGACCACGGCAGAACACGATGGATAAAATAGATGGTCGGCTTAAAGATTCGGATGACGAGCGGATCCGCCTCGCCGATATCCACGGCGTGCGCGACCAGTTCGCGGCGTATGATTTTATCAATCAGCGCGTCGCCGAGTTGCAGGTAGGCCAGGCCGAACCAGCCGAGAGTGAGAAGAAGGTATAGTAAAACACCGGCCAGATGGTTGCCTTTGAGCGAGGGGCGGGAGGCGGAATTGCGTTCCCAGAGAACAGCAAGCAATCCTGATGCGGCCAGCACAAGTCCAAGAGGACCTTTGGTCAGGGTCGCCGCGGCGGCGAGAGCCCAAAAGACCATCCACCCGGTTTTTGCAGTCCACGCTCGGTACGCGGCGAAAGCGGTGACTCCGACGAAGAATGCAAAAAGGGCATCGGTCCGGAGCAGGATGAAAAGACGCATGGACAAGGGGGAAAGCAGGAAGAACAGGGCGGCGAACAATCCTGCTTCTTCGTCGAAAACACGGGTGCCATGACGATAAATCAGGATTGCGAGAAGAGCCATTGCAAGGGCGGATGGGATATAGAAAGTGATGGGAGAAGGCCCGAACAGGAGAATGAAAAGCGCTCCGATCCATGTGAGCATCGGGGGCTTGGAGGTGACATCATTCATCCAGTCGGTTTGGCAAATCCAGTGTCCATTTCGCGCGGCATCCAGCATGTAGGAGACTGGGCGTTCCTGATCCTTGTCGAGGAAGTTGTGCGGAGCGGACGCGCGTATGGCAAACAGCCCAAGGATCGTGCAAAGCACAAGGATGATCGAGATAAGCCGGAAGTGGGAACCGGCAGGCTCAATTCGCCCTGTTTCGGAAAGCTTGTTCATGGAATCGGATTGCGAAACGTTGCGATAAAGAATTTCTCGTTGGCGGCCTTGAAACCGGGGGGCGGAATGTGCGCGCCCCAATACTTGTCCAAGTCCCGCTGTTCCGCGATAAGCACGACCGGCTCGTAGAGCGGTGCGTGTTTGCGGATGAGGTCATTGAATCCGTTCACGTCAATGAGGCGGTGCTTCGAGTCATCGTAACTTAGTCCGTAAGTGAATTCGCCGCGACTATCGAGGAGATATACGTCATTGCGTTTGAATACCCAACAGACGAGGTGGGCGAGGTTATTGTCGGTTACAATGACCGCGTTTGATGGAACGCGATCGGCATTTTGCCGGAGGAATGCGGCGGGTGCCTTGCGAGCTTCAAAGGTTTCCGGCATCACGAAATGTGCGCTGAACATCAACATGACCGGAGCCAGGGCGTAGAGCATTATTTTTTCGCCGCTGCTGCGCGACAGGGCTGCAAGGATCGCGGCGATGCCCCAGATACCCAGTCCAAGGCAGAGCAGCAGCCACTTCCACGATTCCTGGGGTGCAAACAGTTTCACCGGTCCGAACAGGTCGCTTGACTGGTGAAGAATCAGCGGAACGATCGCGAGCAGCGCGACGAGAGCGGATATGAAAGCGCCGGTGTTGAAAGAGCGCCTGCGGTCCTCGGCCATGTACTTGTGAAGACCGGCTGCGATCAGGATGGCGAGCGGAGGAATGCAGGGCAGTATGTACGTGGCAAGCTTTCCAGACGAGGCGGAGAAAAAGAGAAAAGGTCCGAGAAAGGCGGTCAGCGCATATCGCAGCAGGGTAGATAAGGGACGCAGACGTCGAAGGCCGGAAAAGGCGGAGGGCAAAACGAATGTCCAGGGCAACACGGCGACGAGCATGACAGGGATGAAGTACCAGAAAGGTTTCGGGTGCTGTGGCGTGTCCGATGTGAATCGCCTGATATGTTCCACCCAGAAAAAGTAGTGCCAGTAATCAGTTTCACGCAGGTGTACGGCGATGCACCAGGGCGCGCAGACCAGCAGCGCGGCCAAAGCGGGAAACCACGGCAGGGTGAAGAGCGACTTCCAACGCCTTTCCCATATGAGGAAAGGGGCTATAGACACCCCGGCGACGGCAAACGCCAGGAATCCCTTGGTAAGGAACGCCAGACCGCAAGCGGCACCGGCAGCCAGCAACCAGCCGGCCTGGGCCGAACGGCTTTGCGATGTATAGGCGAAAAAGAAAAAGGCGAGCGTGGCGGTCAGGAAAAACGAGACAGGTCCATCCAACACATTGTAAATCCCGAGACCGAAAAATTCGATGCTGGTGAGCAGGATGGCGGCGGCAAACAGGGCCATGTTTCTTTCACCGCCTCCGCGACGCACCATGAGGTAGATCAGCAGGGCCGACAGTCCGGCCGCGAGAGCGGACGGCAGACGGCCGGCAAAGGCATTCTCGCCAAAAAACTTGAATGAGATGGCGGTGAGCCAGTATCCGAGAACGGGTTTCTCAAAATATCGCAGTCCGTTTAGGCGCGGAACGATCCAGTCGCCGGAAGCGAGCATTTCGCGCGGAATCTCGGAGTAGCGTGATTCGTCCGGAATCACCATTGGTCGCGCGCCGAGAGGAATGATGTATACAACCACAAACAATAAAAAGAGCAATAGGACGGCTTGTTTCATTAAAGTCGTTCTCCGTTCATTCCTGTCCGGTTTCCTGGCATGCCACCCAGCCTTCGCGGCCCGGTATTTCTTTTTTGACCATTCGGCATGACGAAAGTTCAGTTTTTTTATCCAGCAAATAACCCAGCGGCACAAACTCAATTCCTCGTTGTTTTGCACGAGCGAGGAAATCGGAAAACACTTCAAGCATGGAAATTCCTTCCACCTCGGCATGAATACAGAGGACATTCAGGGACTGGTTTTCCATGAGGCGCAAGATGTGTTCGTTGTATTCAGTGACGGAAACACCGCCGGGCCCCACGAGTTCGTCGTATGTGGGCAAGGTCACCGGAACTTGCGCCCGTGCCGATGGAACGCCGTTCAAAAGGGGGCGAAAAAGAGAGTGGCCGCGACAATCGCTGCCGTAGCGGAATGGAAAGGAGGAGGTCACATCAAGCACGCGGTCGTTGCATTTCCATGAAGGACTGGCATGGCAATCGGGCTCGCGACCGATGATTGAGCGCAGGGCCTCATATCCGCGGCCGACTTGCCCGCGGAGGTCTTCCGTGGAGAAGGTGTCTATACGCGCCTGCCATCGCTGATGGTCCCATGCATGCAGCCCGGCTTCATGATCCTGGGCCGCGGCGCGGATTACATCGCCGAGTCGTTCGCCGATCCGGGGGCCGGGCCAGAAGGCTCCGCACAGGAGTATGTCCCAGCCGTAAAGTCCGGCGGCATTGGTGCGCAGCATTTTCCAGAGGAAGCGCGGGCGGATCAGCCGCCAGAGGTGCCGTCCCATGTTGTCCGGGCCGACGCTGTAGAAAAAGGTGGCTTGGATATGGTGTTCCCGCAGTACGCGGCACAAGGCTGGAACCCCGAGCCGCGTTCCCCGGAACGTATCCACATCAATCCTGAGACCTGCCCTCATGAGACATATCCCGGCGCGGTGTCCGCTGCTCCGAGATTCAATCCCTCGGTTTCCACCGCTTCGCGCAGGAAGAAGTCGAGTGTTGCCTCGACCGACTGCTCAAGCGGGACGTTCGGATGCCAGTCGAGAAGCCGGATGGCGTTGCGAATGCTTGGTCTGCGGTGCTGGACATCCTGGTACCCGGCCCCGTAATAAGCTCCGCTTTCGATTTCGCGGACCCCTGCGAGCGGAGGGAAGTGGGAGCGCAGCGGATGCTTTTCGAACTTCGCGACAAGCATATCGGCGAGCTCTCGAATACTGGCTTCGTTGTCCGGATTGCCGATATTTACGATTTCTCCGTTGCAGCGATTACCTTTGTTCTCAATGATACGGAAAAGACACTCCACACCATCGGCGATGTCCACGAAGCAGCGCTTTTGGCGGCCCCCGTCAATCAGGAGGATCGGCGTTCCTTCCACGAGATTGAGGATCAGTTGTGTAATCGCGCGCGAGCTTCCGATACGCGCCGAGTTGAGCGTGTCGAGGCGCGGACCGATCCAGTTGAACGGACGGAAGAGCGTGAACGGGAGGCCGTGCTGCTTCCCGTACGCCCAGATCACGCGGTCGAGCAACTGCTTTGAGCAGGAGTAGATCCAGCGCTGCATCCGGATCGGGCCGAGCACGAGCTTGGAGTTATACTCATCGAACTCCTTTTCGTCGCACATGCCATACACTTCCGAAGTGGAAGGGAAAACGATGCGGCGGCCATATTTCACGCAGTAACGCACGACGCGAAGGTTTTCCTCGAAGTCGAGTTCGAAAACGCGCAGCGGATTGCGCGTGTATTCGATCGGTGTGGCGATCGCGACCAGCGGAATGACGATATCGCATTTTCGGATATGATATTCGAGCCACTCGCGATGGATCGAGATGTCGCACTCGTCGAAATGAAATCGCGGCTTTCCGATGTGTCGCTGAATGTAATTCGACCGAATGTCCATGCCATAGACTTCGTAACGATCGCTCTCAAGCAGTCGCTCGCTCAGGGCGTTGCCAATGAAGCCGTTCACACCGAGAATCAGCACGCGTTTCCGGCGAACGGCTTCGATGCGGCTGCTTGCGCTGGAGCCGAAACGCATGCCCTTGACGATATTGCAGTCGCGCGCGAGTTGCTCGCCGCTGACGTACACTCCGCCGTCGAGTTGCGCGGAATCCACGCGCGTCGCGCCGTTTCCACATGCGACCACCAGCGGCTGCGTGGAAAGGACTGTGCCGGGCGCCGCATTGAAGGTCTCTTTATCCTCGGCGACGTTCCAGAAAAGATAACGCGTGTCGCCGATGTAACTGAATGCGCCGGGGTAGGGACGCGTCACGGCGCGGACAAGATTTCGGACCTCACGCGAGCTGCGGGACCAGTCAATTTCACCGTCCTCTGGCCGCCGGCCGCCGAAGTATGTTGCCTGGCTGTGGTCCTGCGGAGTGCGTGTTGCTTTCCCCTTCAGCAGCAGCGGAAGCGCCTCGTCAAGCAGCCGACCAGCCTCATCAACTGATCGGGTCATCAATGTGGATGCAGTATCTTCATCCTTAATGGCAATGCGACGCTGGGCGACGATATCGCCGTCGTCGGGGCGCGGAGTCATATAATGAAGCGTCACGCCTGTTTCTTTCTCGCCATGAATCAGGACCCAGTTGATGGGGCAGCGGCCGCGATACTTCGGAAGCAGGGATCCGTGCAGGTTCAAGCATCCGGCGGAAGGAATCTCGAGAATCGGCGCCTTGACCAGGTTGCGGTAATAGAACGAGAAAAGCATGTCGGGCTTCAGTTCACGTATGCGTGCGACCCAAATCGGATGGTTGATGTCGTCCGGCGCATAAACGGGAATGCCCCTTGCGGCCCCTAGTTCTGCGACAGATTGGAACCAGATGTTTTCGTGCGGATCATCTTTGTGCGTGAAAATGGCGGCGATGTCGAAACCGTTTCGAAGCAGTGCTTCGATTCCGGCGCACCCCATGTTGGAATAAGCGAGGACTATGGTTTTCATGTGTTTCACTCCGAAGCTTGGCGGCCGGTTACCCTTTGCACGAAATAGCGCGGACGGGCACGAACGTCGTAATAAACACGGCCAAGGTATTCGCCGAGAAGCCCGAGACCTATGAATTGTGCGCCGACAAAAGCAAAGAGAATAGCGAAGAGAGTGAATACTCCCTCGACGGCCCAGGCGGCTCCGTAAATCAGGCGCATGATCAAGAGGAAAGCGCCGAAGCCGATGCCTGTAATGGAGATCAGCGTGCCGAAAAGACTCAACAGGCGGATCGGGAAGGTTGTCATGCTGGTCAGCAGATCGAATTGAAGGTTGATCAGTTTCCAGAGGCTGTATTTTGAACCGCCGGCGGTGCGCGGTGCGTGCGCGACCTCCACTTCCGTGGTCCGCCGGGCAAAGCTGTTGGCGAGGACGGGGATGAACGTGCTGCGCTCGTGACATTGCAGCATGGCATCCACGATGGGACGGCGGTAGCCGCGCAGCATACATCCGTAATCGTGCATGTTCACGCCGGTCGCTTTCTGCACGGCGCGGTTGGTAATGTAGGAGGCGAGCTTGCGGAAAACGGAGTCTTCGCGGGGAACGCGGACGCTTCCCACCACGTCATAACCCTCATCCAGCCTGGCCACCAGTTTCGGAATTTCCTCGGGCGGATTCTGGAGGTCGGCGTCGAGCGTCACGATCACTTCACCGCGAGACTGGGCAAAACCCGCCATGACCGCGGCGTGCTGTCCATAATTGCGGTTCAGAAAAACGCCGACGATGCAGGAGCCGGATTTCGAGGCGGCCTCGTCTATGATCGAAGCCGTGGCGTCGGAGCTGCCGTCGTCCACAAGAAGAACCTCGTAGGAGCGTTTCAGGTTGTCCATCGTAGCCGTTACACGCCGGATCAACTCGGGCAGCGTCGCTTCCTCGTTGAAGACGGGAATGACCACGGAAACAGAGACGGATTCCTTTTTCGTATTCATATGTCAATTCTTCTTCAGAACGTCCTTGATTGCCGCAACCACATCCTTCACGTCATCCGCTGTCATGTCCGGAAAAAGCGGAAGAGAGCATATCCGATCGGAATTCCATTCCGTACTCGGCAACATTCCGCGTTTCATGCCCATTTTCTCACGGTAGTATTTCTGCAGATGGACGGCGCGGAAATGCAATCCGGTTCCGATATTCCGCTCCTTCAAGCCGGCCATAAACGCGTCGCGATCCATGCCAGCCTTGTCCGTGTCCAGCCGCACGATGAAAAGATGCCATGTGTGTTTCATCGTATAAAGAGGCGCTGAAAGCGGCAAGATTTCATCTACGGCGGACAATCGCTCAAGGTAAAGCTTCGCGAGTTCAGTGCGTTTGCGATTGAATTCTTCGACACGCGCGAGCTGACCGATTCCAAGAACCGCAGAAATATCGGTTAAATTGTACTTGTAGCCGGGTTCAAGGACTTCCGCCTGCGGCGACCGCCCCTGGGTCTGGCGATCAAACGCATCAACACCCAGTCCGTGAAACTTAAGCTGACGTAGACGCGCGACAAGTTTCGCGTCGTCCGAACAAATCATGCCGCCTTCGCCAGTCGTGATGTTCTTGATGGGGTGGAAAGAGAAAATGGCTGTGCCATCCGAGCCGACCCGGCGGCCCATGTATTCCGTGCCGACCGCGTGCGCGGCGTCTTCGATCAGGGGGACGCCGATGTCTGAAGCCATGCGACGAAGCGGGAGAATATCAGACGGGGCGCCCGCGAAGTGGACGGGGATGATCGCCCTTGTCTTGTTCGTGATTTTTTCACTGAGCATGTTTGGAGTTGAAATCAAAGTGTCGCGGTCCACATCGGCAAATACCGGCGTTGCGCCCGCCAGTACGATCAGATTGACCGTCGAGACCCATGTCATGGAAGGGGTGATCACCTCGTCCCCCGGTCCGATTCCGAGAGCCTTCAGCACAATATGCATGCCCCCGGTCGCGGAAGCCACGCTGACAGAGTGCTTTGCGCCGGTATAGGAGCAGAATGCGGCCTCGAATTCCGCATTGCGAGGGCCCGTTGTGATCCACCCGGATCGCAACACGGCCGCTACCGCGGCGATATCGCTCTCCGATATGCTGGGTTTCGAAAACGGAAGAAACTCGACCCTTCTTGCAGCCATGATCCTCTATATCCTTGCTAATTTGGGCGTTTGGCCCCGACCTTCCCGATAAAAAAGATGCGGGGCAGAGTAAACCACGGACCTGTCTGCCCGCCAAGGCAAAATGCGGAATCCAACATCGTGTGAGAAAATCGTTGAAATGGACATGGGAAAACCACTATGAAGGAGGGCTTTCAGGCCCCAGCAAGGGATTGAGGAAGGACTGTTGTTTCCATGAATGTGCCTTTTATGGACTTGGCGCGCCAGCATGCGCCTATTCGGGATGCGCTGCATGCTGCTGCATGCCGTGTAATTGATAGCTGCGGCTATATTGGTGGCGAGGAAGTCAAGGGATTTGAGAAGGAGATGGCTGCGTGGATGGGCGTACCCGAGGTGTGCAGCCTGGGGTGTGCAACCAGTGGTCTGTATGCGACGCTCAAAAGTCTCGGTATCGGACCGGGAGATGAGGTTATTACGACCGTCCACACCGCCATTGCGACAGCCGAGGCCATAAGCATGACGGGCGCGAAAGTGATCTTCTGTGATTTGGAGCCCGGCTATTTCAACCTGGATCCGGACGAAATTCGCAAAAAGATCACGCCGAAGACAAAGGCGATGATTCCGGTGCATCTCTACGGCCAGCCGGTGAATCTTGATGTGATGATGGCGATCGCGAAAGAGCACAAGCTGAAGCTCATTGAAGATTGCGCGCAAGCGCAAGGGGCGCGATTCAAGGGGAAGTATGTCGGCACGTTCGGTGATGCCGCGGTTTTCAGTTTCTTCCCGTCGAAGAATCTCGGCGGTTTCGGAGACGGCGGGGCCGCTGTTGCGAAAGATCCGGCATTAACGAAGCGTATAAGGATGTTTTCGAATCACGGCCGGGAAAGCAAGTATCTCCATGAATTCGAGGGCATGAACAGCCGTCTCGATGCCATGCAGGCAGCGCTGCTGCGGGTATGCCTGCCGCATCTCGACAAGTGGAATGCACAGAGACGGACGTCGGCACGGCGCTACAGCCGAACGCTTGAAGCGATATCCGAAGTGAGTGTTCCGCGCGAGATGCCGGACACGGAGCCCATTTACCATGTCTATTGCATCGTGGTCCCGGATCGCGAAGACCTCCGGAAATTTCTAAAGGAAAAGGGAGTCGCGACCGGCGTTCATTATCCCTACTCGCTTAATATGCAGCCCGCATATGCAGGGATGGGGCAGGCTGAGGGCTCATTCCCGCGCGCAGAATATGCGTGCAAGCATATGCTGTCGCTTCCGATGTTCCCCGGCATTACCGATGAGGAAGTGGATTATGTGTGCGACATGATCCGCTCCTATTTCAGTGGAAAGAAGTGAGAGGCGTTGAGATGAGCGATAGTTCCGTCAAGACCGGTCCGCAATTGTCCGTTGTCATACCTGTATATAATGAGGAAGAGAATCTCGAACCGCTTCTGCAGGAATTGGAGGGCGTGCTGTCGGGCGTTGGCCGGACGTACGAAGTTCTTTGCGTGGACGACCGCAGTACGGATCGTAGTCTTGAAGTGCTGAAGCAGTTGAAGGCCACAAGACCGTGGTTGCGGATTCTCAAACACGGCATCAATTCCGGGGAAAGCGCGGCCGAAGCTACCGGTTTCGAGCATGCGCGGGGCGAGGTCATCATCACGATGGATGCGGACCAGCAGAATGATCCCCACGATATCCCGGCTTTGCTCGATTCGATGAAAGACGATATAGCCGCCGTCTGTGGTGTGCGACGCAAGCGCGAGGACGATTGGGTGAAGCGTCTCTCTTCACGGACCGCCAATGCGTTTCGGAATTGGGCCACCGGGGACCGCATCAGCGACGCGGGATGCACATTCCGAGCCCTTCGGCGGAACACGCTTCGTGAGGTGCTGGTGTTTAACGGCATGCACCGATTTCTTCCCACGATGCTCAGATTGCAGGGATATAACGTGGTGGAAATCCTGGTGAACCATCGTCCGCGCGTAAAAGGCTTGTCGAAGTACGGGGTGGGCAATCGCGCGTGGCGGGGCCTGGTGGACTGCTTCGCGATGCGGTGGTATCGCAGGCGCTGCGTGCCCGGAAAACGTTTTGAATCCGAGCTGTAGCATTCTCCTCCCGTCTGCTAAAAGGATCCCGATGAGCGATGAGATTTCAAAAGAAACCGGCGCCGTGCCTTCCAGGCGTCGCTTCCTGACCTTGATGCGGCCTTTCGTGAAGCCGCTGATCGTGCTTTGCGTGCTGTCGCTCGGGCTGATCATCGTCGCCATGTCGCCCCTCAAGTCTTATCTCGGTCACGTGGAACTCGTGCGCGATCAGATCCAGGCGCTGGGAAAATGGGGCCCGCCCGTGTTCATCGTTTGCGTTGCCGCTCTCATCACGTTGGGCGTGCCGCGTCTGCTCTTCTTCCCGATCGGCGGCCTCGCGTTCGGGTTCCTCTGGGGATTGTTGTGGACGCAGATCGCGACGATGATCGGTTACTACGCGATCTTTCTTTTCGTGCGATGGGGAGGGCGCGATTTCGTGTTGAAGCATTTCCCGCGCGTGAGCCACATGCACCGGGTGTTTCACAAGCACGCGATTCCCACCATTATCGTGATCAGGCAGTTGCCGATCAGCGGCTTGCCGATCAATCTGCTCCTGGGTTTGTCACCGATCAGCCACACCGATTTCCTGATCGGCACCGTCATCGGCATTCTGCCCGAGGCGGTTCCGATGGCGGCCATCGGCAGCAGTGCGGTCAAGCTGACCACGGGGCAGGGGTTGGCTTGGGTTGCAGGGCTCTTGGTTTTTGTGATAGTTATATGGCTCGTTTTTTCGCTGGTCGTCCGTTCCTCGAGGATGTTTGCGCAGGTGGAATCCGATTACGAGACGGAAGACGGCAAGCTCAAGGAAGAAGGTTGAGTGGCAATGACTGATACCAGAAAACTCAAGTTTGGGGTGGTGGGTTGCGGCCGCGTTTCAGGAAATCACCTGGCGGCGCTGACATCCGGGAATATCCCGTCCGAACTCGTGGCCGTGTGCGATATTGACGAGAAGAAAGCCCGCGAAAAAGCGGAGGCCTTCAAGGTTCCTTTCTATACGGACTACCACGAGATGATGCGTAAGCACGCGGACATTGACGTGGTGGATATCCTGACCCCGACAGGGTATCACGCCGACCATGTCGTGGACCTGGCGCGGTACGGAAAACATATCGTGGTTGAAAAGCCGATGTCGTTACGCGTTGCCGATTGCGACCGCATGATCGAGGCCTGCAGTGCTCAGGGCGGTCGCCTGTTCGTGGTGAAACAGAACCGTTTCAACCGCGCGGTGCAGGCTGCACGGCAGGCGCTGGATAGCGGGCGCTTTGGAACGATGGTCATGGGGTCGGTACGCGTCCGTTGGTGCCGCTTCCAGAAATACTACGAGCAGGATGACTGGCATGGAACCTGGAAGCTGGACGGCGGCGTCATGTCGCAACAGGCCAGCCATCATCTCGATCTGCTGCAATGGTTCATGGGCCCGATCGAAAGCATGCAGTGCCGGACGGCGACGCGGCTGCTCGATATCGAAGTTGAAGACACCGCGCTGGCCATTATGAAATTCGAGACGGGAGCGCTGGGCGCATTTGAAGCTACGGTGGCAACGCGGCCGAAGGATTTGGAGGGGTCGCTCAGCCTGCTGGGCGAGAAGGGCAGCGTGATTATCGGCGGGCACGCGGTGAACCGTATCCTGCATTGGCAGTTCACGGAAGAACTTCCCGAGGACAAGGAAATCCTTGAAAAGTTTTCCCAGGAAGTTCCCAATGTGTACGGACATGGACACACGCCGTATCTCGGGAATGTGATCGAAGCGATTCTGTACGAGAAGCCGGGCCTGGTTGAAGCCTATGAAGGGCGGCGCAATATCGAAATCCTGACGGCGCTCTATGAGTCCGCCGCGATGGACGGCGCGACCTCATACCCCGGCTGCCCGATCAAGCACTCGCTGTTGGGAAAAGGCTGATTGCGGGCGTGCAGTTCATCGTATCCGCACTTTGATATCAAGAAACGGAGCAAATCATGGCGCGACGCAAGAACTTGAAAAGCTATCCCGAATGGAAAGCGCTTCAGTCGCACTTCAAGCAGATGGAGGCCACACAGCTCAGGCAACTGTTTGCGAACGAGCCCGGCCGTGCGGCAAGGTTTTCCCTGGAAGTGGAGGACCTGTTCATTGACTACTCAAAAAACCGCGTTACGGCGGAAACGATGGGTCTGTTGCTGGCTCTTGCCGGGGTGGTGAACCTGCGCCAGTCAATTGACGACATGTTCGCCGGCAGGAAAATCAACGAAACTGAGAACCGCGCCGTTCTGCATGTCGCGCTCCGCAACCGGTCGAACACAGCGATCAAAGTGGACGGAAAAGATGTGATGCCCGAGGTCAATGCGGTCCTCGAAAAGATGTCTGCTTTCGCGACGAAGGTTCGTTCCGGCGAGTGGCTGGGCTACACCGGTAAGCGGATCCGAAACATCGTAAATATCGGGATTGGCGGGTCGGATCTCGGGCCTGTCATGGCCTATGAAGCACTGAAACCTTTTGCGGACCGCAACTTGAACGTGCGGTTTGTCTCGAACGTGGACGGGACGCATGTGGCCGAGGCGACCCGCGATCTGAATCCGGAAGAAACGCTTTTCATCGTCGCCTCGAAGACCTTCACGACGCAGGAGACGATGACGAACGCCCAAACCGCCAAAGAGTGGTTGTTAAGTTCGCTGAGCGATCCCGTGGCAGTGGCAAAGCATTTTGTTGCGCTGTCCACGAACGGCGTCAAGGTGGCCGAGTTCGGCATAGATACGGCGAACATGTTCGAGTTCTGGGATTGGGTGGGTGGCCGCTATTCGCTGCCTTCCGCGATCGGGCTTTCGCTGATGATCGCGATCGGGCCGGAGAACTTCATCTCGCTGCTCGAAGGTTATCATGCGATGGATAATCACTTTCGCACGGCGCCGTTCGATCGTAATCTTCCCGTGATTCTTGCCTTGCTCGGCGTCTGGTACGGCAATTTCTTCGGCGCGGAAACTGAGGCGATCCTGCCGTACGACCAGTATCTCCACCGCTTTGCCGCCTATTTTCAGCAGGGCAACATGGAGAGCAACGGGAAGTACATCACGAAGCGCGGCAGAAAGGTCAATTATCAGACCGGACCGGTGGTCTGGGGCGAGCCCGGCACGAACGGTCAGCATGCGTTTTATCAACTGATTCACCAGGGCACGAAACTGATTCCCTGCGACTTCATCGGTTTTGCAAAGTCGCACAATCCGCTTGGCGATCACCATGACAAGCTCATGGCCAACTTCTTCGCGCAAACAGAAGCGTTGGCTTTCGGCAAAACGGCGGACGAGGTACGGGCGGAGGGGGTGCCTGAGAGGCTGGTGCCGCACAAGGTGTTTGAGGGCAATCGTCCGACCAACACGATCATGGCGGAGAAACTCACGCCGCGCGTTCTCGGAGAGCTGATTGCGATGTATGAACACAAGATATTTACGCAGGGAGTGATTTGGGACATCTACTCGTTCGACCAGTGGGGTGTCGAACTTGGCAAGGTGCTTGCCAATCGAATCCTGCCCGAACTGAAGTCCGACACCGAGCCGGAACTCAAACACGATTCCTCGACCAACACGCTGATCGCAAAGTATCGCGCGTGGAAGAAGGACTGATTGGGGCGTGTGTGACAACAGCCCCCGGCTGAAAGCGTGGACTTGCGGCAGGAGAAAAGCGCCTTCGAATAAATTTAGCATCGTATTGAATTGACAAACGCAGCTGATATCTAAAAAGTGTTCGCAGACTCACACAAGGGGTGAACGTAACGCTGATGCAGAAGGGGTGGCGGCATACGTTGTTCGACTGGGGACGAAGTCCTTCTCTCTCTCTCTCTCTCTCTCTCTCTCTCTCTCTGCGAATGCTGCGGAAACAAACGGAGGATTGCTCCGTGATGCACGCAGGGCGAAGCGGTGTTCTTGCTTTTCTGACAGCTCTTCTGTTCCTCTGTGCCGTTTCTTCATCTGATGCGGAGAACATCGTCTCGCGGCCGGTTGGTTTCGTGCGGCTTGAGACGATGCGAAGTGATTCCGTCCTGGCCGCCGCGCCGTTTGCTTCGCTTGGCACTGAAACAGGCGCCGTTCTGGTCTGGGATGCGGCGGGGCAGGCGTACTCGATCACGTCGCCGCCCATGCCCGGCCACGGCTATTGGTTGCAGACCGAGGATTCCGGGCCGCATTTTCTTCTCGGCGAAGTGGTTCTTGAAGAAAGTAGTGAACGGATTCTTCTGCCCGGCTTGAACCTCGTCGGCTTTCCCTATTCGTCGGGCGTGGAAATAGACCAGACGGAATTGGCCGGCGCGGACGTGGTGGATAGAACAGGAACGAATAGGCCCGCTGTCTTGAGCGCGGGCGACGGCTATTGGCTTAACCATACGGGCGCCGAAACCCGTGTCTGGGTGGAAATACGTCCCTACGACAATGTGTTCCCTGTGAATGATGAGCCGCCGTTGATCGAAAGCCTGGAAGTGCTCAACGGCACCGCAATCGTCATTTCCGTGCGATGTAGCGGCGTGCAAGGCGAATCTTTGGACATCTTCTATCATGATTCCGACCGCACTGTGCCCTTTTGCATGACAAGCGGCTGGAGCATGGCCGAGGCGGACCTGATCCCCGATGGAACGCGCCTGAGTTGGACCGATACCGGCAGTTCGAATCGGCCGCCGGTGACCGAGACAGAGTTGCGCTACTATTTGGTCGCCCGCAGCGATATTGACTCGGATGGAGATGGTGTGCCCGATGCGCTGGAAATCTTCGTTTATGGCTCCGATCCCGGCGTTGCCGTGGTGGGCGGAGCGATATCCGCGGAAAATGATAGTGGCCATCTATCGCTCATGGCGTGTGAAAGTTCGAACTGGGTGTCGGGGATTTCCGTTTCCAATTCATGGCCGCAAGAGGCGGTCCCGGTTTTGGGGGCGATCATTTACGTGGATCAGCGAAGGGGGCGCGACACCTTTACGGGGCGATTGAGAAATCCGGCGGCGAATGACGGACCGAAAGGAACGATACGGGCGGGATTGGTTGCGTGTCGGGAAGGCGGAATGGTGGTGATAGAAGATGGCTGCTACACGGAAACGCTCGATGTGCAAGGTCGGAATATCCGCGTCCTGGCGGTCGGCAGGGTTAATCTGACCGGTGGCCCGATCAGTCCCGAACCGCCGGGTTCCACATACACAAACACCCCTGCGGGGGAGTTTGACGCAAAACCTTGAAAGAAAAGAGAGCAGGGGAGAAGAACCGATGAACAAATGCACTTTGTCAAAGGCGACGGTGATAGCGGGCTTTTCGCTTCTTTGGGTCGGGTCTGCGGGAAGAGCAGGTGAAATACTGACCGACAACCTGCGGGTGTCCAACGAGGCGAATATTTTAGGCTCCCTGACTGTCGGGAAGGGTTCTGTGGCCACCAATAAACTCGTGCTCTATTATCATTTTAATACGGATGAATCGGGGGTGGTCACCGACCAGAGTCCGGCGGGGAACCATGGCACGGTGTCGGGTGCGGTCTGGACCACGGGTGGTTATGTGGATGGGGCTTATGATTTCAATGGCACGAACCAATGGATATCGGTGCCTGCCGCTTCAAGCTTGAATTTGACGACGGCCATCACCATGTCGGCATGGGTCAAGTTCAAGGGAGAAGGGACGGGCAATCATGCTTTCGTGATGAAGCACACGGCGAACTGGCTTCAATATGCGTTGATGAGAATGTCCGCGCCGAATCATCGGTTTAACGCTTCATTTTCGTCTTCGCAATATCAACATGCGGATTACCTGTCGCAGCAAGTACTGGATGATGGCGTGTGGTACTTCCTGGCGGCGACGTTTTCGACGGCGTCAGGCAGTGTAAAGCTGTATGTGAACGGATTGCTCGATAATACGATCAGCAAAGCAACGGCCATTTATGGGGACACCATAGGGAATGTTGAAATAGGGCGGGAGCATATTTGGAATGAATATGCGAATGCGATAGTTGACGAGGTTAGAATCTATGCGGCGGAGCTTTCATCCGGGGAAATCAAGAGCCTCTATAACAACAGCGTTTCGAATTACACGGACAGGGTATTGCTGCAGGTGAGCGGCGGCATTGCCGACATAGATTACCTGTTGCCGAAAGGCGATCTCGAAATGGGGACATACACCAACACACCATAAAACCTTCCGTTCGATGGGTTGAGCGCAAACACATGAAGCTGCGCAATGGAATGCAAAGAGAAGGGATAGAGCGGGCTCGGGCGTTTTCCGCATGCCTGGCGTCTTTGCGCCTTTGCGTTGGAAAAGGATTGAGGCGGCTGTTTGTTGGAATTCTTCTCTTTCTGCTGACTTCTGATCTCTGTCCTCTGACCTCTGATGTCTTGCCGTCCTGGTGGACCTCGCGCGGGGTCATCAATACCAACACGGTCCCCAACGACTTCGCACCCGTGACGCAGGGCCAGCTAAAGCATATCGCGCATCAGGCTTGGTTGGAACTGGAGGAAAGCCTCCCCCAGTTCGGCGGGGCGGGGCCGACGGTATCCGACCTTGTACAAGGCTTTTCCGATCAAGGGAACTATCTCCCGGTCAACCTCGGCCAACTCAAGAACCTTGCCGCGCCGTTCTATGACCGCTTGATCGAAATCGGTTACACCGCTCGATACCCATGGACCGGTGCCGCGGAAACCAACGACTTCGCCCCGGCGAACATCGGGCAGGTGAAGAACCTGTTCTCGTTCGATGTCACCCTCGACACCGATGAAGACGGCATGCCGGATTGGTGGGAGATGCGCCATTTCGAGACGCTGGAGCGTAACGGGACGGGCGATTGGGACGACGACGGCTTGCTCGACTTGGATGAATACCTTCATGGCACCGACCCGGGGGGTACGGATACGGATGGCGACGGGCTTTCTGATGGGGATGAGGCACTGGCGCGCACGGACCCGCTGAATCCGGATGTAACACCGCCCGGTATAAGCATTTTCTTGCCCCGAATGCATGAGGTGAAAACATGGATACCATGAAGAGGCGATCCCATCATCAAGGGTGTTTTAAATGCATGATTATAATTTGCTTTCTACTTGGCTTTATGCGCGCTTGGAATGCATATGCACAAGCGGTGCTCTCAGTTGCTTCAAGGGAAACATGGGGTGCCGGTCTAACGTCATATATTATGACGCGTGGCGAATGCGGCCAAGCGCCATTGGACCCGGGGGCTTGTGATGATATATGCGGTCTCGTTGCAGGCATGCAGAGCTGCGCAATGGCTAGTGCAATAATAACAACAAATGCCGGTTATGCGACCGTGGCCCGGGCAGGGCATACGCTTTCTTGTTATGTGTCGCCGAAAATGGTGAAGGCTGAATTTATTATTATTGATCAATACTTTGACGTTGATTTGGGGGACTTTCCTCCAGAAAGCGGATGGATTTATGCAAGACACGACTGGCCTGTGAACCGGAAGTTTACGGGAACCGGATATGGCGGTGCTGTTGCCCCTGTATCTTGTTCAGGACCTAACGCATACGTGCTTAGTCAACCAGTTGCACCGGGACAAGCCTCGATAATTCATGAGAGCATTGAGCCATTGCTTTGGCCGGCTTGTTTTCCGGGCAGAGGGTCGCAAAGGCACTTCGACAATTGGTATATGTGCAAAAGCAAGGTTTATATCTATAAATTGCTTCAACCATGGAAGCCCAATTCCATCAATCCTGGACCTTGGCAGCAGGGCACTATGCCGGTTTGGGTGTGTGGCACGTGGCCTTCAGGATTGATTATGGGCTCAGGGGGGCCGTCAGCGCAAAGCGGATCATCGGGTGGTTCATCCACTGGGAACACACCGGATACGGGCATTGGAGATCCGATCAATATCATCAATGGAAACGTGCTGCTTACGGAGGACGATTTTTTTGTCCCGGCGATCGGTATGCCCTTGACGTTTTCGCGTTCCTACAACTCTGCATCCGGTCACAATGGCGTTCTCGGTCCAAAATGGACGCATTGCTATGACTGGGGCCTGACATACACGAACACAACCTACCTTGGTTCGAATTACGTATGGAGCGTCCTCCGCACGGGCGGCGGACAGGAGCTGTGGTTTCGGCAGAATACGAATGATGGGAGCTTCCGATCTCCCGCCGACAATAATTACGCTCTCGATGTTTTGCCGGACGGGACGTGTGAAATAACCATTCCGGGGATTGCCGTTTATCATTTTGACACGAACGGCATTCTGCAAGCCGTTCGTGATCTGAATGACAATATGCTGACGCTGATCTATACCAACGATCATCCGGCGCATCGTCTGACCCGCGTCGAGAATCCGGCAGGAAAGGCCTTGTCGTTTCTCTACAATACGAATGGGTTGTTAACACGTGTAGAATCATCCGTGACCAATGTATATGTATCGTTTTCGTACAACGATATTGGTGAATTGACCAACGCAGTCCGTCCATGGGCTCGCGACGCCCAAGAGACACATTACTCCTATAGCATAGATACAAATGGAGCCGGCCATTGTCTTACTCAACGCGTCGTTGCCACCGGTCGCGAAGTTCATTGGGAGTATGGGACGGATTCGGAAGGAAGACGCACCACCCGGGGCATTCGTAATTATGTGCGATGGAACGGAACGAATTACAGCGACGTGGCTCTCAGCTTCAATACGAACATTCACCAAACCACGGTAACCTATTCGAGAAACGGATCGAATATTGTCTATCAATACGACTATAACCCGATTTTTCAGCGGATTGTGAAAATTCGCGGGCCGAACAGTCCGGAACACTCAGGATGGAGAGGCTTGGACATTCAGGTGGATAATTACGGCAATGCAACTTCTACCGTTGTGGCGGATCGTTCACTGTTCGAATGGATCAAATGGACTGCGCAATACGATGGCGACCATTTCATGACGAACTGGGCGCTTGGCTATAAAATTGAACCCACCAACCGATGGGTGGCCGAGCGGCATCCGATGTATCATGTGCCCATTCGCTCCGTGGATCCAGAAGGTTGCGAAGTGCGCATGGACTATACCAACGGCGCCATCTCGCGGATTCGGTTGATGTTGGATGAATCCAATTCGTACGATACCGCTATCGGTTATCACACAAACGGCGTTGTATCCTCGGTGACCAACGCCAATGGTCATGCTGTTTCCTATGTTTACGATACAAACGGCTATCCGGCGGGGATTATTCCGGACGAGGGGCCCGCAATTGCACTGGAAGCCAACGAAATCGGCTATATCGTTCGAATCGAGGCGCCCGGCAAGGATGGCCCACGGGTGGTCAGCAAGGAGCGCGACGAGTTCGGACGTGTCAAGTCCGTCACCTATCCGGATAACAGCAGCGTTTCGTACACGCACGATGTGCTGGGCAGAGTGGTGGCAAGCACCGACCCGGTGGGACGTGTCGTCGAGTTTGAATACGACGATGCAGCGGAGAAAATCGCGAAAGTCACCCGCTATCTCGAAGGCGGCTCATCCACCCAGGCCGTGTCCGTCGCATTCTCCTATGACACGCTCTTCAACACCGTAAACATCACCGATCCCGCCGATCGCGAAGTGGAAGGCTATCTGCTCGACGACAGCAACCGCCCGATACGCATTACGAACGTGGACGGACAGGAAATGAGCATTGCGTACGGGGTCGGCGGCCATGTATTGAGTGTGACAAGATTCGACGGCACCGAGGTGCGCAACGAGTATGACAGCGGCGGTCGGCTCTGGAAGACCACCCTGCCCGACACGACAAACACCTTTACCTATTACCGGAACAACCTGCTCAAGACCGCCGAGAACGGCGCTGGAATTATTGAGAACCAGTACAACACGGTGAATCGGCTGATCGCCGCATCCGGGGTCGGGCCGAGCAGCACCGTAACCTACACGTACTATCCCGCGGGCCAGCGGGCGACCGCCGATAGCGTGGCCGGAGCGAAAGGCTATTCTTATGATGCCGCTGAACGGCTCCTGTTCCTCGACTCATCGGAAGGTTCTTATGCGTGGACGTACGACGAACACAACGGACTGGCGGAAACCATGCAGTATCCGAATGGACTGGAATGCAGGTATTCCTTTGACGTGATGAATCGTCCGACCAACATAGTGTGGCGGGACGCAGCAAGCAATGTGGTGCGCGGCTTGACCTATTCGTACAGCGCGGCGGGCATGATCACCAATATCGTGCGTGAGGACGAATCGAGTTACGACTATGAATACGACACGCTGGACCGTCTGGTGCGCGAGCAGAAATTCGACGAGGGGGCCGCGCTGGTGCTGGAGAACGAGTACCGGTACGATCTCACGGGAAATCGCACACAGAAAGTCTCTGCTGTGGGCGTGGTGAATTATGAGTATGGACCCGGAAACCGCATGGTCGGCTGGAGTCTTGCAACCACCGGAACGGTTCAGGGCTTTGTGAATGTGTATGGCCATGCCAATGAACCTATTGGAACCGATCCGCGGTGGGGAGAGAGAACGGTCAACGAACTGCCCGTCGAAGTGTCGGACACGAACTTCTGGCTGTTCAATCTCGCACTGGGGCTTGGCACGCAGGAGATCGTCGCCGCGATCAGTGACGAAGCCGGCAATGTGGGAAGAACGACGAATACGGTTGTGGTGAAAATCGCCACGAACGGCGCATACCAGTTCGATTCGGCAGGAAACGTCACGAATATCGCTTACGCGGGGCTTGGCACGGTCGGGCTTGCATGGGATGGCTGGTACATGCTGAAATCCGTGGCGACGAACGGCGCAACCGCGGAAAGCTATACGTACGACGCTTTTGGCCGTCGCGCCAGGATCACGAAGGGGACAAACACACTTTGCTTGGTGTATGATGGTCCCCACTGCATTGCGGAAGTGGACACAAACGGAGTGCTGGTGAGAAGCTACACGTATGGCCCGGGCATAGACAACGTGCTGGCGATGACCGTCCATCAGCCGGACGTGCAGACCTATTACTACATCAAAGACCACCTCGGCTCCACCCTCGCCCTGACGGACGAATCCGGCGCGATGGTTGAGAGTTACAGCTATGACGCATGGGGGCGCGTGCTTGGTGTGTACGATGCCGCGGGAGTTCAGATTTCCGAATCGGCCGTCGGCAACCGGATCCTCTGGCAAGGCCGCGAGTACACATGGTCCACCGGCCTCTACTACTTCCGAGCCCGCTGGTACGACCCCATCACTGGGCGATGGCTCTC
>CAZTYH010000049.1:0-23919 GCA_964617565.1 uncultured Verrucomicrobiota bacterium
CCAAGCGCCGCGCGCAACGTCGTGCTGGAACCGGGTTTCAGTTCCAGCTCGGCGGGCACCTTGAGCGGACTGACCTTCTTTGAATCGTAGAGCACTTCCACCTGCGGCGCGTTCGCGCGCGGTTTGCGGCCGCGTTTCTGAAGGCGTTCGCGGGCTGCAAGAAGGCGATCGGCCAATGGTTGCACAAGGTCTTTTTTCTTCTTCATGGCCTCGCGCACGACAAGCAACGCATCCCAGAAGCATTCTTCAATGATGACCTTGTCGGTGCCGCCGCAGCGCATTTCGCCGCCCTGGCATTCCGGCAGACGCGTTCCCGCCTCGGCCGCAAGCGGCATGACGGCAGACATGAACGGAGCCGAGCAAAGTTTGTGTCCCGCGCCATGCGAGGCTCGGCCTTCGATTCCGTATTGCCAGCCCTTGACGGTGCGATACACGATCGCGGTCGGCTGCCCGTTATCGAGCGATAGCGCCTTGCGCTGCGCCGCGAGCACCTGCCGCAAGTCTTTTCCGTCGGGAACGTAGATCGCGTTCCAGTCATGCAGATACGCCAGTTCCACCGGATCCCATTGCACGTAGTCGCCGGGCTCTTGCCCGTCGCGGCAGACGCGGTTGCTGTCAATGGACGCCTGGTTCCAGTCCACGTGCAGGATCGCGTTGCGAAGCCCCATCGTTCCCGCAACGGCGAGCGCTTCCGCGACGCGGCCGGGCGTCATGCCGCCCTCGCCCTCGATGATATGCACACGTGGCGGATCGTCGCGATAGAGGTCCATCGCCGCGAAGGCAAGGCCGAGCGACGACGCAACACCCACACCGGACGCGCCGGTGGAAAGCTTGATGAACGGGGTCGCGGGCGTCGGGTGTCCGTCCAGCGCACGCGCCTTGAACTTCTTGAAGAGCGGCGCTTCGTTGGTCGGGTTGCGCCGGAAGCCCAGCAGGTCTTCGAGCCGAAATTGGAATTCCTCTTTCGAAGGAAGCAACTCGGGGCGGCACAGCCGCGCAACTTCATTGCGCAGCGCCCACATCGCGTAAAGGCCGAGCGCCTTGTGGCCTGCGGCGTAGGAAATGATATCCGCGCCGGCGGCGTCGGGCTTCGCGAGATCGTAATCCATCGAATCGTACAGCACGCTTTCCACGATGCGGCCGGAGGAAATGGATCCCCCGGGATGGCCGGAGCCGGGGACGAAGTTGTAGAGCATTGCGCAGAGACAGCGATACACGAGGTCCAGAAATTCGAGCGGCTCGATCTCTTTATCCGGCACGGCGGTGGGGCCGTCGGTCAGTTCCCTGGCGATGTTGATGACGACAGCGCGGCGCGGTCCAAACGTGTAGCTCATGGGTGTCTCCCTTTCGGGTTAGAATCCTTGCACACCTGTAAAGCAATACCGCCCGAAGCCCCTTGAAGTAAAGGGCATGTCCGCACCGATTCAGATGCGGGCGAACCCGAGGAAGACGGCGTGAAGCGCTGCGACTAGCACGAGAAATACGCGGCGCGCGCGGCCAGGCGCGAGGCCGGGGAAGCGGTAGTGAATCTGATTCCTGTTGCACGAGGAAAGGCAGTCGCCGCATAGCGTGCAGGTGAAGCCTGCCCGGCACCGGCGGATGTCGGCGACGCCCAGCGCCGCATAACGGCAGGACGCGGTGCAGGCGCGGCACTCGTCGCAACCGTCGCCGATTCGGATGCGAAACGGGTTGATGCGGCCGATCAGGTTCGAGACCAGTCCGATCGGGCAAAAGGTGGTGCAATGGACCATGATCCCCCGGCGCCGGCTCGCGCGCACCATAACGCCGACGCCCACGAGGCCGAAAGCTCCACCCAGCACCGACGCCGTCACGCCGCCCACTCCCATCCACCGGAGCGCGAGCGCGATTGCAACCACCAGCACAAAAAATCCAATGCGCAGGCCGGTTATGGATCGCGCGCCTTTTGCCGGCCGCCGCGCGGACGCCGCCAGGTTATCCCACGCGCCGACGTAGCACAGCCAACTGCACCAGGCGGGCCCGACGACGAGCAACGTGGACAGCAGCAGGACCGGCATGAAAAAACCTTCCCCGCGATAGAGCGGACCGGCGAGGATGATCGCCGGAACCGGCAGATGCAGCTTGCCGGTCATCAGCAACCGCTCAACCCCGAGTACGCCGAGAATCGCCTGGGCGAAAAAAACGATCGAGAAAAGCAGCCACAACCGCATCCGGAGTTTCGTCGTGTTCCTGGCGTTCACCAGCCATTCCGCGACGACCGCGGCGTAAACCGAAAGCGCGATGATCTGAATCCAGCCGGAACCCGGGAGGAACCGTTCCGCCAGCAAGGGTATGGGATCGCTCATGCGCAAGTGGGGAAAAGCGCAAAGGATGCATGTAAGGAGAAACGCCGCCACACCTGCGTTTCCCGAACGAATTCGCTTCGTCGAGACTGTTTCGCGCATCGTGAAAAAACAATAATCCATTCCCGGCTGTTATCCAGCCGCTGAAGGGCAAAGAGGGTAAACATTATTCGACATGGGACGTATTCTAATGCATCGCGTCAGGAGGATAACCATGAAGCTTGCAGAACGTATTTCCAGACTGGGCATCGAGACCGCGTTTGCCGTTTCCGAGGATGCGCGCGCGTGGGCGGCAAAGGGGAACAAGGTTTATCCATTTCATCTCGGCGACATGAACATCCGCACGCCGCTGAATATCATCGAGGCGGCGCACAAGGCATTGCTGGATGGAAAAACGGGCTACTGCCCCGCCGCGGGCATTCCCGAATTGCGCGAAGTCATCGCGGCCGATCTCGGCAAGAATCGCGGCATCAAGTTCGGAGCGGAGAACGTGTCGGTCCAGCCGGGCGGCAAGCCGGTCATCGGCAAATTCTTCCAGACGCTGCTGAACGAAGGCGATGAGGCGCTCTATCCGAATCCGGGCTATCCGATCTACGAGTCGCAGATCCAGTTCCTCGGCGGCATCGCCGTTCCGTACGGGTACACGATGACGAAGGACGGATTCCGGCTGCAGCGCGACAAGATCGAGGCTTCGATCACCAGGCGCACTCGTTTCTTCGTTTACAACAACGGGCAGAATCCACTCGGCGCGGAATCGGACGACGAGGAGATGCAATGGCTGGCCGAGCTTTGCATGAAGCACAATCTCTGGGTACTTGCCGACGAGCCGTATTTCCACACGCGCTACTCCGGCAAGAGCAAGAGCATCACCAGCAGCCCCGGCATGATGGAGCGCAGCGTGATTCTGATGACCTTCTCCAAGCGCTACGCGATGACCGGTTGGCGGCTCGGCGGCGCACTCGGGCCGAAAGAAGTGATAGACGTCATCAACAAGCTGAACGTCAACCAGGAGTCCTGCACCCCGCAGTTCGTCCAGATCGCGGGCGTCGAGGCGCTGAAGGGCGACCAGTCCGGCCCCCTCGAGATCATCAACATCCTCCGCGAACGGCGGGATGTGCTCGTGGACGCGCTGAACGACATCCAGGGCGTCACGGTCTACAAGCCCGAGGTCACGTTCTATCTCTTCCCCGACGTCACCGAAGTGTTCAAGCGGCGCGGCTACACCGACGAGCAGAAGTTCCGCCTGGACACGCTCCAGGCCACCGGCGTGTCGTTCTGCTCGCGCAGTCACTTCGGCCGACCGCTGTCCGGCGAAGACCGCGTGTACATACGCTTCGCCTACTCCGGCATTGACGTTGATAAAATCCGCGAAGGCCTCGCCAAGCTGAAGGCGTATTGGGAATCGTAACCCCGATTGCATTGGAAGAATGCGCCGAACCGGTGTATACTTATAGCAACAAAAAGAACGGTTGTTTGATGTATTGGCGATTTCGCCGGTGAACAACCTGCCACAGCCTCTCGCGATCCAGGATGATCACGACCCGTTGCGGAAGGCGACTCACCCTGTCGTGCAGGCAAATGCGCTTTCACTTTTTCCTGCATGAGGGTCTGCTCCGGCAAAAACCGCCTGCGTACAACCTGTGCATCTATCAAGTTTGCCCGACATACAAGAACCGGCACACGTGATTAGATGCTCCGAATATGAAGAGGTTGTTTGTGCCCAAAGCGAGTCGGATCGTTTAATGAGTGTCAGCGTACTTATAGTGGATGATCATGCAATTGTCCGTGACGGCCTTCGCCAGATTCTTGAGCGGGAACCGGGCCTCAGCGTGATCGGGGAAGCGGCCAACGGACGTGATGCAGTGAGCAATGCGGTTCGTTTGCATCCGGACATAGTGCTTATGGATATCACGATGCCGGAGTTGAACGGCATTGATGCCACGCGCCGCATCCGGAAGGCTTGCCCCAACACCCGTGTGCTGATTCTCTCAGTGCACGACACGGCGGAATATATCCACCGGGCCCTCCAGGCGGGCGCCGACGGATACCTGCACAAGGATGTCTCGAAAAAGGAACTGATCCAGGCCGTTCTCCGCGTGTCTCGCGGACAGCAGCATCTCGATGCCCGGGCCACCGATCGCATGCGCAAAGTTTCGGCCTCCCACAGCCGTCCCAGCACGCGCAGCCCGTTGGAACAACTCAGCTCGCGCGAGCGCGAAATTCTGCAACTGGCGGCCGAAGGCAAATCCAGTGCCGCCATCGCGCGGGTGACCGGCCTGTCCCCGAAAACCGTGGACACCTATCGCAGCCGCCTGATGGCCAAGCTCGGCGTGGACAGTTTTTCCGATCTGATCCGATTCATGATCGAACACGGGCTGACGCCGCCGGACTGATTCGGATTTCCGCCGCGCCGAATCAAGAACTCCCTACAGACGCGGCGCTGCTTATTTGACACGGTGAGACCGGCAGATGAATATGAGACATACCCATACGAATCCGGCGCCGACGGCAGTGATCGCGGATGCGTTTGACGACATCCGGACGCTGATTCACAAGAATCTGCAGGATGCGCTTCCAGGCTGGAAATTTATCGAAACCTCCACGGCAAAAGAAACGGTGGAGAAGTGCACAACCCTCCAGCCGGACGTCGTCGTGGCGGAAGCTTCGTTTCCCGATGGAAACGGATTCGAAGTCGTAGAGCGGATCCGCGTATCGGTACCGCACGCGCAAATCTATCTCGTCGGCGCCTTCGACAGCGGCGCGATACGGAGAGCTGCCGAGCGAACCGGCTGCGCCGCCTTCATCAACAAGGGCCGCATCCACGAGGAACTGATTCCACTGCTCCGCGAGCGATTCCCCACGGATCACTGATCGCGGCGGACATCCAGCAGGTAGAAGAGCATGTTGGTCCACTTCTCCGGGCGATACCGTCCGACATTGTCTTCAATCTCCACGTTGCCTGGATCCGGCACTTCGAGAAACACGGCGCCGTTCGACAGCATCTCCGAATAGAAAACTCGATATAACCGGCCGGAGACAGCAGGCCATTCCACCGCGACATCGCCCCCCGCCTCCTGCCGGAGGGATTGGATGAGAAACAGGGAATCGGCGGAGAGCGGATCGGTACCGCAAATCCATTCTTCGTAATCGCTCAGGCCATCGAAGTCGCTATCCACACGCGATGGGTCCGACACCTGGCCGAGCGACCCGAACTGCAGTTCATCGCCGTCGGGAATGCCATCGCCATCCGAGTCCGGTTCGGTCGCCGTGGTCATCCAAATCGCTTCCTCCCGATCGGAAAGGCCATCGCCATCCCGATCCATTCCGCGACTGTCCGGAGCCGCCGCGCCGATGTAGAAGCAATCGAGATTGATCGGCAACGCCCCTTCCCGCGCGATCAACGCCACGGTATGCGATCCCGCCTCGATCGGTCCTGCCCGCACCGCGACGCGGTCGAAGTGCGCGACCCGCTCCCCCCAGCCGCCGGTCGCCGGACAAGTCAGGTATGCGCGCAACACTCCATCCACATGCAACTCAAGCACCCGCCCCTCATATTGCGCCGCGCTCATCGCATACCAGAGATGGAACCACGCGTTCGTATGGGCCTCGACGACCACATTCGAATAAACGGCGACGCTGTTTGAAGGAGCGCCCCATGACTGACCCAGCACACGGCCCGCCGAAGCACCCTCCTTCACATCCTCTCCCGCGCTTCCATATTGCGCATCGTAATCTTCGCATTCACGGTACGCCGTGTTTGTTGAAAACAGGAAACGCTGGCCCTGTAAAAAACCGATATCGGCGATGAACACTTCGCCGCCCGTCGCATGGGTCCACGAGATGATGCTCAACGCCGAAACGTTCACGCCCGCAAATTCACTCAACGGAATAATCACTTCGCTCCATTCCGTTCCGATGGTGCCGTCCGCGATGAACTCGCCGACATTGAACATGACCTCCGTGTCCGAGTCGTCCTTCAGCCCGGCCATGACCTGCTCACCGCCGACCGCGCCGCGGATGAAAAATCGCAACGCGCTGTAATCAGCGGCGTCCCCGTCAGCGGTATCAATGAAATGCCCTGAGCCCGGCGTGGAGACCCATGAACGCCGCACCCATTGCTGAGCGCCGCCGGGTCCGTTGGTGTAAACGAATCCGAACCACCGACCCGTATTGGCCCCCCAATGGCCATCATAGAGGCCGCCGAACGCATTGGGGTTCGCGCCGTTGTTCCAATCGAGATCAAATTTTCCGCCGGTCACAATTATTTCGAACGCAAACGGACTCGAATTGGCCGGTTCCGCATTGTCCAGCGCCTGGATCGCGTAGCGAATCTCGCTTCCCGCCTCGACAAACACGTTGGTGTCTTCCCACGTTTCGACATGCCGGGGAACCAGCGCGGATGTCGCACGCACAAAACCGCTGGTGCCGTCATGGCGCCGCCAGACATGATATCCGACCACATCCGGCTCTGTGGCCGACGAAGCCCATCGCACCCTCGGCCGGTTGCCCACCATCGCGCATCCGAAATGATTGGTCGGGCGCGCGGGCGAAATCGTGTCGCGCGTAAACGCCACGTAATCCACGTCCAGTGTTCCGCCTTCAGGATTCGTAAAGGCAAATGACAGCAGGCGCAGGCTGCCCGGCCAAACATCGTTGGTGACGTTGCCCGTGAGACAGAAGGCTTCGATGGGGATCTTCACTTCGGTCCAGTTGGTAGGCATGACGCCACCGGTATAATCGAGCAACACGACCTTGTTTTCGAGGTTGAACTGATCCTTGAGGCCGACATCCATCCGCTCCAGCCCGGTGCCGCCGCGAATCCAGAAAGTGACCTGTGCCTTTGCGCGCTGATCCCTGTCGCCAAGGTCAATCCATCCGCCCTCGTTGCTGTTATCGGCCACGAATCGAACCACCTTGTCGCCGACATAAGCGTTGGTCCAATCCGCATCCTCATAGGTCGCGGTTACCGGCGTGGCATCGTTCTCCCAATGCCCGATGCTGCCGCCGAACTCATTCACCGAATTACTGAAGGTCGCGTGGTGAATGCTGGACGGCGGCCCGAACCCAAGCGTGTACATCCCGGCCGAGACATACGGATTCTGCATGAACCAGCGCCACGTCGAACCGATCTTATAGTTCTCGAGCAGGAGCACGTTCGGTCCGTAATCAATGCCCGCATTGATTCCATGAAAGTGGTTGCTGACCCCGGGGTCCGAATAGTAACGCCACGGCCGGCCCTTATTCAGGCAGTTGAGCCAGCCGTGCACGTGGCTCCAGACCGGCCGCTCACCGACGGAAGGATCCCATCCGTTAATGTAATACTGTTCGAAGATATGCTTCATTGCCGCCATCGTTTCGGATCCGGCATAGATCATGCATGGCGGGAGCGCGAACGGAGTTATGGTTCCGCTGTCGGTACACCATTCAATGTCGTCGGAACCGAGGATTCCCCACGGCGCCATCTGGCGGTACCCATCGGAAGCGCCGGCTGCCGTCCAGCCCCAGACATTGGAACCCAGCATGTCGTATTTCACAGGGTCTTCGTTGCGCAGTTCGATCGCACGCTGGCGCTGATACAGGATGCTGTCGCGCGCGACGTCGGCATGATTGAACCCGCGCTCGTCGGTGCGGAAACGGAAATCAATCCACGCATGCGGATACTGCCAGAAGTAAAGTTGAAGCTCCCGCGGCCACGGGACAACATACGAGTTCCACATGGTCTTCGCTTCGCCGCCCTTCTTGAACGCCGGGGCCTCGGCGCACTCGACCACGGCGAGAAGATTTTCGCTGTAGCCGAAATTATAATCGCCGTTGGGCCGCCACGACCAGGTCGTCTCTTCGTACAACTTGTGCGCGAGCAACCCTGCTTCCGTGCCCTTGAAGTACTCCGAAACGAAGATGCATCCCGCGATGAACAGGGAATGATCCAGCAGGGAGAGGCCATCATCCATGTAGAAGCGCGTTCCCGCCTTGTTCGTGCCGCTGTCTTCTATCCAATACGTGTGCCATGTCCATCCGTTTACCCGCTCGCCGACGAACGGGTTCGTCGAAAGCATGCCGTTGAAAAGCTTCAACTGAAGCAGCACCTGCTCATAGGCATTGGAGAAAGTAATCCAGCCGCGATAATGGCCGAGACAGATCGCGGTCAACTCAAAGCCGGTGCCGGCCACGCTGGCGTAGGCCGGATAATTGAATGTACTGTCGTACGCCGCGGTGTCATTCAGCAGCTTGTACGGTCCGCGCTTCTGCTCTTCGAAGAACCGCAGATTGACGCGCTCGATGGATTCCAGGAACTGCCAGTCGTTCGTGTCCCAGCCGCGGGCCGCTCCAGACATCATGAGCAGAATCAGCAACGCTGTGCGCTTGGCGAACACACTCGAACCTTTCAGTGAGAGCGCTCACTCCAAGCTTATTATAATACCCCTTCGCCGGGCGCCTGTTCACAGCGCCCGGTGGAGGCGACCTCACTGATACGACGCGGTTCCGCAATGCACCGCTGCGGCGCCGAACTTTTCGCCGCCGAATATGTATAGCGGAAGATAAGGTATCGCCGTGATCATCAGCAGGGGGTTCCCCAGCGCCGACACGATATCAAACGGGTGTTGGGCATAACCCGTAACCTTCACTCCCGAATCCCATGCATAAGCATAAGCCGAAGGCTCAAACATAGCTGCCCGGGAATAGTATATGTTCCAGGTTGAATGATCCTGCCGCATGAGCGTCAGCGCCTGGCCTCCCATGATCGTCCCCTGGCTGTGCGTGAAGATAGAGGCGACAGCGCCCTGTGCGGCAATCGTATCAAGCTCCCGGGCAAGACCCCGCGCAAACATGCCGGGACCGAACAACAGCGACTGCGCGCTTTCCACCGTGTCCAGGAATCCGCCGCGGGTCGGATTATAAACCATCGCGTCGTGCTTCCCGGCTTTCATCATGTCCACCGCCCTGCCGTGCGACTCACTCTGCCCACCGACCCGCACGCTCACTTTGTCTCCGGACGGCAACCTGCCGTCGGGATGCTTGTCCGTATTCACTTCCAGCGATCGGTCATGATCAGCCGCCGACCAGCCCGAAACCTTGCCCACGGCATAATTTCCTACATAGACAATCAGGCTCGTCTGGAAAGCACTGAGCGCCGATTTCCCCACATCCTCTCCTGTTACGGCCGCCACGGCAGCCGCTCCGGCGGCACTTCCAAGAGCTGTCATTAAGCCGGAGCCTGCAAAATCCCAAATCGTAGTCCCGGCAAACCACGTACTCCCGAGGTAGCTGAACGGCCCGCTGACGGCGCCGGCCAGCGCTCCCCTCCACGCCGCCGCGCCGATGTCGCCTCCGGTAACGGCCGCCATCACCACACCCATTACGGCTCCGCCAAATGCACCCAGCGCTATCGCTCCGATAATGGCCCAGAATAAGTGGCCGGACGGATCCGCAAATACCAGCGGGTTATTCCGCACATAACTGTAGCGGTTCAGGGCCTGCGGGTCTGCAGGATCCTGTTGAACGGTGTCCGGGCTCAGGAATCTCCCAAGATCCGGATCGTAATAGCGGGCGTTGAAGTAATACAACCCGATCTCGGCATCGAAAAGTTGCCCGGTGAATTTCTGGGGCGCATTGAATGTTCCGGCTCGATAACTCAGCGAGCCGAAGGGCGTGAATTCACTGCGTTCCACCACCTGGCCGGAACTGTCCGTGACCAGCGACGGGGTGCCAAGGTGATCGGGGTGATAGATGTACCATTGCGCATTTGGATAAACCGCCGCAACACGGCGCCCGCCGGCGAACACATTGACGACGCGCTGCCCGTCCGGTCTTATTTCGCACGCCGCACCAACGAAGGTCGTTGTGCCGGCCGCCGTGATTTTCTTGATCCGCGCTCCGGCCCCGTCATACACAAACCGGGTTTCACCGCCGACCATCGCGGCCGGGGGCGTCCACGTCGTGTCGCGCAGGATTTGAACCATGTATGCGCGGCCCGGCTCAACGGAGGTCGCATTCGCGAATGCGCTGCCGGAATAGGTCTTGATTTCGCCGTAATCCACCCCTGCCTGCAGGTTATTCATCCATGCAGCGGTGGTCATCGCCTTGGCTGGGCCGGGAAGCAATTGCCAGCCTGTTTTCAGCGACTTGGAAACCGACATCCCGGGGCCATTCGCCCACGACAGCGTCGCGCCGGCCGGATCCGTTACCCACAACCAGTAGCCCTCGGATGCATTGACAGTCGCGAATTGATCGAACTCCGCTTCGCCCGCGTAACTCTTGAAGATGTCGTTCGTCGGCGTCGCCGCGGTCAGTTGATTGTATTTCGTTCCGAACTGGGGCAGAACGGTCCCGACCGACATGCCGTTGCCGGCCTGCGGAAAACTCACCATGTTCCAGCCCGGTTGAAGCTGAACGCTGCCCGCCGCTGTAACCGTGTTCGTCACGCGCACCAACCGGTTCAACACGTCGTAGGAGAAATCCTGCCGGACTCCCGCGGCCGGATTGTTCTTCACGGTCATATTGCCGTTCGCGTCGTAGCTCAAAGTCAAACCATCGCCGCGCGACGTGACCGCATGCGGTCCCGCCGATCCGGCGCCATAGCTCATGGACAAGCCTTCCTTGCTGGTCATGTTGCCGATGGCGTCGTAGCCGTAGGCCAGCGCCCCATAGGGTCCCGTGGCACCGGTCAGGCGGTTCAACTGATCATAGGCAAAGGTCTGCGCCGTGGAGCGCGCCGCATCCACAAGGCCGACGAGATTGCCGGCCGGATCGAATTGGTAATTCAAATCCTGAATCGCGACACCGCCCGCATAGGTCACGGTTCGCTCCGGCTTCAACGACAGGGGGTTCCGGCTGTAATCCGTCGAAGTGCCGTTGCCGTAAACAACGCGGGTTACCATGCCGAGCGCGTTGTATTGCATGTCCGACACCAGCGTGATCAGTCCGCCGGCCGCGGGCCGATACTTCACGGTCTTGATGCCGCCCTGATTGTTGTATGTGTAATCCACCGCATCGCCGCCGGGATACGTCGCACTCACCAATCGGTTATGGAAGTCATAGGATCGCGTGATCGTATGGGCGACACCGTCTATCGTCTTGGTGTCGGAAACCAGGCGGTCCTTATAATCGAATTGCATCGTGACCGACCCGGTCGGATCGGTCATGCCGGTCTGCTTGCCCTTGCCATACGCGCCCGCGTCGTAGGTGAAGCTCACCGCTCCCGCATACTCGATGCCGCTTCCCGCCGGCGGAGCGGATTCCCGACGAACAAGACGGCCAAGCAGGTCGTATGTGTGTGTCGTGACCACTCCGCGCGCATCCTGGTAGGACAGCAAATTGCCGGTGTCGTCATAGGTGTAAGTCCACGTGCCCAGGTTCGGGTCCACGCTTCGGACGCGGCGGCCCAGGCTGTCGTATTCTGTTTTCGTCTCGTTTCCTTGCGCGTCCCGGATCAGCGTTGTCCTGTCACGTGAATCGTGCTCATAGGTCGTGACAAGGGTTTGTCCGCCCAACTGCTCCTCCACGCGCACGGTACGCTTGTAGGCGTCGGTCACGATCTTTACCTGGTTCCCGTTCGCGTCCGTGCCGATGCTGGACCAGTCGTCGTAAGCCACGAACGAAGCGTTGCCGTCCGGCCCCCTGATTTCGAGCAACCGCCCGAGCACATCGTAACGATAGGTCGTAGGCGGTAACTCCACGGGGGGTGTCGGATTGTATGATGTGGACGCCGTTTCGAAGTAGTTCACCCACGCCTTGCCGACCCGCCCCAGCGAATCCAGTTCAACCGTTCCGCTGACAATCTGTTGGCCGGCGCTCTCCGCCGGCGATCGCTTCTGGATCGTTCGCCCCAGCCCGTCGGTAAATTCATAAGCGACATGAGGCTGCTGCTTGTCCGGCGCCATGTAGGCGGTCTTGATCAGCCGCCGCGGGAACGAGGTCGTGTCATACGCTATCTCCTCGAACACATGGTTCGCACCCGAAACGGGATCCACGTATCCAGTCGCAACATGCCTGTTCAGCGCGTCATACTGTCTGAAATCCCTTACCCCGTTTTCGCTGACCGTCCACAGCAGGCTGCCGTAGCGCGGGTCAAACGCCGTGGTACGGACATGTCCCAGCGGATTACGGACGCTGGTTATATAGGTGTACGAAGTGGTGTCGTATTCGTTCACGATCGAATTGCCGCGCGGGTCCGTCACCGAAACCACGTTTCCGTAAACATCGAACGTGGAACTTGCGCTCACCCAACGCTCCGCCGGAAGGTTCAGCCAGTTTTCCACCTTCGTGGCGTTGCCTTTCGAAGGAGGCGCGCCCAGCGCCGCGGCCCCGTCATAAAAGAACCGCTCCTGCGCAACCAGCCGGTTCTGCGAATCGTAATTTTTCACGGTCGCGGGTTTGTTCAAGATCCACGCACTGGTGTTCAGAGCATACGTGCGCGCCGTCGAGCGGTCGTCGCCCGGATCGGAGACGTCGCCCGCCTCGTAAATGTTCGTGATGTTTCCGTATCCATCGTACCCGTATTGAATGCGCATCTGCCGGTACGTCGCGTTGCCGTCATACGTGTAACCATCCAGTTGGGCCAGGCGGGTGAAGTAGGCCCCGCTTCCGGGATACGCTTCGGTGGAGACCCATGTGGTCTCTGTCTTCGTCCACAGGTTCGATCCCGAATCGTAAACGGCCGCATGGTATGGCCTGCCCTTTCTCTGGGCATCCTGGTGGAAGTCCGTGGCCGACACTGTCTGCTCCGCGTCACGGACGCGCACGTGACCGAATCCGCGAAACTCGCGGCTCGCGCTGTCGTACAAGCCCTGCGAATAGCTGTAGGTGGTGGCCATGACGTGTCCCAATCCGTTGTCGAGACTCGTCTCCACCACGACCGGAAGCACGATGGGGAGGAACGTGTTGTTCATGGCGGTGGACGACTGGTACTTCAACTCGCTGCTGCCGCCGAGCGGATTATTGATGCGTTTCAGCAGGTCCGCCGCCGTGCCCGACGAAACGGCCAGCTCGGAGTCGCCCGTAATCGAATTGAATACCGCCACATCCGGCAAGCCGTCGCCGTTGAGCTCCGCCAACTGAATCTTGTCGTTCTGCGAACGAAGCGCGAGCGTGAAAGGAAGATCAACCGGCGTCGTGAAATCGCCGATCTTCGAAAAGCTCACGCGCAACTTTCCTGTGGACCTGTCATAATATCCGATATCCGTCAGCCCGTCCCCGTTGAAGTCACCGGTGACATATTCGTTCGAGCCGAACGGGAGAATCCATGGCGCCTGGCGCACAAATCCCTTCCCGTTCGAGTAGGCAATATAGACCTGTCCATCTTTCACCACCGCAATGTCCGTCAGCCCGTCCCCGTTGAAGTCGCCGGTCATATGCCGGGCCGTGGTGATGTTGGCTTCGATGCGGGTCGGACTCATGATGTCCACCTGCGACATCAGGTTGCCGGTTATGCCTGCGCTTACGCCTTGATGCTCATGGTAGCCTGTGAAATGAACCTTATTCCAACCGACGGCCAGCGGTATGCTGGTTGGCTGCCGCGCAGTAATGGTTCCGTCCGGCGCTTCGGAATATAAACAGGCTATATCCCATGTTCCGGATTTGCCCATGCTGATCGTACGTGCCGTTTTCGCATACACCGACACTTCCGCCCACCAATATCGGTCTTGAGGATGCGAGACCGAAAGCGCGCCCGTAGAGCCCACTGTGAAAGTGACTCCGCCCACGGTTTTACTCGTGCCACCCGCTACGGTCGAGACGGTCCATGCCGGTGACTCGTTGCACGTGGGCGTTCGCCCGCCGGGGAACATGCAGCCCCGCGTTTCGTGCATGCAATCGCGCGGCCAGCCGCGCACGGTCCATCTTACATCGTGCGGCGCCATAACCGGCTCGCCTTCGGACATTTGAAGATTGAATGTCGAGGCCGCCGCGAAGTTGGTGCGGGAGCCCAGCGCAACGGCCCATGCTCCATCCTTGTAACTGGCCAGGTCCGTAATGCCGTCCCCGTTGAAGTCGCCGGTCAGGGGGGTGCCGTTCCCAAAGGTCATCGTTCCAATGGTGTCGGAAATGAAATTCGTCCCGGTGGAGGTCGCGAAGCGCCATGCGCCATCCTTGTAAATCGCTACGTCGGTGCGGCCATCCGCGTTCCAGTCGCCGATCATCGGAATGTGCGTGTTGCTTCCAAAACCGGACAGGAAGGTCTGGGGCGGAAGCAGCATCGGCCCTTGCGAAAGAGATACTTTCCACGTCCCGTTTTCGTAGCTGATCAGGTCCGAAAATCCATTTCCATCCACGTCTCCGGCCATTTGCGGCTCATTGAAAACGCTCGGGCTGATCAAGGTGAACATCGAGGTGAGCGCACTGCTCACGCCCATGGAGAATCCCTGGTTTTCATTGTAGCCCACCAGGTGAACAAAGGACCAACCTGCCTTGATGCTGATGTTGGCGGGCGAGGTAAAGGGTCCGCGCAATCCCGTTCCGTCCTCGATCCAGAGCGACGCCACATCCCACGTTCCCCACTTGGTGAACGACACGGTGCGATCCGTATCGGCAAATACGCATGTCCATGCGTGGACATAGAAATCCTGGCGGCCCGGCACTTGAATGCTGCCGTTACTGCCCACGGTCACGTCAATGCCATCCACGTTGCGCGTACCCTGCGTCACCACAACCGGCGAGCCGTACGGGATTCCATGGTACGGGCTGATCGGCCCATAGTTGTCGTGCTGATAACTTCTGTTCAGCACCCGCACGTTCCACGCCACCTGTCCGCCCGAGCCGGCCTTGAACGTCGTCGAGTAGGCCGGGGCATCCGCCTCCTGGTAGGTGAAGGCCGTGGAAGGCATGGCCGTGACGCCATCCGATCCGATCTTCGTGAAGCCGCTCAGCAGCGAACGCCCGGTCCGCTCGCTCAGCCGGTAATTCAACTCGTATCGGGTCGCGAGAGAAAGAGATCCGTCCACCGTGGCATAAGTCTCTACTCTCTTCAGCCGCTTCGGTGTCGAAAGAACCGAGTCGAGCCCATACCGGTAGCCCTGCCCGATGTCGGGCCGATCTTCCCATGTAAACGTCACGCGATTCGCCGGCGCCAGCCCGCCTGAATGCCCCGTGTAATCAATCTGCACCGGGTGCGGCTGGCCGCCGTGCTTCGCGTAAATGATGTCCATCGTGTTGCCGTTGACATCCATAACCTTGTCGAGACACCACCGCGGAATTTTCCCGCCCTCTTCGACGCGCGAATTGACCGACTGGCCGAAGAAGAATCGCGTTCCCGACTTGTCGCGCACTTCCCAACCCGCCGTCGGGCCGAGATACTCAAGCCGCATGAATCCGCCTTCCATTTCCGCGCGATAGGTGCCGTCGCCGAGCTTCACCAGGTCGGAGCTCACCCCCTGCATCATGAACGCAAACGTGTCGGCGTCCGTATAAGACGGCTGGCCGGCCCGCGTGGAGCGTTCGATGAATCCGAGATCGAAGCCCCAACCAACCCCCACCCAGCCGTTCGGTCCCGATGACGCATACGAAAGCGCGAGATTCGGCTGCACCCCCTTGCGTCCGGGCGGAACCGGCATGGGCAGACTGGTGGTCGCGCGGCCCGTGAACAGATCCGGCTGGAAGCTTTCCACGGTCGTCGCGGCCGGCGGCGGCGCGGTGCCGGCTGACAGCGTGGAGGTGCCTGGGTCCGCGGCCTCCGCCGTGGGCACAAACTGGATCTGTGAAACGGTTACCGCGACGGTGACAATCCATGTCGTGATCGTGCGGATCGGCTTTGCGATGATCTTACGGGATATTAATGGTTTATTCATGGCGATCTCCCTCAAGGTTTCGGCGGTGTGGCAAACACGTAAGCTTGTGAAACGGCAACAGGGCTTTCAGTTCCCCCGGGGTCCCTGGCCCGAACCTGAATGGCAACCAGCCCCCTGTAGGCTTCCGGCGATTGCCAGTCGAAGCGGTTCGAAGCGCTGTATGCGCTCCATCCCTGCCCGTTGACGTTAAATTGATAAACAAGCGGATCGCCGTCCGGATCCGTTGCGTTCACGATGAAACTGAATGTGCCGCCACTGTGGTTGTTCGCCGTGCTCGATTTGGCGATGCTTTGGATAACGGGCGCCTGGTTCTGATCTTCCGGCCCAACCCAGAAACGGTCGGATGAAACAATCTGCTTCGGCAAGCTCGGGCTGGACCACCGCAACTGGGCCACGGCGCCCCCCGCCTGCTCGTAGTATTCCATGACCAGCAGGTATCGCTTGCCGGCCTGCAACGCGACGCTCGCCGAATGTTCGGTCGGCGATTGCGCAATCCACTTGTTGATCAGCAACTGACCGTTTACCCACAGACGCACTCCGTCATCCGTCCGCGTCGTGAAGGTGTATGTCTCGGTGGCCGGTGCTTCGATCCAACCAGTCCAGCGCACGGAGAAATAATCGTTGCCCACCAGCTCCGTGTTCGGACCACCCTCACCCCACTCGTAATTGATCTGGGAGTCCACTCGCGCAAAGCGATGTGTCGCCAGGTTCATGCCGATGAAGTATTCGGCCAGCAACCCGTTGACATTGGCCCCTCCCGACGCGCCGATCACCGTCACCTGCACCTCATCGCTCGAACTCAGTGCCGTATCGCTGGCCGCCAGGCGCAGCACGTACGCACCCTCCGCCGAGAAGCTTGCCCGCGTACTCGGCACCGAAGCGTTCTCAAACGTCACCGACCCCGGGCCGGACACCTTGCTCCATGTCACAACCAGGCTATTCGCCGGCAGCCCATCGTCTCTTGCCGTTCCCGCCAGCACCGCGCTTCCAGGCAAAAGGATCGTCTGATCAGGCCCCGCGTTAACCACGGGCGCCAGGTTGGAAGTAAGCGCCGGATCAACAGGCCGCAGCATATGGCCTGGAATCGGACGCGCCTGCGTCCCGTCAGGCAGGTCCACACCCACCGCGATGTTGTCGCCACCGCTGCCTTCCTTTTGGAGTGCTTCAATGTAATAACGATTCCCGGCCACCAGCGAAATCGTTTCCGAACGCTGGCTGGCGAACTTGTCCCACTGGCGGCTCGAGGTCCATCCGCTCACGTTCGCGATCCGCGTGGCATTCGCCGGATTTTCATCCGTACTCAACCACAGCTCTCCATCGTCATCCGTTGCGATATAGAACCGGTAGGCGCCCGTCTGTGGCGCCACAAAATAGCCGCGCATGCGCGTACCATAGTTGTCGGCCCAACTCACTGGACCCTCGAAGAAGTTCGTGACAATTTCGGTGCCCGAAGGCGCATGCGGATAATTTGCTGAATTGCGCAGCTGGCTGATGTAGTTTCCGGATATCCCAAGCCACCACTCCCGGAGGACCCCACGCTCTTCAATCACCGGCGCCGGGTTTACCGTCACCTGCACCTCGTCGCTCGCGCTGAGCGCTCCATCGCTTGCGGTCAACCGCAACACGTAAACCCCATTCGTCGAAAAGCTCGCTGTTGTGTTCAGCGCCACGCCGTTTCCAAACATCACTGCGCCGGGGCCCGACACCTTGCTCCACGCAACCGCCAATGCACCTGACGGCAATCCGTCATCCGTCGCCGTTCCGTCCAGCATTGCGGACGCAGGCAATGTAATCGTTTGATCCATCCCCGCATTCACGATGGGTGGCTCATTCACCGGCAGATTGCTGAAGACTTCCAGACCACTGAGCTTGGCGTTATCCGTGATGGTGCTGAAACCGATCGTTATAACGCCATTCCCATCAGCGATGGCTGCAAGCTCACGCACCACGGCCCGATTCTTTCCGCCAGTCAGCGCGATGAGATCAACCCCGGTCAGGCGCGGCACACCATTGACCGCTACGTCAAAGATGCGTTTGCCGACCGCGTCCCAATAAATTTCGGCGAAATGAAGCCTCAGGGTATAAGCCGCCCCCGGCATCAGGCCACCGAGGGTATATGTGAAGTTGCCATACCGTTCGCTGCGATAGACCTCTTGCGGTGCCGGATCTGTCACGCCGTCAGTACTGATGGTGGCGGACGAGCTATAGGTGCTGCCCCCGCTCACCTGGGCATCGGCGGAAAACATGCCGCTCGCCGCGCCGCCGGAGTTGAGCGCCAGCACCAACACACCGGCGAAGGGCTCCGGCTCGACAACCACGCTAATCTCATCGCCGGCCGACAGCGCGCCGTCGCTTGCGGTCAGTCGCAATACATAGGTTCCATTCGTCGAGAAGCCCGCCGTCGTGCTTAACGCCGCGCTGTTTCCGAACGTCACGACGCCCGGACCCGACACCTTGCTCCATTGCACCGACAACGTGCCCGAAGGCAGTCCGTCATCTATTGCGGATCCGCTCAACAGGGCGCTCGCGGCCAGTGTGACCACCTGGTCCGGCCCCGCGCTTACCACCGGCGCCTGGTTCGGCGCTAACGCGGTGTTTACCGGCCGCAACATGCTCGCCGGAATCGGACGCGCCATCGCGCCGCTCGGAAGGTCCACACCCACTGCGATATTATCCCCGCCCGTTCCTTCCTTCTGCAGCGCCTCGATGTAGTAACGATTCCCCGCAACCAGCGCGATCGGTTCTGATCGCTGGCTGGCAACCTTGTCCCACTGACGGCTCGAAGCCCAACCGCTGATGTACGCAATCCGCGCGGCGCCCGCCGGATTCTCATCTGAACTCAGCCACAACTCGCCATCGTCGTCCGTGGCGAGATAGAAGCGGTACGAGCCGGTCTCCGGCGCCACGAAATAGCCCCGCATACGCGTTCCGTAGTTGTCCGCCCAGTTCACGGGACCTTCGAAAAAATTCGTCATGATCTCAGAGCCCGATGGCGCATGTGGATAATTGGCGGAACCACGCAACAGCCCAAGGCTCGTTCCCGATATCCCAAGCCACCATTCACGCAAAATGCCTTGAGCCTCCGGCGCTTTCTCCACCAGCCAAAGGTAATTTGAAGAGACAATCTGTTTTGCAAGAGATGGGCTCTGCCAGCTCAATTGGGCCACCGCGCCCCCCGCCTGTTCATAAAATTCCATGACCAGCGGATAGCGCCGCCCCGCCTCCAGCGTGATGCTCCCCGAATGTTCGGTCGGCGACTGCGGTATCCACTTGTTGATCAACAACTGGTCGCTCACCCACAAGCGCACGCCATCGTCCGTGCGCGTAGTAAACGTGTAGGTCTCCGTTGCCGGCACCTCGATCCAGCCCGTCCAGCGAACCGAGAAATAATCGTTGCCCAGCTGTTCCGCATTCGGACTGCCCGATCCCCATTCGAAATTGATCTGCGAATCTATTCGCGTGAAACGCTGCGTAACCAGGTTCATCCCGATGAAATAGGTTCCCAACAACCCATTCACGTCTTCACCGGTCGCGCCCGATTTCTCATGCGCTGACGCAACAACCGGCTTGTCGGATTGGGACGAGGAAACCTCAACCGTCTTTTCCACGCACAGGAGTGTTTCGCAAATGGTGACCGCCCCTTCCCCGCGCCGCAATTGGATCGCCACGGCGGCAGGATTCTGTGACAGGGGAATCCTGAGAAGCCGTGCCGCAATGCGATCGCTTCCCGACACCAGGTTGCCGAAAAGATCCTTTTTGACAGGCGCATTCTGCGTGTCCAGCAGGTCAACGTAAAGCGACCCACTCGCATGATCGAAGAACCACAATTCCATTTTCAGATCGTCGGACAGGACGTTCCGATCCAGATCAACCACGAGAACTCCGCGATCCACCTCCACCGCATCCTCGACATGCCAGCCGTCCAGCGTCCATGCGCCGCCGATCTTCGTAGCCCCGAGCCACCACGCCGGGCCGTCGTAAAAGTAGTGGTCGCCGTCCGTGTAGCCAGGATCACCCCATCGCAAAACAACCCGCTCCCGGCCCGAACATCCATCCCCACCCCCATCATCCGCGCCGAAAGGACTGGTCCACGATTGAGACGCCCAGAGGTCTATCCATCCATACTCGTCATCGCCCAGAAGAGAGTGCAGAGGATGATATTTGCCAATGGAGGTCAAGACGCGGGGAATATGCCCGGCCTCGACCTTCCGGCTGTTGACGGCCTGCGAATACGTTACGGCCGCGCTAAAGCCCATCAGCGCCACCGCAAGAACCATGGATACTCGCAAAAAATCAAGACGGCCCCTTGTCTTCATAACCGACCTCCGATCTATGCCCTTGTATTACTCGATCCTGTCACGGCCTCGGCGGCGTCCGAAAGATATACAGAACATATTCGGTGCTGCTCACGGCCCCCCAGATGTCCCGAACCTCGATCGTCAGCGTCTGGCGTCCGTACAAGCCGGACGGCGACCACACAAGCTGGTGTCCCGACTGCCATCCCGTAAACGGCCCCCCATTCACGGCATAGCGGAAAAGCATTGCGTCTCCGTCCGCGTCCTCGCTCTGAATGGCCATCGCGATGGGTTCCCCGTCGTGATAGTTCCCATCGCTGCTGAAGGTGATTTCGTTGATTTCAGGTGGCTCGTTCGCGACAGTCGGGCGGGGGTCTTCGCCATCCGGAACGCCATCGCCATCCGTATCGGTACTTGTCGGATCCATGCCGCGCCGAAGCTCGGTCACATCGTCCACACCGTCGTCGTCAAGGTCTTGCGGATTTTCCAGGGGACGTCCGACGATCTTATAGAAAAGTCGGTCATGCTTGCGCATCGCTTCCTCGTCGCGCCAGAGTTGCTCGCCGTCCGCCCCGAGAACCATTCCTCGAACGAAGCGCCAATTTCCGTCCAGCGTGTCCGCCGCCCAGACCTGGTAATAGCGTGTGGTGGATGCAATCCAGTGAATGCGGAACGTGCCGTCGCGCTCGACGGCCGATTGCACGGGGAAGCGATTCGGATCGTGCGGCGGGGGCGAGGTCAACGTCAGTTCAGCGTCATCCCACTTCACCGCTTGGCGGCCACCCCGGTTCATGAATCCGCCGCCGCCGAACACCACCTTGATCACACTCACGTTATCAAGAGTATTGGTTGCGACCAGCGTGTAGCGATTCCACTGATCGGGCACCGCGATGAGAGGAGCGTAGATGTCTTTGATGATTTGCCCCGATCGCGCAGTGGCTCCGTTGGTCCAATACTCTATCTTGATCCACGTTTCATCCTGGCTCGAACGAAAATCCGGTTCGGCAAGCGCCCAGACGCTGAGCGTCAGCACATCGCCCGGCGCAACGGCGAGATTCACGTCCTGCCCAAATCCGCCCCATGTTCCGTCACTCCACGACCAGAAAGACATCCCGTTTGTACCGGAACGCGCGGCCCACCATTCCTGCCCGCATTCATTATATTTCCACCATCCCTGTGGCGTCGCTCCATGCGCGGGTCCGATCTCAAATCCTGGATTCTGAAGGAGATTTGCGGCCGTAATCCGGCTGAAAAACAGCACAAATACAGCCACGAGCGCAAAGGTTATCTGGTGCCTACAACGCACAACCACCCCTTTACACCAAATGAGAGCGCTCACAACAAGCCTGTTTTAAAAGAATCCTCAGGCTCCCCGAACACTCGTACATCTAGATGCGTACCAGCATGCACTCTTTTTAATGGGTGTCAAGCGTATATTTGTGGTGGCACTGCGTTTTTTTGGCAGAGAAAAGGCGGGCATTACGGAAAACTGGGTCCGTGTACCCGCCTTGAAACCGTTCTCGTCGGAATTATTTATTGCGCTGGCGGCGTCTTCGCCGGAATGACCAGGTCAAACATGCCGACCTTGCGGCCCTGCAGGTAGCCGCTCACGCCAGACTCCGAATCGGAGGCGAAGAAATCCAGCCGGTCCCGGCTGTCAATCCCTTGCGTGAGCAGCGTTTCTCCGGCGGCGTTGATCAGCATGAACCGATTCCACATTGAAACAAGAAGAACCTCCTGCCCCAATGCCGATAGCGGCAATACATCCACGCTTCGAATGTTGGCATCCTTGCCAAGCGAATGAGTCCAGGCGACCTGGCCCTCGGAATTAATCCCGAAGATTTCAACGCCGCTGACAGAATAGCTTCGGCGTGCATCTTCGCCTTGCGGCTTGTAGTGAGTCTGTAGACCCACGACCATACCGGCATCGCCCGAACCCATGTAAAGCAGCGCAGGCGTCTGACCCAGGCCGTTTGTCGCGCAAGCTTCCTCGGGCAATGAAACGACTCGATTGGTTTCTCCCGTGTCGGGCGAAATCAGGACCAACTTCTTGTCATCCCGAATGCTCAGATATCGCGGAGGAATGCGGACCGTTACCGTAACCCGGTCAGGCGTCCGCTCACGAGAGTCAGTTCCTTTTGCTTCCCATCGCATCCGGAAAAAGTTTTTGTCCAGTTGCGTTTTGCCGCTCCACGAATCGCGCGCCGAGGACTCTTCCTGCATCTCTTTCAATTCCGCTTCCGTCAATGGCTTCGCGCTGGATATTTCTCCGCCTTCAAGCACCGTTTCTATTTCCTTCTGGAGTGCCGCGATGCTACCGCCGCCAAATCCGACCTTGCGACCCTGCACCACGCCGTTACGATCCACAAGGACAAGGCAGGGAATGCCACGCACCTTGTAGTCATCCGCAATCTTGTCCACATCTATGCCGGTTGGATAAGCCAACTGATGCTTCTCAAACAGTTTTTGGATTTTTTCTTCGTCGCCCGGCTTGTCACGGCTGACGCCGATCACTACGAGCCCCTTCTCCCTGTAGGCCTCGTCCAATTTCTTCATTTCCGGCAACGCCCGCACACAAGGCCCGCACCACGTGGCCCAGAAATCAATCAGGACCACGGAGCCCGTATGCGCGGAAAGTGTAAAGGTCTCGCCATCAAGAAGTTTCAACGAGAAGTCTGGCGCCTTCTGGCCGGACAAATCGAACCTCGAAAACCCGGGCCCCTCCCCGGACGATCCCGTCAATCCGACCGCCGTCTCCACTTTTCTATCGCCCGGCTCGGCTTTGAAAACGAAGTCTTCGTCGGCGACCGGCCCATTGACCACCAATTCCGAAAGATTGTAGCGAATTTTCATGCTGCGCATCATTTGCGCCATATTCCCTGTCGCGTCGTCTTCTTCTTCCTTTTCATCCGGCAAGTCTTCCGCTTTTGGAGGTATTGATTCCAGGCGCCGGATCAATCCGTATTCCTTGTCCACCCATACACGGAACGCCATTTTCTCAAATGGGCCATGACCATCGCTGGTGGCGTAGGACAATACGCGGCAATCCCGCCCTTCAAGGGCCTCATCGGGAAGCACTTCAATTTGCGCGTCTTCGATCGTGGTACGCAACACTTCGGCAGGATTCTTGCTCAGCAGCGCCTTCGTGTCCGGCATTAAGCCGGCCAGGTGTCCCTGCAAATCCCCTTCCGCCAGCTCATCCAAGCCTTCCTTCATCGGGAACTGGAAATAGCGCCGCGACATGGGGATGCGGATGTAGACATTGGAGCCGTCGCACACAATGATCGCGTGCTGACTCTTCAACGACAAGCGGCGCGGCCGCTCATAGATCAGAGAAGTTTCCAACTCCGTTTTCTGCTTCATGCCCTGCATGTCGAATTCGATCTGCCAGACCCCTTTCGCCCGTACGGTTTGGATGCGGGAAATACTTTCCGCGGTCTCCGTAAGCACCTCGTCGAGAGTCCCCTCGCCGCGAGCGGAAAGACTGATCGCAAACAGAGCCACGAACACGGGAACGAGAAC
>CAZTYH010000050.1:0-6905 GCA_964617565.1 uncultured Verrucomicrobiota bacterium
AGAGGTTTTCAAGTCCTGCCGCACAGCCGGCAGGACTTTTTTTATCTGGAGGAAACGGCATGAAGGAAAGACTGGGTTTTGTGGGTATTATCGTAGAGGACCGGAAGAAAACGGCGGGCAAGGTCAATGCCGTGCTGACGGGTTATGGCGACATCATTCTTGCGCGAATGGGATTGCCGCATTTGCAACACGACTGCAGCGTGATCACGCTGATCGTCAACGCCACAACCGATCAAGTCGGCGAATTGACGGGCAAGCTGGGCGCGATTGACGGCGTATCCGTGAAGTCCGCCATGAGCAAGGTTCCTTAAGGAATATGAACACGACCCCGAAATCCATGCGATTGCAGATCGGTCTGTTCGGCCGCACCAACGTGGGGAAGTCGAGCTTTCTCAACATGGTGGCCGGACAGGACGTCGCGCTGACTTCGCCGGTGCCCGGAACAACGACCGATGTCGTGGAAAAGGCCATGGAGCTGCTTCCGGTCGGGCCGGTGATGTTCCTGGATACGGGGGGGGTGGACGATATATCCGTGTTGTCCGAGCTTCGCCTTATGCGCACGGCGAAGGTCTTCGATCGCGCGGACGTGGTGGTGCTGGTGACGGAGCCGGAGGTGTGGGGCGCGAGCGAGGAAATGATCGCTGCCGAGGCCGAGCGGCGTCGCATACCGTTGGTCGTTGTGATTAACAAAACGGACCGCATGACGCCATCCGACGCATTTCTTACCCGTTTGAGTGCTTCAGGATCGCCGGTGATCGCTTGCTCTTCGCAAGACACCGCCTCGCGCGATCTCTATGTCAGCGCCTTCAAGGATGCGCTGCTCAAGGTATGTCCTGAAGACTTCCTGCGCACACCGAAGATCGTGGGCGACCTGGTTCCGCCGGGCGGGGTTGTCGTGATGATTGTGCCGATTGATCTCGAGGCGCCGAAGGGCCGCCTGATTCTGCCCCAGGTGCAGACGCTGCGGGATGCGCTGGATGCGAGCACGGTGGCCGTGGTCGTGAAGGAAACGGAGTACGCTCGCGCATTGGACCTGCTGAACCGGCCGCCGGACCTGGTGGTCTGCGATTCTCAGGTGGTGGACCGCATGGTAGCCGAGACTCCGGCCGGCGTGGCCTGCACGACTTTTTCCATTCTATTCGCCCGGTTCAAAGGGGATATTGTCGAAGAGGCGAAAGGGGCGGCGGCCGTCGCGAGGCTCAGGTCCGGCGATCGCGTACTGATCGCGGAGTCCTGCAGCCATCATGCGATGGAAGACGATATCGGGCGCGTGAAAATTCCGCGTTGGCTGCGGAGGTACACAGGATTTCCGATGGATATAAGCGTCTGTTCCGGTCGCGATTATCCAGCGAATCTGGCGGATTATGCCTTGGTGATTCATTGTGGAGCTTGCATGCTGACGCGGCGTGAAATGCTGGTACGCATCGAACAGGCCGGGGCGCGTGGGGTCCCCATCACAAATTACGGGCTTTGCATTTCGTTCCTGCACGGGGTGTTGGACCGCGTGTTGTCTCCTTTCCCGGACGCGCTGGAGGCTTTTCACAGGGAGCTGAATCTCAGTCCGAAAAGACAGGAGGTGCTTCATGGCAGCCCCCTTTCAGATTGAGACGGACGGTATGGCGGAACGAATTGTTCATGCCGAAGTCGAGAAATACATGCTGGGCGGTCGCAATTTTATTGATGACGCGGAGATCGAGCAGCGCATTCGCGCGGGCGTGAATCCGGATAAGGCGCGTATCCGGGATATCATTGCAAAGTCCGAGGCTGTGGAGACGCTGGATCCGGATGAAGTCGCGGCTCTTTTGCATGTAACCGATCCGGAGCTGTGGGAGGAAATGAAGCAGGCCGCGGCACGAATCAAGCAGAAGGTGTACGACAACCGGATTGTAACCTTTGCCCCTCTGTACCTGAGCAATGTTTGCATAAACAACTGCCTGTATTGCGGCCTTCGTTCCGAAAATTTCTCCATCCGGCGCAGAACCCTTTCGCAGGAGGAAATTCGCAGAGAGGTTGAGGTGCTGGCCGGTGAGATCGGGCATAAACGGTTGATCGTGGTGTTCGGAGAGCATCCGGATTCCGGCGTTGATTACATGGCCGAATCCATGCGGACTATTTATGGCGTGAAGAAGAAAGCCCGCATCGGCTACGGACAGATTCGGCGTATCAATGTAAACGCGCCCCCGCTCCCGGTGGATGAATTGCGCGTGCTGCACGAGGTGGGGCTTGGGACATACCAGGTCTTTCAGGAGACGTATCATCACGCGACGTATGCGACCGTTCATCCGGGCGAGACGATCAAGGGAGATTATGCATGGCGGCTGTACGCAATGCATCGCGCGATGGAGGCGGGCATTGACGATGTCGGAATCGGCGCTCTTTTCGGCCTGTACGACTGGCGGTTCGAAGTCATGGGTTTGCTTTACCATGCCCGTGAGCTGGAGCGGGCGTTCGGCATCGGTCCGCATACCATATCTTTTCCGCGTCTGGAGCCGGCTGAAAACACGCCGTTCGTGCAGAACCTGCGGTATGCGGTGAGCGATGCGGACATGGAGCGGATTATTGTGATTCTTCGTTTGTCTGTTCCTTATACGGGCATGATCCTTACGGCGCGCGAAGATCCTTTCATGCGTCGGCGACTGATCCCGCTGGGCTGCACACAAACGGATGCTTCCTCGCGCATCGGCGTGGGTTCGTACAGCGATGCGTATGAGCAACAGGAAGGCGACCGGCAGCAATTTATGCTGGGCGATACGCGATCGCTTGACGAAGTTGTGCGGGAATTGGCGGAGATGGGTTATATCACGTCGTTCTGCACGGCGGGGTATCGCTGCGGACGGACCGGTCAGTGCATCATGGATTTGCTGCGCAGCGGCAAGGAAGGAAAGTTCTGCAAGCTGAATGCGGTGCTGACTTTCCGCGAGTGGCTGGATGATTTCGCCAGCCCGGAAACGCAGGCCGTCGGCGAAAAAATTCTGCGCATGGAGTTGGAGCAGGTCCGCGAGCAGAACCCCCGCGGGTTTCCCGTGTTCATGAAGTACTATGAGCGGACGGCGGCGGGCGAGAGGGATTTGTACCTGTAAGTGCCGGGCACTTGTGCCACGGAGGTATTGACCTGGTCGCCGGAATCGTCAAACTCGGTGCATGAGCATATATCAACGCTTCGCCGTGGCCGGAAAACTTGTCGAAATTCCGCTGCCCGGAAAACGCAACCGTCCGCTTGATGGTTTCCTGGTGCCGGGAGACCGTCGGCGTCCGCTGTTGATTTTCGTACACGGGATGCACAGCAACTTCTACCGGTCGGCGCTCAAGAAAGCCTTCATGCAGGAATGCCGGCGGCTGCGCATGGGCATGCTGTCCTTCAACAACCGCGGGGCGGAAAGCGGGACCAATGATGAAAGATTTCGCGACTGTCTTGCCGACCTGGATGCGGCAATAGCGTTTGGAAAGCGGCAGGGTTACAAGTCCTTTGTTCTTGCGGGTCATAGTACGGGATGTCAGAAGATCGTTTATTATCAGGCCTTACATAAGAGCGCTGCTGTACGAGCGATGGTTCTGCTGGCCATTGGTGATGACATGGCGATCATGAAAAGGGACTTGAAACAGCGCTTTGATTTCTGGGTCCGGCGTGCTTGCATGCTGGTACGGCGCGGGAGGGCATCGGATCCGCTTGAAGCACCGGTTATCCCTCCATTCTCGGCGCGTAGATTTCTGAGTATTGCCGATCCAAAAGAAATAGAAGCGGGATTATTTGATTTGGAGAATGGAAAGCTTGATTATTTTCGGCGAGTGCGGTGTCCCGTGTTGGTTGTTATTGCCGGGGGAGACGAATACGAGACGATGAAGCCAGAAGATATGGTTTCGTTGTTTCGCATCCGCTATCGCGGATCGAAGCTTGATACAAAGATAATGCAAAAAGCGGACCATGGCTTCCATGGGATCGAGCGCCGCGTGACTCGCATTGTTCTGCGTTGGATATCAGGAGATGCGGTTGAATAAAAAAACCGGCGATCCAAGGGGATCGCCGGCTTGGGGGGAGGAGGGATACATCCCCGCAAAAATCAAAAATGTTTGTTTTCCTCGGCTTGGCGAGTACACATGGGGCCATGCTTGATCATCCAGTCAACAGCCGCACGCTCCCATCCGATGTCATAGCCCGCCTTTTCGCTCTCGTACCACTTGTGCAGGAGAATTTCCTGCTTCATGCCTTCCCATTGACGGAACAATAACGTGTTCTTCAGCCAGGAGGCCTCGGGTCCGTTACATCCGAACTTTTCAGTGAAGCCTTTCATTGGACACCTGATTGACATGATTTATCACTACTAATATATGTACCCCTCTTCCGGAATTTGTCAAATCGAATAATAAGGCGTAAAAAACGCTTAACCTGCCTTTGTGACCGCTTGCATCGCAAATTACTGGGACCGTTCCAGTTAAGCGTTTCCGCAGAATCAGCTTCTTGTGGAAACATTTTCCGCCTTTCGAGATCAAGGGGAGGGAGGCTATTCTGCGGGCTCATACGTGGTGCTCTTTTTTGGGCAGGAATCTAATATGAGAACACTTGATCTCGGGGGAACTTGGAAAGCGAGATGGACGGATGGCGTACGCGGGCGCATGCAGGGGGCGGAAAATAAGGAGACGGATCCGGACCGCTACATTGACGCACAGGTCCCCGGCGAAATTCACCTGGATTGTCTGCGCGCAGGTTTGATTCGTGATCCTTACGTGGAGGGGAATTGTCTTGCCGCGCGCTGGATCGAGGAAATGATCTGGAGTTATCGCCGTGAATTCGATTCGCCGCCGGAAGCGTTGAAGGTTCGCGCGTGGCTGTTGTTCGAAGGATTGGATCTTGCGGCAACCATTGTATTGAACGGAAAAGAAGTCGGCCGTCATTGTAATTATTTCTATCCCTGCCGTATCGAGGTGACGGGATTGCTCCGCGAAAAACAGAACATATTGGCTGTGCATCTCGACAGCGGTTTGTACTGGGCGGCGGACAAGCCTGCTCAAGGTTATAACAACTCGTTCGGGCATTTTCTTCATAAGCGGCACTGGCTGCGCAAGCCGCAGTGTCAATTCGGATGGGATTGGTCAACGCGGCTGATCAATGTCGGTATTCACAGGCCTGTTCGTTTGGAGTGGACAGAGGAAACCGTTCGTATTGATCAATTTGTGCCGCTTGCCGAGTGCCGGCCGGATTTATCATCAGGCAGGCTGGAGGGGCGGTTATTTGTCGAGGGATTGACCGATAAAACCATTCACGGTGTGGTGCGCGTTTCGATGGCTGGTATCGAGGCTGAGGCGGCCGTGGAAATCAGGCCTGGAGCCAACCGCCTGTCCGTGTGTCTCGATGTGCCTGATCCAAAACTCTGGTGGCCGGTTGGATGCGGGGAGCAGAACCTGTACGAGGTTCGGGCCGTATTGAGGATCGGAGAAAAAGTGATTGGAGAACGGACTGCGCGGGTTGGTTTCAGGCACGTAAGGGTTGTTCAGGATGCGCATCCGGTCTCGGGCCGCTATTTCCATCTTGAAGTCAATGGCCGGAAGGTTTTTGCCAGGGGAGCGAACTTCGTGCCTGCTGATATGATCTTTGCGCGGCTGGATCGCGCGCGCTACGAACGCCTCACGGACCTTGCTCTGGAGGCGAATTTCAACATGCTTCGCGTTTGGGGGGGTGGGTTATACGAAAGCGACGATTTCTACGAGCTATGCAACGAGAAGGGGATACTGGTCTGGCAGGAGTTCGTGTTCGCCTGTTCCAAGTATCCGGCACAGGACGAAACATTCCATGAGGACGTCAAAAGAGAGGCTCGTTACAATATTCGGCGTTTGGCTGTTCATCCCAGCCTCGTGATTTGGTGCGGCAACAACGAGATTGAGCAGGGAGATTGGCACTGGGGGTACGACCGTGGGGCCGTCATTCCGGATCACGGATTATTTCACATCACGCTGCCCCGAGTGCTGGCAGAAGAGGATCCGACACGTTATTACCAGCCGAGTTCTCCTTATTCTCCCGAAGGCATGGATCCATGTCGTGATGACATTGGAGACCAGCATCCGTGGGCGATCGGCTTCGCCAATAACGATTTCCGCGAGTATCGCAAGATGATTTGCAGATTCCCGAACGAGGGTGGCGTGCTGGGGCCTACGGCTTTGCCGACGATGCTCGCGTGTCTGCCGGAGGGGCAGCGTCGCGTAGGCTCGTTTGCCTGGCAAACCCATGACAATTCCGTGGACACTTGGAACGAGCCGAGTTATGCGCATCGTATCATTTCGTACTGGCTCGGGCGCGAAGCGAGAGATCTATCCATTGAGGAAATGGCGTATTGGGGTGGTCTGATCCAGGGCGAGGCCTTGCGAGAATATTGCGATAATTTCAGGCGGCGCATGTTTGACAGCGGGTCCGCCATTTTCTGGATGTACAATGACTGTTGGCCTGCCACGCGGAGTTGGACCATCGTGGATTATTTTCTCCGTCGCACTCCTTCGTTTCATCCGGTGCGTCGGGCGATGGCGCCGGTGAGCGTGGTGCTTGCATGCGAGGGCGATGAGGTGATCATTTTCGGCGTGAATGACACCATGAAGACGATTGAGGCAGGTTTACGTTACGGCGTGTTCAGGATGGCGGGTGGATACGATAAGGACTGCCGCGCTGACGTAGTGCTTGTTCCGAATTCATCTACGTTGCTTGCTCGGTTTCCGATGTCCGAATGGACCGATGCGTCGGGCTCCGCCGCCTTTGCGATGCTTGAAGCAGCGGGCGAGCTTCTTGCGCGCAACCGGCTGTTTTTGCCGCTGTTCAAAGAATTGAATTGGGGGCAGGCAAGAGTGAGTGCCCGCTTGGAAAACGGGCGCGCAATTTTTGAGAGCAGCACGTTTGCCTGGGGTGTTTGCCTGGATCTCGATGG
>CAZTYH010000050.1:7005-11093 GCA_964617565.1 uncultured Verrucomicrobiota bacterium
CTGTCGCACCAGTTGACGGGATTGCCGCCACCGAACTGCACCCAGTAAGTGTCCAGCTCCGCTTTAACCAGTACAGGATCGGCTTCATCGAAGAGTACCTCGAGCGCGGGCCGGTTCCTTACGCGAATGAACTCCATGTGATGATTGTGATAGGCGAAAGCGATGCCAGCCTTACGAAGGTTCCTGCCGGTTTCGTTAAGTCGGCGGGCAAACGAGAGGACGGTGTCGAGCGAGTCGAATCGGCGGTCGCCGGGCCAGGGATAAACCGCAAGTGGGCAGCCCAGCATCTGCATGCGTTCAATTACCGTGTCCGGATTGCCGAAAAGAGCTTCTTCGGATTCGTGTGATGCGCAGCAGGTCAGCCCTTCATCATCCATCATGCGTTTGATTTCGGATGCGCTGATTGGCCCGATACCGCTCAATTCAATGGCGCGGAAGCCTGTGTTGCGCAGCTTGCGAAGGCTTTGCGAAAGGGCGTAAGCGGTCTGGGTGTGCTCGCGGATCGTGTAGGTTTGTGCGGCGACTTGAGTCGTCTTCATTGCTGAGGGGCTCCTTTTCGAAGAAGGTTGTTAAAGGCGCGGGCGAAAGCCCGGGTATTCAGTGGAATCGTTACAGGTCTCTGTTGAATCGCGGAGAGAAGCATCGCATTCGCCATTTCCAGAGAGGCAAGACCCTCTTGAGCGGGTGCTATAAGCTTTTCCTTTTTCTGAATTGCGTTTACGAAGTTTTGAATCAGGACGTGGTACGGTTGTGCTTGTTCGGGCATATTGAGGATACGGCGACGCGGCTTGTCTTTTCGGGTATGACAAAGAACACGATCATTAAGAATCAGTGAACCCTTGGTTCCAACCAGCTCCCAGCGATTGACACCTGGCAACTCGCCGGTGGAGAAGACAAGCGAAGCGGTACATCCGCCGGGATACTCCATGTATGCGCTGACTTCATCCTCGACCTCGATATGATGATGTTTCCCAAATCGGCAGAAGGCGGAAACGCGGGTGGGTATTCCGGCCATCCATTGGATCAGGTCCAGTTGATGGGGCGCTTGATTCGCAAGGATCCCGCCGCCTTCTCCCCGCCAAGTGCCACGCCATGAAGAGGCGTTGTAGTAGTCCTGGCTTCTGAACCATTGGGTGAACGTTCCGTTGATTCGGTAAAGACGTCCGAGCTCGCCTCTTTTCACGATTTTATTTATTCGGACATAAACGGGGTCGGCGCGCAAATTGAACATCGCGGCGAAGACCTGTCGTGGATTTTTATGGGCGGCGATGAGCCGCCGGGCATCGGTCAGTTTCACGCCGATCGGCTTCTCGATCATGACATGAAGGCCGGCGTTGAGCGCGGCGATGCCGGTCGGCACATGGTCAAGGTGGGGTGTTGCAATGATCACGGCGTCCACAGTGCCGGAGCTGAGCAAGTGCTCGCGGGAGCAGAATTTGGCGACGGACGCCGGATACATTTCCAGTTTGGCTGCGGTCCGTGTGCAGACCGCTTTGAGTGCCGCACCGCGGATCCGGCCCTGCAACAAAATTTGCGCATAGCGGGAACCCGCGTGACCGAGGCCGATGATGCCTGTGCGAAGGGTGTCCATTCGCAATACTTATAGAACGCTCACCTCAAAGTCGCAAGGGGGGAGCCACTGGACGTGATTATTCGACAGAAAGTTTCAGGAAGGCCGGCCTTCTTCATGCCGGCACTGACCACACTTTGCAAAGTGTGGTCATGTGGGTCAAGTATTGCCGGAGTGGATCAAGGGGGTGTTCCATTGTCTCCATCGGAGGCGTGGAGACGCCTGAAGATCATCTGTGCCATCACCGGGCCCACGCCCGGTGCTTCAACGATTTCGCTTTCGGATGCCCGCATCAGCCGCCGCAAGGACCCGAAATGGTGCAGAAGCAATTGCTTTCGCTTTTCTCCAATGCCCTGGATCTCGTCGAGGCGTGACTCGCGAATTCGTCGGCCGCGCAGATTACGGTGGTAGGTGAGTGCGAAACGGTGCGCTTCGTCGCGAAGGCGCTGAAGCACTTTGAGAGCCGCCGAGTCGGCCGGTAAGCGAACGACGCGCGCACGATGTTCTCCCGGCGCTATCCAATACAGCTCCTCAAACCTCTTGGCCAGACCGAGAGAAGGGATCCGGTCCAGACCGAGTTCGCCGAGAACGTTTTTTGCGGCGCGTAATTGCGTGATGCCTCCATCCACCAAAACAAGGTCCGGAAGCTGTTCATTCTCCATCACTCCGCGCGAAAAGCGGCGACGCAGCACTTCCGACATCATGCCCGGATCGTCACTGCCCTCAATGGTCTTGATGCGGAACATGCGGTAGCGGTTCCGGGCGGGCAACCCGTATTCTGCACAAACCAGGCTTCCTACGGCGTGCGTTCCGGAGATGTTGGATATGTCATAAGCTTCGATGACCGCCGGTACGCGATCCCATCGAAAGGCCGCCTGCAGCTCGCGAATTCCCTCGCGGGCATCCTGTTCCTTCAGTTCCAGCGATCGTGTCCCGCGCGCTTTTACACGCACGGCCTGTCGAAGCAACAACAGCGTGTCTCGTAGCGCAGCGGCTTTTTCGAAGTCTGTTTTGCGTGCGGCTTCCTCCATGGCTGCTTCAAGCTCACGCAAATACTCGCGCTTCCCGCCCCGCAAAAAATCACAGGCGGTCGCCACGCGTTCCATGTATTGTGCGCGAGTGACCTTCAAAATGCAGGGGGCGGAACAGAAGCGGACAATGTCGTTCAAACAGTGACGGTGATCGTCAGATCCCGGCTCTCTTGGCCGGCATCGTCGCAGGCCGAATCGCTTGTCCATGAACTCCAGCGCCGCCCGTGCGGCCTGTGTGGATGCGTAGGGGCCAAAGTAGGACGCGCCATCCTCCTTCCTTATACGAACGGCATCGAAGCGAGGCCATGGCTCGTTCAGGTCCACGCGAATGAGGAGGAAACGCTTGTCGTCCTTGAAGGAGACATTGTAACGAGGCCGGTATTCCTTAATCAAGCGGCCTTCGGTAAGCGTTGCCTCGGCCTCGGTGCGCGTGACGAGGACATCGAAATCCTTAATGCTGTGAACCAATCCGCGCGTCTTGGGCGTTCCGCTTTTCAGGGTGGCTTGCCGGAAATAGGACTGAACGCGGCTGCGCAGGGACGCGGCCTTGCCCACGTAGATGATCTTTCCCTGTTTGTCCCGCATGAAATAAACACCGGGTTTGTCAGGGAGCTCCCGCAGCTTACGCTTGATATTATCCGGTATGATCATTTCTCTTGAATATACCACCATGTGCCCATGGCTGAAATACACCAGTAATAATAACGCCAGGGCCGGTATTGACTCGTTGCGCAAACGGGTCCGGCTTTGCTTTGTCACGCCTACCGTTGAAGCGTGTGACAGCGTACTTGCACGAAGGTAATAGAAAGCAGATACTGCTTTGGTAAAGATTGTTCGCGTCTCCAGGGGTAGCCAGCATCTGGATGTCATGTGAAAAAAAGGACCATCGTCTTAGCGATATTGGCGATGTGCACCGCATGGTGCGGAGCGCCGGAATCGGCCGCCCGTGAAAGTACCCGTCATTTCTTCGGTCCCGGAAAAATCCATGTATTGATTCTGCACTCGTATAATCTTGGTATGCGATGGTCGGATAGTGTCACGCACGGCGTCATGTCGGTGTTGGAGGAAGGCGATACGAACATGGATGTTCGTGTTGAGTTCATGGATGCGAAGCGGATTTCCAGCGAAGAGTATTTTCACTCCCTGTACGAGTTGTATCAGAATAAATTTCCCCCGGATCAATTTGATGTCATCATCACGGTGGATGACGACGCCTTCAATTTCATGCGTCGCTATCGTGCGTCGTTGTTTGGGGAAACGCCGGTTGTCTTCTGCGGTGTGAATTTCTTTTCCCCCGAAGTGCTCGATGAGTTCTCCCGGTGTACAGGCGTGGTGGAGGCATTCGACCTTGTTGCAACCCTCGATCTTGCATTGAACCTTCATTCCGGCGCAAAGCGGGTGTTCGTTGTAAACGACGACACGGTCACGGGTATATCCAACCGGAAACGTGTGGACGAGATCGCGCCTCGATACGCAGGACGGATGGA
>CAZTYH010000050.1:11193-17645 GCA_964617565.1 uncultured Verrucomicrobiota bacterium
TATCCAACCGGAAACGTGTGGACGAGATCGCGCCTCGATACGCAGGACGGATGGATTTTGTTCACCTGCACGACATGACCATGGAAGAAATGCTGGTGGCCGTGGAGCAGATCCCGCCGGATTCATTGATGTTACTGATGAGTTTCAATCGCGATAAATCCGGGCGCATGTTCCGCTACCGTGACGCCGCCCGGCTGATTTGTCCAAAGAGCCCGGTGCCGGTTTATGTAATCTGGGATTTCTATCTGGGAGAAGGAGTTGTGGGCGGAATGTTAATCAGCGGTTTTTCACAAGGTGAAGCCGCAGGGCGAATGGCCGTGCGCATTTTAAGCGGGGAGTCACCGGATGATATCCCCGTTGTCAGGGAGAGTCCCAATCGCTTCATGTTCGATTATACCCAGTTGGTGAAATGGGGAATTTCCCGGGAACGGCTTCCGCCCGGGAGCTTGTTGTTGAACGAGCCGCGAACGATTTACGAAGTGGGAGCGGGTACCGCGTGGGGTATTCTATCGGTTGTGGCTCTGTTGGGGTTGCTCTCTGTCATCCTCGCCCTGGATATATATGAGCGACGCAAGATACAGCGAGCATTGGAGGAGGCTAATCGCAGCTTGCGCCGGGAAATGGTGGAGCGTGAAGAGGCTCAGCAAAGACTGCAAGAGAGAGAGGAGCAATTACGGCAGGCTCAGAAAATGGAGGCTTTGGGCCGGTTGGCCGGTGGCGTGGCGCACGACTTCAATAATTTATTGATGTCCGTGATCGGCTTTGCGCGTCTGGCGCAGGAAAAGCTGCAACCGTCGGATCCCGCACGGGAAGATATGGAAGAGGTGGTGCGGGCCGGCGAGCGAGCGGCTGGTGTCACCCGCCAACTGCTGGCGCTCGGCCGCCGTCAAATGCTGGAAATTCAGCCGGTGGATATTAACCATGTTGTGTCTGGGATGGATCGCCTGCTGCGGCATACGCTGGGAGAGGACATCGAGATGCTAACCGTGCTGGGCGAGAACCTTCCGCCGGTGAAGGGCGATGCAGGATACTTGGAGCAGGTGGTGCTCAATCTTGCTGTAAACGCGCGGGATGCCATGAAGAAGGGAGGTAAACTCCGAATAGTAACCTCTCTTGTTACGGTAGCGGAAGGGTCTCAACGCCATCATGCAGGAACAAGACCCGGTAATTACGTCCAACTGCTGGTTCATGATACGGGGCACGGAATGACGCCCGATGTGCGACGTCAAGCCATGGAGCCCTTCTTCACTACGAAAGAAAGAGGCGAGGGGTCAGGGCTGGGATTGGCGGTGGTGTACGGCATCGTCAAGCAGTTTGACGGTCATGTTGAAATAGACAGTGCGCCCGACAAGGGAACAGAGGTGCGGATTCTTCTTCAGCCGGCTCCGGCATTGAATGAGGTTGCGCCCAAGGCACCGGAAATGCCGTTACCCCGTGGAAACGAGACGCTCCTGGTTGTAGAGGACGAAGAGTTGGTTCGCATGTTTATTGTCCGCATCCTGTCTTCTGCGGGGTACCGGGTCCTGGAAGCGGCCAACGGATTGGAAGCCTTTGAGAAGTTTAAATCGCGGGTGAACACCATTGATCTTCTGTTTACAGACATGGTGATGCCGCAAATGGGGGGGCGGGATCTGGCCGAACGGCTCCGCGAAATTCGCCCTGATCTCAAGGTGCTCTTCACGACGGGGTTCGCGCACGAGGCGGTTGCTTCATCGCGTGAAAAAGGGCCCTCCGATCCGATTCTTCTGAAGCCGAGTACCCAGGAAGCCGTTGTTTGCAAGGTTCGTGAAGTTCTGGATAGAAAATAAAAGGCGGCTTGTCAGCTTCCGCCCGGAATCGGATCCCTCTTCGCGCGTAACAAAATCGCCTCGCGTACTTCGCGCAATTCCGGGCATCGGAATAGCAAGGCAAGAAGCAGGTAAATGCCCATGGCGATAAGAATACTGCCAAGAACGGAACCCACCTGAACGATCTTCTCGGCCACGTCGAAACGGTGGCCAAAAGCAAAAAGGGCCCGCTGAATCACATATGCGCACAGGCCCATAATCACGGCGGCGGCGAGGATACGCGCCGCGCTATTCAGCATTTCGCGCCAACCCGGCGAGCCCATACGCCGGTGGATGAAGCAGCCCAGCACAAATCCGTTCACGCCCTCGGAAATGACGGTGGCGAGTGCGAGTCCGGCGTGTTTCCAGTATTGCGGCCATGTCAGAATGAACGTCACATTCAAGGTGAAGTTAAGCGCCACGCAAGCCAGGCCGATGCGGACCGGCGTTCGCGTGTCTTGCGTTGCGTAAAAAGCCGGGACGAAGACCTTGGCAAGGCAGAAGACAAGAAGGCCCGGCGCATAGAACCATAAAGCGCGCGCTGTAAGCATCGTTGAAGTGGCATCGAACTGTTTCCATTCGAAGATCATTTGAATGATCGGTTTCGCGAGGACCAGAAGTCCGATCGCTGCGGGCGCCATGATGAAGAACAGGGAGCGCAGCGAGTGATTCAACGTTTGTGTGATTTTCTTGAAGTCCGCTCGTGCCGCATGGCCCGACAATACAGGCAGCAGCACTGTGCTGAGCGCAGTCGCCAGGATTCCCTGGGGCAGATATAAGAGGCGTTCGCTGTAGAAAAGCGCGGCGGGCGCCCAACTGCCGACCCATGCGGCCAGCAGGCTGTCCACGAGCGCATTCACCTGGTACACGGCCAATCCCAGCGCTGCCGGCCCCATCAGGGTGAACACTTTCCAAACGCGCTTGTCGGTGAAGTCGAAGGACAGCCCGGGCCTGTAGCCGTAACGCCAGAGCACGGGAATCTGCACTCCGAGTTGAATGATGCCCGCTACGAACACCCCCCACGCCAGACCATATATCTGTCGCTCCAGCGGACCGCTGATCCGGGGGCAGACAAGAAGAATGAATGCGATCCATGTAAGATTCAGCAGGCTGGGCGTGGAGGCCGGCAAGGCGAACCGGTGATAGGAATTCAGGATTGCCATCGAAAGCGCGGCGAGGCAGATGAACATCATGTAGGGCAGCATGATGCGCACGAGCGGGAGGATCATGGCTGTTTTAATGCCCAGGTCGGGACGTCGCAGCAGGAGAGAGATGACGAGAATGCCTGCCAGCACCACACCCAGGAGGACCGTGGCGACGAGGGTAATCACTTTGCGCGCAAGCATCCACGCGCGTTCTTCGCCGTCCTTTTCCCGTGCATCAATAAAAACGGGAACGAATGCGGATGAGAGGGCTCCTTCGCCGAATAATGCGCGGAAAAGATTAGGGATCCTGAATGCGACAACGAAAGCGGACATCGCAAGCGAGGTCCCGAAAAATCCGGCCGTAAGGAAGTCGCGGATCAGCCCGAACACGCGGCTCATCGAGGTGAAGCCGCCGATCAGCATGGCGGATCGTATGACTTTGCGCTGTTCCACTAAGCGTTCTCCCTGTCACGATGCAGGGCGAGTGCTCCGGCCATGAAAATCGCGAGCATGACCGTGCCCGCCCATGTCATGGAAAGCGTTTCGCTCGGACCGAACAATATCCAAAGGGTTGTGCCGTCGCGATCAAACATATAGGTGCCGATGCCCTGCATCCAAACCCAACCCGCATGCAGTCCGATAACGGCATACACGGTGCCGAAGCAGTCGTACAACAGGCACAACAACATGCCCATCAGGAACAGGTTGACGAACATCGGCGCGGCATATTGAGGCTGAATGCCGTCCGAGATATGCGGCAGCATATGAAAGCCTGCCGCCCAGTGGCGGGGGTCAAAACCGGCAGGCTCCATTGGTCTCGCGAAGTGAATGGCGGCGAAAAGGAAGCCGCCCAGAACAACGGCACCTGCGAGGCGCATTCGCCGGCGTAGAACGCTGTACAGGTATCCCCGGAAAAAGGTTTCCTCCAGCACGCCGATGATCAGTGCGCCGGCAAGGCGAAAGGTCCATTGTGCGGCAATGGTTGCGAGGTTGGTGGAGCGGGGACGGAAATAGAGCGCGCCGAAAATGTCCGAAAGCAGGTAGGCGATCCCCATGGAGATTGCGCCCGCGATGAACCAGCCGCCGATTACACGCCATCGTCCTTCAACGATCGGTGCCCAGCCGATGTCGCGCCAGCAACGGATTCCCGAGAGGCGGATCGCGGGGTAAAGAACGATGAGCGCTGAAATCATGACGCATCGCGACAACACGCGACGGAAGGGTGGGTTTGTAAAATGGGGACCGAGGTTGAAATGGCCCGAAAGCCATTCCAATAATTGGAGTGCGTGCGGGGCCAGGAGCGCGCCGATCAGCAAAGGCGCGGCAATCAGAAGCAGCAGCGCAATCACGGGTCTTCCTGCTGTGTTCTGGGTGGATGGGGCGTCAGATGGATGATTGTTCATGGTGATAGGATGGGGGTATCAGGTGTGCGGCGAGTTCCGAGCTGTAGAAGGGATAGCGATCGCGCGTGTCGCCGGGCCGGACGTGTTTCCAGCGCTTGTACATCCACAACCAGCATTCGGGACATGCGCGTATCTCCTCTTCATACACGGAACATATTTCCCTGGTGATCGCCAGGACTGCTTTGTCCACGCTCTCGCGATCATAAGGTGGCGGCGCGATGGAGCGCGGTATGCGCACACGGTAGCTGCCGTCGGGTTGCGGAATGCAGAACCCGAAATAGATGTTGGTTCCCGTTCGATAGGCCAGCGAAGCGGCCGCGGCGGAAACGGTGGCCGGGACGCCGAAAAAGTCCACAAAAACACCGCCCTCATTGATCTGGGTGTTCTGATCGAGAAGCAATGCGACGCGCCCGCCTTGTCGCAACGTCTGAAGAAGCGCGCGAACGGCACCGCTTCGTTCGATGATGGTCTGGCCCGCGGTCTCGCGGGCGCGGCGGAGGAATTCGTCCACCGCCGGATTTTTGAGCGGCGTTGCGACGCTGGCAAGAGGAAAGCCAGCGACGGCGGCCGCATGCCCGAGCGCTTCCCAGTTGCCGAGGTGTCCCGTGAGGCATAACGCCCCTTTTCCATCTTTAAAAACTTCGCCCGGATGCTTTTCAAAAGAAACCCATTGCCGGGTGCGCTCGACCGTTTTTGCCGAGAACCAGATGCTGTCCAGCGCAACGAGTGCAAAGGTGCGGCAGGATTGTTTTAGTATCCGTGTTTTGTCTTCGCGCGAAAGACGATCTCCGAAAACGAGATCCAGATTGGCGCGGCCGACGGACTTGAGCCTTCCGGAAAACAAGTATCCGACGGCACCCAGCATGCGTGCAAGCCGAAGGATGGCCCCGCGCGGAAGAGGGGTGATCAAAACACGCCCCAGTCGTGCGAGGACGATTTCGGCACGCTTCCGGAGACGTTTAAGCAATCCGATCTTTTTGGCCATAGCCGACTAGTATAGAGGGAAGTCCTGTTTGCGGAAGGGTAAACGTTTCGGGCGGGGTGTTTTGACACGGCCCCCGGCTTCAGCTAACGTGCTTCCTGCCCATGAAAGTCAGCGGTTTTACATTTTTGCGCAACGGCGAAATGCTGAACTATCCTTTTGTTCAGTCCATCCGTTCCGTTCTGCCCCTTGTGGATGAATTCGTCGTCGCGCTCGGTCCTTGTTCCGATAACACGCCGGCCATGCTCCGCGCGATTGGCGACCCGAAGATCCGGATCATTGAAACGACATGGAACGAGGGGATGAAGCCCGACGTTTCAATCCAGGGTTATGTCTATGGGCAGCAGAAATCCATCGCCTTGTTCAACTGCACCGGCGATTGGGCTTTCTATCTTGAGGGGGATGAAGTGGTGCACGAGGACGATCTCCCGAAGATTCGCGCGGCAATGGAGAAGCACCTGGACGATCCGGAAGTCGAAGCCCTGGTCTTCGATTACATTCACTTCTATGGCAATGCCAATACGTATGCATGGTCGCCGGCCTGGTATCGGCGTGCGCCGCGGATCATCCGTAACACGATTCCCTGCTGGGCGCCGAAAGGTCTTTTCTTCATCGTGTTGGAAGACCAGAAGCGCGGCCGATATCCGAAAGCGGCGTTGAGCGACGGCCGCATATTCCATTATGGATGGGCCCGCGGGGAGTCGCGGATCCAGGCCAACAAGGATCAGATCGAAAAGTACTGGGGTAAGCCGTCGAGGAAACTGGACATTACAGAAATTGATCCGCAAATCCTGAAGCCTTTCAAGGGAACGCATCCCGCCGTACTCAAGGACTGGCTACCCGCCGGGCATGAGATCTTCGCAGCCAATCCAAACCATCAACTGACGCCTCGCGAGAAGAAGCATCGCCTGCTCATGAAGCTGGAAGGTCTTCTTGGAATAGATTTCAACAAGAAGCACTACCGCCTCGTGCGTTAGCTGCAGGCGAAAGTGTTTTCGGCGCTTTAGCGCCGATTTGGCACGGGCTGAAGCCCGCGTAAACGCCGAACTCCGGCTGGTCCTGAAAAATTCGAGTTGTTTTTTGGTGAGGGGTGTCT
>CAZTYH010000050.1:17745-23872 GCA_964617565.1 uncultured Verrucomicrobiota bacterium
GCCGAACTCCGGCTGGTCCTGAAAAATTCGAGTTGTTTTTTGGTGAGGGGTGTCTAAACCCCCATGGAGCTGCGATGGGAGAGGTGATTGCACAGCCGTTTCTGGCCGGGCTTTCGACGGGTCTTTTCTGTTGCGCCTATTGTTTTCCTTTCGTGGCACCGTTCCTCGTGGCGGAGGAACGGACGATGCGGCAAACCGCCTGGGTTCTTTCGAATTTTATTCTGGGCCGGTTGGCGGGATATACGCTTTTCGGACTTGCCGTGGGATTCCTGGGCGAGCGATTCGACTCGCGATGGCTTCACCTCATCTCGGTGGGCGCGCTCATTCTGTTGTCTGTTTTTCTTCTGTTGTATGCGCTGGGCTTGGTGAGCCCGGCGTGGCCGCTGTGTGCGGGCACTTCGCGTGCGAGGGGACGGACCCCGTTCCTGATGGGCGTCTTCATGGGGCTGAAGGTCTGTCCTCCGCTCCTGGTGTCGGCGGCGTACGTGTTCAGCCTGCATGACATGCTCAAGGGCGTCCTTTACTTCCTCGTCTTTTTCGTGGGTACGACTATCTACTTCATCCCACTGGCGCTGCTGGGTATGTTGAGTGGCATGGACGAGTTTCGCCGGGTCGCGCGCGCGAGCGCGGTGCTTGTCAGCGTGATCTTCCTGGTCTATGGAGTGTATATGTTGTGGAGAGGGGTTTCGCCCCTGTACATGCAATGAAGTGGGTGACTTTTTTAGCAAAGGCGAACCGATGGGCGGCGTGGACCGCCATCATCGTGATCATCCTTTTTATCGTCACGGGTTATGGGATGACCAAGCGAGTCATGGACCCGGAATTGGCGAAATACCTACACGAGGAGATCCTCCCGGTGCCTCTTTTTATTGCGCTGCTGGTCCACGGCGGCCTGAGTCTGCGGCATGCGATGTGGCGGTGGAAAATATTCCAGAACCGCAGGACGGATGATTTCTTTGTTTTCATTCTCGTGCTGGTGTTGTTTGCGTTGTTCATGTGGATGCATTGGAGGTAGGCCGTGGTGAAAAAGCTGCTGGCACTGCTTTTCCTCGCCGTGGTAGTCGGCGGGAGTCTCTACCTGGTGTGGTCGAGGGAGCGGGGCGTGCGCGCAGAAGGAACCCTGATTTCTTCGACGAACCTGCATCCGGCCATGCATTGGGAGGCGCGGGCCGGCGGGATGGTCCGATGCGGGCTTTGTCCGCACCGGTGCATGCTCTCGGAAGGGCAGATCGGCATCTGCCGCGCCCGCAAAAACGAAGGCGGCAAACTCTATTCACTTGTTTACGGCAAGCTCGCCGCCGCGCACGTGGACCCGATCGAGAAGAAACCCTTCTTCCACGTTTTGCCCGCATCGAAATCGTTTTCCATCGCCACGCCCGGCTGCAATATGCGCTGCCTGTTCTGTCAGAATTGGGAAATTGCGCAGGCCTTTCCGTGGGACGTGCAGACGACGGATGTCGCACCCGATCAGGTCGTCGAGGCCGCGCTGAAAAGCGGTGCGCGCTCGATCGCGTTCACTTACACCGAGCCGATCATCTACTACGAGTACATGCTGGATATCGCAAAGCGCGCCCGACAACGTGGTCTCAAAACCGTGGTCGTGAGCAACGGGTTCATCAATCCTGAACCGCTGAAAGAGCTGCTGGAGTTTATTGATGCCTACAAGGTGGACCTCAAGGCTTTCAACGATCGTTTCTATGACGAGTTCACCGGCGGCGACCTCGAGTCCATTCTGCGTACCCTCAAGATTATTCGCGAGTCGGGTGTCTGGCTTGAAATCGTGACACTGCTGGTGCCGGGCCAGAATGACAGCGAAGAAGAAGTGAGAAAGCTCGCGCGATGGGTAAAGGAAAATCTCGGGCCCGATGTGCCGCTGCACTTCTCCAGGTTCCATCCGCAGCACAAACTCCGCACGTTGCCTCCGACGCCGGTGCAGACCGTGATTCGTGCACGCGAGATCGCGGTGGAGGAAGGTCTGCATTACGTTTACACCGGCAATGTCCGGCATCCGGAAGGAGAATCAACGTATTGCCCGGAAACGGGCGAACTCGCGATCGAGCGACAGGGGTATTTCGTGGTGCGTAACAATCTCAAAGATGGAAAGTGCCCGTCGGGCTGTCGCGTGCCGGGCGTGTGGGAGTGATGGAAAACATTGAAGTTCGAAGAGCGGGGAAGAGACGGATGAAAAACAGGAGCTGCTCTCAAGTCATTCTGCCGATACTGCTTGCCCTGTCGCTCGCCGCGTGCGCGGAGAAGCCGGCGGCGGCAGAAGGGCCGGTGCGCAGACCTGCTGTCGCGGGCTCGTTTTATCCCGGTGATCCTGCTCAGCTTGGTGCCATGGTTGATCAATTGATGGCGGAGGCACAGATCCCTGAAATGGATGGACGTGTACGCGCATTGATCGCCCCGCACGCGGGCTATGTCTTTTCGGGCGGTGTGGCCGCACATGCTTTCAAAGCGGTCGAGGGCAAGCGATATGGAACAGTCGTACTGATCGGGAACAGTCATCGCGAGGGCTATTATGGCATCGCCGTGACACCGGGCGGCCGTTTCCGCACACCGATGGGAGATGTCCCGATTGATGAGTCCCTCGCGAAGAAGCTGCTCGATTCAAGCCCGCTCATCATCGTGCGGGAAAGCGCGCACCTTCCGGAGCATTCGCTTGAAGTGATCGTCCCGTTTCTGCAGCGCACGATCGGAGATTTCAAGCTGGTGCCGATCCTGCTGGGCGATCGCGCGACGGAGCTTTCGCGTGTTCTTGCGGCGGCGCTGGCACAGCACGCGCCCGGCGATACGCTTGTGGTGGCCAGCACGGACCTTTCGCATTATCCGGCGTACGAAGATGCCTGTTTCGCCGACGGCAAAACCATCAAAGCGGTTGTTTCGGGCGATGCCGACAACCTGGAGCGAATGCTTCGCCAGTTGGAGCAGATGAAAATTCCGGACATGGCGACGGGCATGTGCGGAGAGGGCGCGACGAAGGCCGTGATGCTCTATGCGAATGCGGTTGGCGCGGACAGGATTGAGCGTTTGAAGTATGCAAACTCCGGCGATTCACCGCAGGGCGATCGCAAGGGCGTAGTGGGATATGCCGCTGTCGCGTTCTTATCCGCAAACGGCGAGAGCGGAAAGCCGGCTGTGCAGGAGGATCGGTTGCTGAGCGACGAAGAACGAAAGGCCCTGCTCAAGCTCGCACGGGAGACGGTTGAGACTTATGTGAAGACCGGCGAGGTCCCCGGATTCAACAACGCGATGCCGGCGCTGGAACAACCGCTGGGCGCGTTTGTGACGATAAAGAAAAGAGGGCAGCTTCGAGGTTGTATCGGGCGGTTCGAACCGGACATGCCGTTGCATCGCGTGGTCATGGAAATGGCGATTGCCGCAGCCACGCAGGATGCGCGGTTTCCGCCCGTTTCGGAAGCCGAATTGGATCAGCTTGAATACGAGGTTTCGGTGCTCAGTCCGTTGAGACGCGTTCAAAGCTGGCGTGAAATCCAGTACGGGAAACACGGCGTGCAGGTGAGCAGGGGGATGCGTCGCGGCGTTTTCCTTCCGCAGGTCGCGACCGAGACGGGCTGGAGTTTTGAGACGTTCATGGACAACCTCTGCGCGGGCAAAGCGGGCCTCCCGCGCGACGCATGGAAAGATCCCTCGACGCAGCTCCAGGTTTTCACCGCGGAAGTCTTTCACGAGGAATAAATTTCCAAACATTGGAAAATCCCCGGGCCGTTTTTCCAGGCATTGGAAAAAACTGGAGCGCATGATTGTTGCTGGGTCAGCGGCCTGATTTTCCCAGCCAGAGGGCAGTGGCGGTGATAGTGTTCAACACGCACAGTGCGGCCAGCGTGGAGGAAAGGCCGATGACGGGCAGGAGCCACATGCTGATCAGCAGTGCGCCCGCGCAGGAGCCGATTACATCCACGGCATACACCCATCCCGCCCGACGATGATCGTCCTTGTGGGCTGACAGGTATAGCGTGTTGACGGCGGGATATTCGAATCCGACGAGTCCGCCAAGCAGGGCGGCCAGTCCGAGGAACAGGACCTGGATGGCCAGGGCGTTGCGTTGCATGGCCGGCGCAAGCAGGCTGAACAGGGGAATGAGAAACGCAGCGTATACCGCGAGCGAGGTATGCAGCTTCACCAGGGTGACGGGCCGGATGCCGGACTGTACCTGAACCGCCGCCCAACTCCCTGCGGCCATGCCCAGCATCAGGCATGCGATGATCAGCGAGATGCGGTAGTAAAGATAGCCGTAGAAAATCTGGAAGCCGAGAATGATGATGATCTCGCATGCCATCAGGGTGAAGCTGGCCGTTCCCATCGCCCAGAGCGAACCACCGCCGGCGACGCGGCGCACCCGGATTAAAAGCAGTATGAAAAACACGAACAGCGCGCCGGACAAATGAAACGGGCGAATTTTCCCGGCCCTGCTCATCAAGCGCGCGGCTTGCGGATGCAGCGAACTGATCCAGTGGACGAGATTGTAATAGCATGCGACGGGGCGGCGGTCGCGGTTCGGCAGGGCATTGGGATTCTCCTCGAATGCTTTCACCACCTGCGTAATACGATCGGTTGTGAGGCGATATTCGAGATAGGGAACGCTGAGGTAGTTTGCGTTGATCCCACGCGCAATGAATCGTGAAACAAGCGGACCGGGGTCGTATGCGAGCGCTTGATCCGGGGAGGCGATGAAAAAAGCCGCGTATTCCGGCAGCACGATCACTGAATCGAAAACGGCGGTCATGGTTCTGAAAAGCGAAGCGCCCAGATCTTCAAGTTCGGGGCTCAGGTAATCCGGCGAGAAGGCCAGATGCGTGCTGAGGAGTCCGCCCGGTTTAAGGAGGCTCCGGGCGAGCCGGAAAAACTCCTCGGTGTAGAGCCGGTTGATGAGAATGGTGCTGGGGTTCGGCAGGTTCACGATGATCACGTCGTAGACGGCTTCCCCGTTGCCGCCCGCGGCAAGCCGGTTCATAAAGAAGCGTCCATCCTGCGTGATGATGCGGACGCGCAGATCGTCGAGCGCCCTGCGTTCTTCTGCGGGGAGGTATATCCGGGTGATTTCCACGAGGGTGGGGTCCAGCTCGAGATAATCCACGCGCTCCGGCTGATGCTTCAGGATTTCGGAGAGGACGCCTGTGAGCCCTCCTCCGATAAGCAGAACGCGGGAGGGTGCCGGGTGAAAGAGCAGGGGGAGGTGCGCAAGGTGTTCATTCCACAACGCCTCTTCCTCGGAGCCGATGAGCAATCCGCTCTGGTAGAAGCTGTACTGGTTTCCCATTCTCGTGACGGCGATATTGCCGTGCACGGAGTTTCGCGACTCAAGAACCTGCTGTCCCGGGAAACGATAGCGCGTCGTGTGCTCGCTGAGCCGCGGCGCGGCGGAGAGCACGACCGTGGCGGCCGCGGCGGCGCCCGCAAGGGCAAGCCGCGTGATCAGCGACCGGCTGAAGGGGGACGCATACAGGACCGCGCAAGCCGCGACATTCAGCCACTGGACCAGGGCGGATACGCGAAATTCATCCGCCGTTACTAGCGCATAACCGAACAGCATGCCGCCGAATACAAAACCGAGCGTTTCCAGCATGTACGAACGACCGAGAATGTTGCTGAGCGACTCCGGGTTCCCCATCACTTTCCATGTTTTGGCGGCGGTGATGAACAGCGCGGATGCCGCGAGGCATATGGGCGCGAGCGCCACGAATGTGAAGCCGAGGGAAGGGAGCAGGTCCGGCGCTTGTCCGGGCACCGGACTGACGATCAGGCGGCTTGCTCTGACGATCCAGATGGCCGCGGGGAACAGGACCGTGATGGCGGCATGGCAGAGAATGAGGAGGCGCGGCAACCGGTTTGTGAATCGAATCAGGCGGCTGAACAGGAGCGAGCCGGTGCTGATCCAGAAGAGCCAGGAGAAAAGCGTCCAACCGAGGAAGAACTCGTTTCCGTAAAAGACCATCATCACCTCGCGCACGAGCAAGACCTGCGCGATGAGCGACGAGATGCCCAGTACGATGAGCGAAAATGTGAGACGCCGCTTCACGGAGGTTTATCGTAGGGTGCCGCGGGAGTGATGCCAACCCAGAAGATGAAGGGAGCAGAGAACATTCAACAGTGAACGTCGAACATT
>CAZTYH010000051.1:0-9303 GCA_964617565.1 uncultured Verrucomicrobiota bacterium
CTGCTCGGTGGCGCGACATGGTTCATTCATCGGCAGGAAGAGGAACGCAAACTGCCCGACGAGCCCGACGCTCCAGAAACATTGAAGGTGCCCTTTGCCCGGCCCGACGAAGCGCCCGCCGCGACAACCGCTCCGCGCGTGGCAATCCCGGAACCCGTCGGCACCGTCACACCGGAAGCCGAAGCACAAATTGATCCGGAACGTATGGCCCAGGCCATGGGCGAAGTGCGAACCGCCAACGAATATCTTCACGCCCGCAACTGGAACCAGGCCGAGGTCCATGCGCGTAAGGCCCTCGAAATCTGGCCGGACATGAACGCGGCGCTCCGATTGCTCGGCGTCGTGCACACGCAGCGCGGCCAATTCGATCAGGCCATCGTCATTCTCGAAAAAGCGCTGCAGGCGTCTCCGTTCAACGTCGAAATCTACAACAACCTCGCCACGGCCTATATGCAGAAGGGACAATACGAAAAATCGGAGGAACTGCTTCAGACCTCGCTGCAGATCATGCCCGGCTACCGCATTGCATTTCTGAACCTCGGCCTGCTCGCATTGTTACGCGGAAACTTTGAAGCGGCGGCCGATTATCTCGAGCGCTCGCTGGAACAGGTGCCGGATGACCCGCCGCCGCGCAACAACCTGGCCGTCGCGCTAATCCGCCTCGGGCGTTATGATGAAGCGCGCGAGCATCTCCAGTACATCATTGACCGCTACCCGGAATTGCCGAACGCTTATTTCAACATGGCCATCACGTACGTTCTCGAGAATCGTTTCCCGGAAGCGATGAATTGGATTCGCACGGGCGGAGAGCGCTGCTCTCCCATTGCCTGCCAGCAGTTTCTGGCTGACAGCGATTTCAACGCCATTCGCGGCACGCCAGAGTTTCAAGCGTTCATAAAAAGCCTGTATCCCGATCTCCCCACTCCGCCGGAGGGATGACGGAAGGCTTGGGGTCCGGCGCGGAACATGTTCTCATCAAGATGAAGCTCGAAGACATACTCAAACAGGTCGAAGCAGGCAAGCTGAGCGTCCGCGATGCGCTCACGCAAATCGCCGGCAACCCGGAAACCAATCTGGGTTTTGCCCGCGTGGACATTGAACGCCCCCGCCGGCGCGGCATGCCGGAAGTCATTTACGCCGAGGGCAAGACCGCCGACCAGGTGATCCATATTATCCGCGCGCTCAAAGACGCCGGGCAGCGGGTGTTGTGTACCCGCAGTTCACCGGAGATTTTCGACGCCGTTTCGCGGGTCTATCCCGACGCTAAGTATCACGAAGCGGCGCGGTTGATCACCCTGGGAGATTTGCCCGAAGGGAAGGGCATTGGCCTGGTCGCGGTGGTATGCGCCGGCACTTCGGATATCCCGGTTGCCGAAGAAGCGGCGATCAGTGCCGAGTGGGCCGGCGCGCGCGTCGAACGCATCTATGATGTCGGCGTCGCGGGACTGCATCGAGTCATCCATCACCTGAACACCCTTCGCTCCGCGCGCGCCGTGGTGGTGGTCGCCGGCATGGAAGGCGCGTTGCCGTCCGTGGTCGGCGGCTTGATAGATCGGCCCATCGTCGCAGTGCCGACCAGCGTCGGCTACGGTACGCACATGAAGGGCGTCGCGTCGCTGCTGGCCATGCTCAACACCTGCGTGCCGGGCATCAGCGTGGTGAACATTGACAACGGATTCGGCGCCGGTATCACGGCGGCACTGATCAATCGTGTGGGAGAACCGGCCGCATGAGGCTATTACGCATCGAGTGTATCGGAGGCGCAAGCGGCGACATGATTCTCGGCGCGCTGGTGGACCTGGGGATTAACCTCGCCGCGTTGCGCCAAACCTTGGCGGGATTGAATATCGGCCCGTTCGAACTTAAGGCGGAAAAGACGCTGCAGGACCACCTCTCCGGCACGCGTGTCACGGTCACGGCCCCCGAACACGGCCACGCACACAGACATCTCGCGGACATCCGGCGGATTATTGATACGAGCAACCTCCCGCGACCGGTCAAGGAACTGAGTATCGCCACGTTCTCCCGCCTCGCGGAGGCGGAAGCGAAAGTGCACGGCACCACCCCGGACAAAATCCACTTTCATGAAGTTGGCGCAGTGGATTCCATTGTGGACATCGTCGGTTCCTGTCTCGGCTATCACCTGCTCGAATTGAGCGGCGTTTCCGTCGGCCCCTTTCCCGCGGGGCATGGCACGATCGAGTGCGAGCACGGCATCATCCCTTCGCCTGCGCCGGCCACGGTTGAACTGCTGAAGGGCCGGCGCGTCGTGCAGACAGATGAACCACACGAACTGGTCACACCGACAGGCGCCGCGCTGCTGACAACCTGGCCTGTCGCTGCCTCGTCTCTTTCGGGAGTGCGCGCGGAAGCCGTCGGCTACGGATTCGGACATCGCAAACTCGATCGCCTGCCAAACGTGTTGCGCGCAACATTATTGGTAGAGGACGCGGACGCCACCGATCGCTGCACGGTGCTGGAATGCAACGTGGACGATACGAGCCCGGAATTGCTCGGTGCGCTGATCCAGAAACTCATCGAGGCCGGCGCGCTCGATGCGTTTGTCACATCCGTGCAGATGAAAAAACAACGCCCCGGTTCGTTGCTGACGGTGCTTTGCACCCCCGTGTTGAGGGATTCCCTCCTGGACCTCGTTTTTCGCGAAACAACGACATTCGGCATACGGGAGTACGAGGCCGGCCGGACCCGCCTCGACCGAAGGCATATCGAGGTTGAAACTCCCTACGGCAGCGTTCGCGTGAAAGTCGGGACATGGCGCGGCGAAGATATCACGCGGGCACCGGAAATGGATGACTGCATCGCCCGCGCCCGCGAAAAGAACGTGCCTGTCCGCGCCGTGTACGAGGCCGCATTCGCGGCGGCACATCGAGAATAACCCCTCACCCCTCCGCCGTGCTCGATCCCCGCCACAGCAGCTTCTGCTGAAGAACGGCGAAGTAGCTGTAATCCGGCAGGTGTACGAACCGAACCCCGTTTCCGGCTCGCCGTATCTCAAGCCGGTCGCCCTGTTTAATCGAGAGTTCTTCCTGTCCATCCACGGACAGCAGCAACTCCTTCGTGGTCTGCACGCCGCGCACAACCACGACGCTGCGATCGGAGATGACCAGCGGCCGATTGCTCAACGTGTGCGGACAAATAATCGTGATCACAAAGCAGGGGCTGTCCGGATGAAGGATCGGCCCTCCGGCCGAAAGCGAGTGCCCGGTACTGCCGGTCGGCGTTGAGACGATCAATCCATCGCATTTATAGGACGCCACCTGTTCGCCATCCAATTCCACATCGAGCGTGATCACGCGGGAGGACTCTCCCCATCCGATCACGACATCGTTCAATCCGCGGTAACACCCGATTTCTTTTTCGTCGCGGAAAACGCGGCATTCCGCCACCGACCGATTGGATGTCGTATAGACCCCCGAAGTCAACGCCTCCAGCGCGTGGTCGAGATTCTGCTCCGTCACGCTGGTAAGAAACCCGAGACTGCCGAGGTTAACGCCGAGCACCGGCTTGTCCGCCCCGTCAAGAATTCTCGCCGCCCGTAAGACCGTGCCATCGCCGCCAAGCGCCAGAAGGACGTCCGTGGTTTTTGCAAGCTCTGCCTCGCTCAACTTCGTCGCGCCCGGAAGCAGCTCGCCTTCTTCTCCACAAGTCACATACAACTCCATGCCCAGCGCGCGCGCCTTTCCGGCGAGCCGTTGAAGCACGGTCGAAGCGTGCGGCTTGCGGCAGTTCACCACAACACCGATTTTTTTCATGGTCCCGCCTTTCTCCAATACGCAAGAAACTCCACGTTGCCCGCCGGCCCCGGCAATGGCGACTCGCAAACACCAATCCATTCCAAGGCCAACTCGCTTTCCCCGAATCGCCGGACGCGCTCAACCACTTCGGCGCGCACCGCGGGATCACGCACAACCCCTCCACGCCCAACTTGCTCACGGCCTGCTTCAAACTGCGGCTTGATCAGCGTGACCAGACGTCCTTCGTCCGCGAGAACCTCTCTAACAGCGGGCAAAATCTTAGTCAAGGAGATGAACGAAACGTCCACAACGGCGAAAGCCGGACGATCCGGAAAGGCATCAGGTGCGAGATGCCGGGCGTTGATTTCGTCCATCACCACCACGCGCTCGTCCTGCTGTAACTTCCAATGAAGCTGTCCGCGCCCCACATCCACTGCATACACCCGGGCAGCCCCGTGCTGAAGAAGGCAATCGGTGAACCCACCCGTGGACGCCCCCACATCGAGACAGATCAACCCTTCCACATCCAAGCCGAAGTGCTGAAACGCGGCATCCAGTTTTCCGCCACCCCGGCTGACAAAGCGTTCCGGCTGGGTAACGGTTATCTCCTCGTCACGGATTTCATGACCGGGCTTCGTTACTGGATGTCCGCCAACCCGTACGGACCCCGCGCGAATCAGGCGCTGGGCCTTCTCCCGGCTCTCGGCAAGACCGAGTTCGACCACACGCTGATCAAGGCGTACGCGTTTCATGGAGGCGAGTGTCACCGAAAGAGGGCCGAATGGCAAGCGGAGGACAGAGAGACAGAAGACAGAAATCAGAAGTCAGAGATAAGAGGACGGATATTAAGCCCGCAACCCTGGCCTTCTGACTGCTGACTTCTGGCCTCACTTCTCCAACCGCCCCAAGTCAGGCATGGCTTCCGTTACGATTTCAAATTCGATTTCACGCCCCTCGCGCATAACGCGCAAACGAACGGGGTCTCCCAGGTTTCGCTTGAACACGGCGCGCTGGACTCCACGCGAGTCATTCACCTGCACGTTATCCACCGACAGGATAAAATCTCCGGCCTTTAACCCTCCCACCGCCGCAGGGGTATTTCCAAGAACCTCCCCTACCTGCACGCCCGACGGACCGGCAACCGATCCCGGCGTGTTGATGATATCACGCAAGCGTATCCCCAACCATGGACGTTCCGCGCGACCCGTTCGAATGAGTGAATCCGCAATCCGCATGGCCAGGTTGGCCGGGACGGCAAATCCAATCCCGATATTGCCACGCGCATAAGGGCCGCCGGTTTGAATCACCGCATTGATCCCTACCATCCGCCCGTCCACATCCACAAGAGGCCCGCCGCTGTTCCCCGGATTGATCGGCGCATCCGTCTGAATGAAATCCTCGTACGGGAGCACGCCTACGCTGCGGCCTTTCTGACTGACAACCCCCAGCGTAACACTGCTGTTCAAACTGAACGGAGACCCGATGGCGATTGCAAACTCTCCGATGCGAACGGCGTCTGAGTCCGCCACTTCGATGGGGGTGAATCCCGCCTCGCCAGGAGCTTCGATCTGCAATACGGCCAAATCCGTCAGCGGATCGCTGCCGACCAGTGTCGCTGGATACAGGGTGCCGTCGTGGAGGGCGACCTGAATCTGGCCTGCATTTCGTATCACGTGGTGACTGGTCAGAACATGACCGTCGCGACTGATGATTACACCGGACCCTTGTCCCGCAAGTCGCTCGGGAATGCCGTAAACAGGTCCCAAAGGAAATGCGCGCGCCTGATGATATACAACCGCTTCGGTTCGTACCACAACCACGGCCGGCATTGCCTTGTCCACCGCATCGGCCACGGCATGGCCAAATGCGCGCGCCACGTTCGGAGATTCCGCTCGGCAGAACGGGGTAATAAGTGCCGTAGCCAGGGCCGACCAGACCACCGTTCTACCGAGCTTAGCCAAATTCAACGCCATCCATCTCATTGTGATGAGACAGACAGAATGAAGGTCTGCACGTTCAAAAAAAAGCGGGCCGGAGACTTCGACGCTCAACGCTATCGCTCGTTTTCTTCTCCCTCATACGGCTCGGTGGTTTCGGCGTCGCCTTTCCTGGTGAGGACTTCGATGCGGCGCTCAATTTCGTTCAGCTTCTTGGTGCAGAAGCCGACCAGTTCCATACCCTCCTCAAAATGCGCCATCATTTTTTCGAGACTCAGCGAGCCGCTTTCCATCTCGCCGACAATGGTTTCAAGTCGGCCCAAGGACTTCTCAAAGTTTTTGGTTTTATCATTTTGCTTTTCCGCCATCTGATCCTCCCTCTTCAACAGTCTTCACATTCGAACGAATCTTCCCGGCCGCAAGCTGTGTGACCAGCTCCGTCCCGACCGCAACATCCCCTGCCCTCCGGACAATTCTCCCATCCGCTCCCCGCGTAATGCTGAATCCACGCTCAAGCACCCGCACCGGACTCAGCGCGGCCAATTGTGCGCTCAACCGCTGCACATCCTGGCGGACGGCCTTGCGGCGCAAATCCATGCCGTGTTGCAGTCGCACCGCCAGGTTTTTAATCCGGCTTTGAGCGTCCCGCGCGCCCTGAATCAATTCATGCGCCATCTTCACGCGCAAATGGTCCAGCCGTTGAACATATTGCCGGATCAGGTTCTGCGGTTCGCGGAAGACATAACTCCGCGAGACGCGGGTCAGCCGATTCCTCATTTCGAGCGCCGAATGACGCAACGCCTGTGCCAGCCGCAGGCGCACCTGTCGCAACGCCTCTTCAAACGATTCTTTCTGTCCGACCACCAACTCCGCCGCTGCGGAAGGCGTGGGAGCGCGAAGGTCGGCGACGAAATCGCTGATCGTAAAATCAATCTCGTGGCCCACAGCGGATATCACGGGAATGCGCGACGCTGCAATCGCGCGAGCGACGACCTCCTCGTTGAAGCACCACAAATCCTCCAGGCTTCCGCCGCCTCGCCCGACAATCATGACCTCGATATCCGTCCGGCGGTTCAAAAGCTCAATCGCTTCAGCGATCTCTTTTGCCGCACCTTCACCCTGAACGCGCACCGGGGCAATCAGTACGTGCAGGTTGGGAAACCGCCGGCCCAGGATATTCAATATATCCTTAATCGCCGCGCCGGTCGGCGAAGTCACCACACCGACATGCCGGGGCAGCAAAGGCAACGGCCGCTTGCGTTCGGCATCAAAGAGCCCTTCTGCCGCCAGCTTTGCCTTCAGCTTTTCGAAAGCTTCCTGAAGACTGCCTTTTCCCGCTTCTTCCGCCTGTTGAACAACGATCTGATACTGGCCGGATTTGTCATATACGGACAGATTTCCGAACACCCGCAACTTGACCCCGTCTCGAATCGCCACTTTGACGCCGCGCTGACTCCCTCGGAAAAGCACCGCCGCAATTTGCGAGCTTTCATCCTTCAAGGTAAAGTACATATGGCCGGACGAAGGCGTACGCAGATTGGACACTTCGCCTTCGACCCAGACCGCGCCGATGTGATCTTCGAGCAGCATGCGGATCAAGCGCGTGAGCTCGGCAACCTTGTAAACTTTCCGTTGCTCGCTGGTCATGCCTTCTACCGCTCCGCTCCAAACGAAATCTGAAGGCGCTGAATGCGCCGTGCCTTGCCCGTGTGCTCATCCACATCCAAAAGCGCTCCCTCGAAGCGCACATCCTCCGTCGCAACTTTGAACTGCGAAGGCATGCCCGTCAGGAACTTATGCAACACCGAGGTCACGTCGCGGCCCAGGACCGAGTCCTTCGGTCCCGTCATTCCCAGGTCGGTCAGATAGGCGGTACCTTTCGGCAGCACCACTTCATCCGCCGTCTGCACGTGGGTGTGCGTTCCCAGCACCGCGCTCACCCGCCCGTCCAGGTAACGGCCCATTGCGATTTTTTCCGATGTCGCTTCGGCGTGCATATCAACAACAATCACCCGCCCCTTTCGCTCCACGGAGCTCAAAAAACGATCTATCGCATGGAACGGGCAATCGTTCGGGGGCATAAACACGCGTCCGATGAGGCTGACCACCGTCACGGCTCCCTTCGGCGTGTCCAGCGTGACCCATCCCTTGCCCGGACAGCCGGAAGCCAGGTTCGCTCCGCGCAGCAGGCGCGGCTCGCGATCGAAGTAGCCCACGATTTCCTTCTGATCCCAGACATGATCGCCGAGCGTAAGCACATCGGCTCCGGCCTGGAGCAGTTCTTCGACGAGCGCGGGCGTGATACCACGGCCGCCCGCCGCGTTTTCCGCGTTGGCCACCACAAAATCCACCTCGCCCGCCGCCTTCATTTTGCCCGCCACGCGGGCAAACATCGTGCGCCCGGGCGAGCCCACCAAGTCACCAGCCACCAGTATTTTCATTTTGAGCCCTTTGAAGACACCAAAGGGAGTATTGGAGTGTTGGAGTGCTGGAGTGCTGAAAAATCCTCTCTTCCAATACTCCACCACTCCAGTTCTCCATCACTCCACCTCTTCTTCTTACTTCGCATACTCCACGCAGCGCGTTTCCCGGACCACGGTCACCTTGATCTGTCCGGGATACTCCAGTTGTTGCTCGATCTCTTTTGCGATGTTGCGCGCGAGCTGCATCGCCTCGGAATCGTCAATGTGTGTCGGCTCGACGATGACACGGATTTCGCGCCCGGCCTGCATCGCGTAACTTTTCTCCACGCCACGGAAGCTGTTTGCGATTTCCTCCAGCTTCTCAAGACGCTTGAGATAAATCTGCGTCGTTTCCGAGCGCGCACCGGGCCGGGACGCCGAAATAGCATCCGCGGCGCTGCACAGGATCGCATAGATATTGTGCTCGCCTTCCTTGTCGCGATGGTGTCCGGCTACCACGTTGTACACCGCCGCCGTTTCGCCGTACCGTCGAAGCAGGTCCGCGCCAATGATGGCATGGCTGCCTTCCACCTGGTGATCCAGCGCCTTGCCGATATCGTGGAACAATCCAACCCTCTTTGCGATCACGGGATCCAGCCCCAGTTCGGACGCCATCATCGCCATCAGGTGTGCCATCTCGATGGAATGCTGAAGCACGTTCTGCGAGAAGCTGTGCCGGTACTTCAATCGTCCCAGCGTCCGCACCAATTCCGGCGCAACGGCCTGCAAGCCCAATTCGTAGATCGCGGCCTCGCCGGCCTTCATCGTTGCTTCGTCTATTTCCGCGCTGACCTTGGCCACCACTTCCTCGATGCGCGAGGGATGAATGCGTCCGTCCGCCATCAGTTGCTCCAGGGCCAGCCGCGCCACTTCGCGACGCAGCGGATCGAAGGCCGATATCACAACCAACTCGGGCGTGTCGTCAATCAGGATGTTGACGCCGGTGGCTGCCTCGAACGCGCGAATATTGCGGCCCTCGCGGCCGATGATCCGCCCTTTCATCTCGTCGTTCGGCAACGCGACGCTGCTCGTCGTCACTTCGTGTACCTGGTCGGCGGCATAGCGCTCCACCGCCAGGGTAATGATCTCCCGGGCCTGCTCTTCCGCCGTGGCCCTGGCCTCATCCTGCATGTGCCTGATCAGGTTGCC
>CAZTYH010000051.1:9403-17358 GCA_964617565.1 uncultured Verrucomicrobiota bacterium
GCGCGGATCACTTCGTCCCGCGCCTGCAGCTTCGCTTCGCGCAACGTGTTCTCGGCATCCCGCTTCGCATCCTCGAGCGTCAATCGCGCTTTCTTCTCAGAAGAGGCCGCGGTCAACTTGGCCAGCAGCACGTGCACGTAATATCCGCATACGATGCCGATAACGGTGTAGGCCGTCGGCAACCACCAAGGTACTTCCAGATCCTGCATTCAACACCTCCCGGCCGATCCAGAACCGCAGCCTGTCCGGATCGGCATCCTGTTTCATGTTCGTTTACTTTTCCACTCCACAACGATAAATCTGCTTTTCCGTGAGCACCATGTTCATGGGCACATCGTGTTCGCCCCGCGGCACCCGGTCCACCATCTGAAAATCAAAAGCAACCCCGGCTTTGAACGCCGGACAAAGCGCCAGGTACCGGTCGTAATGACCGCCACCCTGACCGAGCCGTACGCCGGAGGGATCAAAGGCAAGCCCCGGCACAACGATGAATTCGATCTCTTGCGGATCCACCCAGCACGTAACGCGCGGCTCCATGATGCCCGCCGCGCCCGGCACCATCTCTGCCCCCTTCTCCACCAGCGCCATGCCGTAAGCCGCGCGGCCCGAATCAAACGCGGGAACGCATATTGGCCGTTCAATCTCCCAGCAGTAATAGATCAATTCCATCGTCTGCACTTCGCGGGGCAACGACATGTAGCAGGCCACGAATCGAGCCGCCATGAATTCCGGAAGGTTCATGACCCGCTCCATGACGATGCAACTGCTCTGCCTGACCCACGCCGGCTCCAGTTCGCGACGGCGCTCCCGCACCCGGATCCTGATGGCCTCTTTCTCATCCGGCAGGTTCATCTTTCTTCTCCTTTTTCCGGGCGGCCCTACGCAATTGCTGCAAATGATCCATTCTCCGCTTGATCGTCTCCTCGTATCCCTGGTCCGTCGGATGGTAATAAACCTTCGAAGTGGGCACGTACTCCTGGTCCACGAAATGCTCCGGGTATTCGTGCGCATACTTGTAACCCGTATGGCCAAATTCCTTCGCGGCACGCTTCGAGCCGGTGCTGCGCAACGGTTTCGGCACCGGCAGGGTACGCCCTTCCTTGATGTCGCCAAGCGCCTCTTCCACGCCGAGGTAAGATGCGTTGCTCTTCGGCGCACACGCCAGGTACGTTGTCGCCTGCGCGAGCACGATTCGCGCCTCCGGCATGCCTACAAACTCCACGGCTTCCATCGCCGAAACCGCAAGGGTCAAACCGCGCGGATCGGCATTCCCGATGTCCTCCGAGGCCAGGATCACGAGCCGGCGCGCGACGAACCGCGGATCTTCGCCCGCATACAGCATCTTCGCCAGCCAGTAGAGCGCGGCATTTGGATCCGAGCCGCGCACGCTCTTGATGAACGCGGAAATTGTATCGTAGTGACCATCCTCGTCGTGATCGTAGACGACCGCTTTCTTCTGGATGGATTCCTCCGCAACGGTCTTCGTCAAACGCACGACACCGCTTTCGTCTTCCCTGGTCGTCAGCACCGCTATCTCAAGCGCATTCAACGCGCGCCGCGCGTCGCCCTCGCACACTTTTGCCAAATGGACCAGCGCCTCATCGTCCGCCTGCACACGGACATGCGCCACCCCCTGCTCATGCGTCAGTGCACGCCGGAGAAGCACAACCACCGCGTCTTCCGACAGCGGCTCAAGTTGGAATATCTGCGACCGCGAGGTCAGCGGCGTATTGATGAAGAAGAAAGGATTATGGGTGGTGGCGCCGATCAGGGTGATCGTTCCGCTCTCGACGTGCGGCAACAGTACATCCTGTTGCGCCTTGTTGAAACGGTGGATTTCATCAATGAAGAGAATGGTTTCGAGTTTCTGTGTTTTACGGATGCCCGCCGCCGCCTCGAGATGCGCGCGCAGGATCGCCACGTTCGCCAGCACCCCGCTGGTGCGGACAAAGCGGCGCCTGGTCACATTAGCGATCACTTCCGCCAGCGTCGTCTTCCCGCAACCGGGCGGTCCATACAGGATGATGCTGCCCAAACGATCGGCCTCGATCGCCCGCCGGAGAAGCTTGCCCGGACCCAGGATGTGATCCTGGCCGACGATTTCCTCCAACGTCCGCGGCCTCAGCCGGGCGGCCAGGGGCTGGTGCGGCTCCGGTCCGCTCACCCCGGCATCTTCACCCTGTTCGAAAAGGTCCATTCCTGCTCCCCGCGGGACGAAAAAATACCCCGCCATAGTCGTCAAGGGCACTATCTCTGATCCTCGTAATACGAGGTGGGTGCTCTGCCGGGCAGGTTCTCCTTCCCCGTTTAGAGGGCATGGAGGCACTGCCAGGACTCGAACTCCCTGTTCAGTCAATGTTGGGTCAGAGAGATCGGCCCATTTGCGAACAAGGCAGGGTATTTTTTCGTCCCCGGAAAGTCGCCTCCCCGGAAAAAACGGAACCCCATTCTATAAAAGAACAATAATCCTATTGCGGTCTGAGCGTAGGCCAGAGGAACCGCCGCGTGCAAAGCAGCGGCGGGCGGCATGCATCGCTATGCGATGCGCCGATTCGTACGATTTCCGGTTTCTGCGCAACGATTGTTACAAATCCATGCGCGCTCAAGCGTTCAGACACCGGCCTGTCCGGCAGACCGGTCATTATTAGGATCAGATTTTTAAGCCATGATATCATCATGGGGTCCTACTCTACCTTATTCATTCAAGGAAGGATTTTACCCTTCCCTCACATCAACGCCCAACTCTTTCCTGAGCGCTGCCTTTACGGCCTCATGATACCTGTTCGCCTCTTCGTCCGTCAAGGTCCGCTCAGAAGATCTATACCTGAAAGAATAAGCCATGCTCTTATGCCCTGTGCTTATTCCCTCTCCCTTGAATATATCAAAAAGTTCGACCCGTTCCAACTCTTTTGGTGCAGCTTTTTGAACAATCTTCAACACGTCCTCGTGCTTCACGCCGTCTTCCACAACAAACGCCGCATCCCGCACAACGCAGGGATACGTAGCGATCGGCGCAAAACTCCTGCCGTCAAAGACATGCCGCAAAATCGGCGCAAGCGATACCTCCAGTATGCCCACGGGACCCAGCATGCGCCATTCGGAACGAATGGACGATTTGACCAGACCGAGTACTCCGACCGCCTCGCCATCAACAGTCAGGCTCACCACGCTTCCCTCTTCCCCCCATGGACGGGAATCGTTGTTGACCGCAAAATCGCCGATGCGCTGTGCGCCGGCAAGGCTTTCCCATATACCCTTGACCCAAAGGAACATTTCCTCCGGTTTGACGGCCCGACGATGATCCAGTCCGCTCCGACCCACCGGTCCCATCAAGCCGATCACCAGGCGATCCTCTTCGGCTGGATGCCCGTCCGATCCCTGGAAGAACACGCGTCCGATCTCGAATAACGCCGCTGCGCCAACCTGGTGCGCAAGATTCCTGCCGAGCGTTTCCACCATCTGGGGAACCAGCGATGTCCGCATCATGGATTGCTCCATGTTCACTGGATTCGTCAACGCCACGCGCCGTGGCCGGTCGGACGGATCGAAAAGATCAAGCAGTCCGTCGGCCACGAAGCTATAGTTCATGATCTCGCGAAGCCCGAGCCCCACGAGATGCTCGCGGCAAACCAGCGCGGCCTGCAGCACGCGGTCATTGGCGCCGGGCACCAGTTCCGAACGCGGGGGCGGGATCGGTAATTTGTCCAGACCATGGATGCGCGCGAATTCCTCGATCAAGTCGGCTTCCATCTCGATGTCCACGCGGAACGCGGGAATCTCAACCGTGCAGGACTCCCCGCTGGATGAAACCACCGGCAATTCGAGCGCCTCGAATACAGACTTGATCTCGCCGGCGCCCGGCTTTACGCCGAGCAAGTCATGCAGTCGCGCCACGCGGCAAACCACTTGCCGCCTCGCGTGCCGGACCGGATACTCATCCAGTACGCCCGGCGCCGCAACAGCGCCGGCATGCTCCACCATCAGCGCCGCGGCGCGACGGCTCGCCCATTCCACCGATTCGATATCCACCCCGCGCTCGAAGCGATAGGACGATTCCGTTGACAAACCGAGTCGTTTCGATGTGGCGCGGTTGTCCTGCGGCTTGAAGAACGCGCTCTCCAGCAGCACCGTTTCCGTATCGTCATGGATCTCGCTGCCCGCGCCGCCCATCACGCCCGCCACCGCCACCGGGCGCTTTGCGTCCGCAATGACAAGCATGCCCGTGTCCATTGGCCGCTCGATCCCGTCCAAGGTCGCCAACTTTTCGCCCTCGCCGAAACGGCGGACCACGATCCGCCCTTCTTTCAGCAACTTCTGGTCGAACGCATGCAGCGGTTGGCCGCACTCGAGCATGACGTAATTCGTGATGTCCACCACGTTGTTGATCGCGCGAATGCCCGACATTTCCAGTCGGCGCTTCATCCACGCGGGCGACGGACCGATCTTCACATTCTTCAAAATCCGTGCTGTGTATCGCGGACAGCCATCCGCGTCGCGAATTTCAACGCTCGTCTGCTTCTCCACCGGGTCGCCTTCTTCACGCAATGCCACCTCCGGCCTGCGAACCTTCGTTCCATAAAGCGCCGCGACTTCACGCGCGATCCCGAGGACGCTCAGGCAATCCGGCCGATTCGGCGTAATCTCCAACTCCAACACCGTGTCCGGCGGGCCCAGCACTTCCGCCAGTGGCGTGCCCGGCGCAAACCCGGCATCCAATTCCATGAGACCGGTATGATCGTCCGACAGCTTCAACTCATCCTCCGCGCATAGCATGCCGCACGACTCCACGCCGCGCACCTTGCGTTTTTCGAGCTTCAATCCGTTCGGCAACGTCACGCCGGCCGGAGCGAATGGCGCCATCATCCCCGCGCGCGCGTTCGGCGCGCCGCACACCACGGTCACTTCCCCCGTCCCCGTGTTCACCGTGCACAGCGTAAGCTTGTCCGCATTCGGATGCTTCTCCACGCGCAGGATCTCTCCGACCACCACACCTTCAAAAGTCCCGCCAACGGTTTCGATGCCCTCGACTTCCGTCCCGGAAAGTGTCAGCTTCTCCGCCAAACCCTGCGGCGTGTCGTTGTAATCCACGTATTCCTTCAACCAACTGATCGGTAAACGCATAATCGTCCTGCTCTTTTTTTCTATTCCGTCTTTAAATAGTCGGTGATTGTCTTGTCGCCGATATACAAATCCTCGATCACCGCCATGCCTTTGCGCACACGCACCGCCAGCCAGGCCTCGCGCCCTTCGCCCCGCTGCCGGTAAGCGTGCTCCGCCTTCGGCGCGAGCTTTTCGTTCATATAAAAGCGGTCCAGCGGCAACGCCACGCGAATTTCGTTTGTGAAAACCACGCCCGCCATGCGCCCCGCGATATAGTCCGGCCCGGCCGGGCAGGACATGGACGCCGCGCTCAAGCGCGCAAAACCGTCTTTGCCTTCCGCAATAGAAACATAAACTTTGGTGCCGTGCTTCGGAAGCGCAGCTCCCGCATAAGGCGCACGGTCTTCCGCAACGCGTACGGCCACATAACGGCCGCGAAACGCGTCGTATGGATCCACCGGCGCGGTTTTGAATTTAAAGCGTGTGCCTGTGCGCAAAGTGATCTCGCGCATGACCAACCGGCTGGCGGGCACCGCCAACTGCAAAACCGCAAGCGCGAGGAATCCGGCCAGGAATCTGTCACGACGCGTCATGACGACCTCCTGAATCTGCGCGAAAGCATGATGTTGGCCACCAGGAACGCCGCGCCGAGCAGAATGAACACCACGCCCTTGGCGACAAACCCGATGTCACTGTCGAAGAAGCGCAACGTGATGATCAGCAGCAGCACGAGCATGCCGATGTTCACGCGCCCCAGGCTGCGCTCGCGCACGCCGATCACAACTCCAGCCACGCCTGCCGTAAACAGGTAAAGGTTGAACAGCGCGCTTGCAGGCACGGACCGCAGGGAAAAACCCACAACCAGGACCAGCGGCGCCGCGCCCAGCCAGCACAGATCGCGGCGATTCCCGCCGAACGCCCGTGCCCATACAACCAGGGCAGCCAGGGCGTAAATAAAAGGCAAGCCGCGCGCGGACAACCACCCGACCCCTTTGAGCGAAGCCACATGGAAGTCGCCCCATCCAAGCTCTTTCCATACCGGGCTGAACGTCAACGCAACGGAAAGACCCAGCACGCCCAACGCGCCGATGAGGCGCAGTGAATTGCGCGCGCCGGGCAGGCGATCCTGCACAAGGCCACCGCCGACATACATCAGCGAAAACAGGCTCATATAGGTCAAACCCCAAATCCCCGCCTTCGTATTCGCCGCCAGCGAAAGGCCTGTTGCGACCAGTATCGCAATCGAAAACGCGAAGATCAGCAGTGTTGAGCGTTGGCCCTCGCGCTCCTTCAGCAAAATCTCCATGGAGGACGCCAGCACGGCGGCGAGAAGAACCCACAGCCAGAGGCCGCTGCCGCCGTCGTCCTGCCACAATACCGCCCACCAAGTGAAACCGGCGATGCACAGAATCGCGGGCAGCACGGCCCGCAACAACAACGCCAGGGGCAGGCACAGGATCATCCACACCAGCAGGAACGTGTCGAATTCACCGCCCAGGTGATAGGTCTGGGAAATCAGCGCAATGCACGCACCCACGCTCAGCGCGAGAAACAGGCCCCATCCTTCGCGTGAAGCAGGACCATCGCGCGACAACCAGATCACGCGACCCGCGCCGATTTGTCCGGCCAGCAGCGGAACAAATGCAAGCACCGCGCGAACCGGGCGCGGCATATCGGTCCAGTTATACGCCAGCAGCAGAATGATCCCCGCGCCTACAAGCAAAGCACCGAGAACGCTGAAGACCAGGCCGATCCAGTTCCGGCCTTCCTGCGCCGCCGATTCCTCACTGTAATGTCCGCGCAACCGCTCCGCCGCGTCAGCGGTGAGAACACCTTTCTCCACCAACGCCGGAAGCTCTTCGCGCAGCCATTCTATGTTCCGCTTGCTTGCCATTGCCTTCCCGTCAACGCTTAGAACTGCTGCAAAAACCGCACGTCGTTATCGTACAGCATGCGGATATCCGGAATGCCGAACAGAATCATCGCGATACGCTCGACCCCCATGCCGAACGCGTAACCGGTGACCTGCTCCGGATCGTATCCGACCAGCTTGAACACTTTCGGATTCACCATCCCCGCGCCGCTGATCTCGATCCATCCACTGTACTTGCAAACCCTGCATCCCTTGCCCCCACACACGTGGCAGGAAAAATCATATTCCACGCTCGGCTCCGTGAATGGGAAGAAGTGCGGACGGAAGCGGATGCGCACGTCGGAACCCATCAGCTCGCGCGCGAAATAGGTCAGATCGCCCTTCAACTCGGCCATCGAAACCTTGCGGTCCACGTAGAGCCCCTCGATCTGGTGAAAGCTCGCGCTATGCGTCGCGTCCGTCGTGTCGCGGCGGTAACAGCGGCCCGGCGCGATGATGCGGACCGGCGGTTTCTGTTTTTCCATCACGCGGATCTGCACCGGCGAAGTCTGCGTGCGAAGCAGCTCGCCGGTTGAAAAGTAGAACGTATCCTGCGTGTCGCGGGAAGGATGGTCCGCGGGCGTGTTAAGCGCGTCGAAGTTATACCACTCGGTTTCCACATCCGGTCCATCGGCCACCGTGAAGCCCATCGAACGGAAGATGCGCGTGGTGCGCTCGATGATCTGCGACACCGGGTGCCGGGAGCCCAGCGCGCGCCAGTTTCCCGGCAGCGTGCAATCGAACGACGCCTTGTCGCGCGCGGAGGAAGCGGAAGCCAGTTCGGTCTTGCGGCGATCGAGCACCGCCTGAAGCTCTTCCTTCAACGCGTTGGCGGTCTGTCCGTAGGCCTTGCGGTCCTCGGGCGCGACATCTTTCATGCCCTTCATGATGTCGGGCAACATGCCCTTGCGGCCGAGATAACGGATGCGCACGGCTTCGACGG
>CAZTYH010000051.1:17458-23680 GCA_964617565.1 uncultured Verrucomicrobiota bacterium
ATGTCGGGCAACATGCCCTTGCGGCCGAGATAACGGATGCGCACGGCTTCGACGGCCTGTGCGTCGGCTGCGGACTCCGCCTCCACAAGCGCTTTTTGTTTCAGCTCAATAAGTTCCTGTAAATTCATAGCTATTCGTCCCGGTTTTCCAAGGATTGGAAAAATCGTTCGCTTTTTTTCCAAACATTGGAAAATAAGGCCAGCCCCCCCTGTTTGTCACGCCGGGAATCACCTGCAACGCGCCGGAATCCGGCGGGAAGACCGAGCTCATCAATGAAAGATTCAGCAAAAAAGTTCCATCGCCAGCGGCGCGGAATGGTCTAATATGCAACCGATCACCCGAACCACCGGCAGACTGCTACGGGAGAACGAAATGAAGAAATGTCTTTTTTTACTGGCCGCCATCCTCCTTGTAACGCCCGGCCCCAACGCACAGGCCGATGCGGTACAGGGAAAGGAAGTGCAGGACGCGATCGTGAAAATCTATACCTACCACGACGTGCCCGATTACCAGAACCCGTGGAGCCGGCGCGGCACGTTCTCTTCCACCGGATCGGGCTGCATCATCTCCGGGAACCGTATCCTCTCCAATGCGCACGTGGTCAGCGATCGCACCTTCATCCAGGTGCGGCGCCACGGCGAATCGCGGCGCTACCCCGCACGGGTCATCAGCGTGGCGCACGCGGTTGACCTTGCCTTGCTGACCGTGGACGATCCCGAATTTTTTGAAGGCGCTGAGCCGCTGACCTTCGGGGAGCTTCCTTTCGCGCAACAGGAAGTGCTGGTTTACGGCTTCCCGCTCGGCGGCGACTCGCTGAGCACCACGCGTGGCGTGGTCTCGCGCGTGGAGCACCAGGTGTACGCGCACAGCTCGTGCCGCTTCATCGCCGCACAGATTGATGCCGCCATCAATCCCGGCAACAGCGGCGGCCCGGCGATCATCAGCAACCGCATCGTCGGCGTCGTCATGCAGGGAATCACGAAGGCGGACAACATCGGATACATCGTCCCCGCGCCGATCATCCGCCATTTCATGGACGACATCGAGGATGGCCAATACGACGGATTCCCCAGCCTGGGTGTGATCATGCAGGGCATGGAAAACGCGGACCTTAAAGAGAAATACGGCATGGACCGCAAGCAGACAGGCATGTTAATCACGTTGCCCGTTCGTGGCTCCGCCGCCGACGGCGTCCTGCAACCGGGCGATGTGCTGCTTTCCGTCGAAGGCCACGCCGTGGCCGACGACGGCACAGTGGAATTCCGTCCGCGTGAACGCACGAGCGTTTCTTATTACATACAGGAAAAACAGATCGGCGATCCGCTGAATGTCGAAGTCCTGCGCCATGGCGCGGTCACGAGCATCACCGTCAGGCTCAACCGGCCGATGGAACTGGATTGGCTGGTCCCGATGGAGATGTATGACATACAGCCGCGCTACTACGTGTATGGAGGGCTCGTGTTCTGTCCTGTCACGGTGAACCTGCTGCGATCATGGGGCGGAAACTGGTTCGATTCCGCGCCTAAAGAACTGGTTGCGATGCTCGGGAATAATTACCTGACGGACGAACGTGACGAAGTCGTGCTCATGCTCAAGATTCTCGCCGCCAATGTGAACCAGGGCTACCAGGACTTCTCGATGTGGGTGGTGGACGCGGTGGACGGTACGCCGGTAACGAGCCTCAAGCATCTCGTAGAGCTGGTGGAAACCGAAACGGACGAGCCCTTCGTCACTTTCAGCAATAAGAACGGAAAGGAACTTGTACTCGACCGGGCACGCGCGAAAAGCGCCAAGGCGGATATACTGAAAACCTATCGAATCCCCGCCGACCGACACCTGGAAATTCCGGGACCACCGCCCGCGCCGCTGCCGGTACGCTAGAGAATCCGTTCGTCTTTAGAGGAGGTCTGACAAAGCATGCATGGCTTGTTGCGATTGTTGCGGTTGATTCGCAGCCTGTTGGTGTTGGCGGGAATTTTCGCCATTCTCGTGCTGGGCTCATGCTTCACATCGCTCCCCTGGGACCTCTACAACTCGCTGGCCTCGGATCCTTACCGGCTTTCGGAGGAACCCGAGTACATCGTGTTGCTGGGTGGCGGCGGTGTGCCGAGCGAATCGGGCCTGACTCGCGCGTTCGCCGCGGCGCGCGCCGCGGAACGATACGACGCCGCTTATGTTGTTCTCGCGCTTCCTTACGACACGGACCTGGGGCAAAGCGCGGCCGGAAAAATGCGCGCGGAACTCATCCTGCGCGGCGTGGATCCTGAACGCATTCTCATCGAGCGCGAGGGGCGCAACACACGGGAACAGGCCCTGAACGTGGCCGGGGTAATTGATGCGGACCCCGCAGAGGCCGTGGTTCTCCTGGTTACTTCGCCCGACCACATGAAGCGCGCGCTGGGCGCGTTCCGCAAGGTGGGCTTCGAACGCATTGCGGGGTCCGCATCGTTCAGCGAAGCAATTGAAATGAACCTGCTCTACGATCCCGAAGAACTGGGCGGACGCAAGGTTCCTTTACCAGACGGCGCGGGCACGCTTATGGTGCGCTACCAGTTCTGGAACAACCTGGGATATCTCGGAGCCGTCGCACGTGAGTGGACAGCGCTCACCTACTATTGGGCCAAAGGCTGGATATAAGAGAAGAGGGAGTGCTGGAACACTGGAGTATTGGAGTTATGGAGTTCTGATATGGAATGAAAAGACAGGCTTCTTCAGCCCATCACTCCATTACTCCAACACCCCACGACCCCATTCAGGCGATGCTCTTCTTCGCAAGCTCAACGATCTGGGTGAATCCATCCGGATCGTGAATGGCGATTTCCGAAAGCATTTTCCGGTTCAACACAACCTTGGCTTTCGTCAACCCTTCGATCAGCCGGTTGTAGGAGAAGTCGCGAGCCTTGCATGCCGCCGACAGGCGCGTAATCCAAAGCGAACGAAATTCGCGTTTACGAAGCTTGCGATGCTTGTAATTCAAAACCATCGCGCGGTCCACGGCTTCCGTGGCCTGACGGAACAATTTGCTGCGCGCACCGCGAAAGCCGCTGGCTAAAGCGAGGCGGCGTTTTCTTCTCTGGCGCGAAGCCGGTGCATTGGTGATTCTGGACATGACAATTCTCCTTCGAAATTATTTCGGCATTACAGCCGCAAAGCGCGCATGATCCTCGGCGGAAATGTATTTCCCGCGACGCAGGTGGCGCTTGCGCTTTCTGCTCTTGTGACCCAGCAAATGACCACGGCCGGTGGACGGGCGCTTCAGCTTTCCGCGCGCTGTCCATTTAAGCCTTTTTGCCACCGCTTTTTTTGTTTTCGTCTTTACCTTCTTGGCCATGACACATGCATCCCTTCTGAAGCCTGATCTCTATATCCGAACCCGGTCACGTTCGGCCATGCAAAAAGCATGAAATCCCTCCGGGTAGGGAAAAGATCGGCGCTTTGTACGCCAGATTACCACCCGCGTCCAGCTTTTTCACCAGGAAAAGGATATCGGCCGAAGCACCAGCAAACACCCTCTGCCCCTGCAGTCCATGCCTTATCAGGCACGGCTGCAGTCCCGGCATTTGCGGCCGTTTATACAAAACGGCTATTCCGACGGCTGATCTTCCTGCTGCTTCGAGCGTGTTTTGCTGCCCGGCTTAGGAGTCAACAGCATGAAGATATTGCGGCCCAGAAACTTGGGCGCTTGCTCGGCGGCTCCAATACCCTCGCAATCCTTGATCACGCGATTCATCAGCTCGAAGCCCAATTCCTTGTGCGCGTGCTCGCGACCCCGGAAGAAAAGCCCCACCTTGACGCGGTGCCCTTCCTCGAGGAATTCGTGCACATGGCGCAGCTTCGTTTGATAATCGTGATCGCCTACATTGGGGTGAAACTGGATTTCCTTTACCTTGACCGACACGTGATGCTTTTTGGCGGCCCGTTCTTTCTTGTCCAGTTCGTACTTATACTTGCCGTAATCCATGATACGGCAAACCGGCGGCTGCGCGTGTGGCGCAATCTCAACCAGGTCCAACCCCTCCCGCTCGGCCATTCCCATCGCTTCGCGCGTGGAAATGATGCCGATCTGGGATCCATCCGACCCGATGCACCGAATGCTCGGCACACGGATCCTGTGGTTTACTCTAATGAATGAGCGAATAATCTCCTCCTCTGATTCCGGGATCTCTCTGCCCCAACCCCGTTCATTCTTCTTTCCCTTCCCCAGGAAGACCGTGCCCGGGAACCGCCTCCGTCTTCATGCGTGCGATGAAGTCGGAAAGGTTCATGCCTCCCTGGTCGCCGGCAGAGCGGCTGCGTACCGACACCTGGCCGCTTTCCATTTCCTTCGGTCCAATAATCAACATGTAAGGCACCTTGTCCATTTGCGCGGCGCGAATCTTGGCCCCGACCTTCTCGGAGCGCTCATCCACCGACGCGCGAAAGCCCTCGGCGCGAAGCTGGGCAAGGATGTCCCGCGCGAAATCCATCTGCTTTTCCGTGAGCGGCAGAATCCGCGCCTGCTCCGGCGCAAGCCACAACGGGAATGCGCCCGCGTAGTGCTCCACCAGGATCCCGAAAAACCTTTCGATGCTTCCGAGCAACGCACGATGCACCATGTAGGGCCGATGCTCCTTGCCGTCCGACCCGATGTACGTCATATCGAATCGCTCCGGCAGGTTGAAGTCGAACTGAATCGTGCTCATCTGCCATTCGCGGCCGATCGCATCGCGCGCGCGCATATCAATCTTCGGCCCGTAGAACGCGCCGCCACCGGGGTCCACTTCGTAAGGGATCCCTTCCGCCTTGAGCGCTTCTTCCAGCGACTCCGTCGCCTGCTTCCATTGCGATTCCTCACCCACCGCCTTCTCGGGCCGCGTCGAAAGGTAGGCTGTGATCTGGCTGAACCCAAAGCAGCGCCACATATCTATCGCAAACCGCATCGCGCGTTTGACCTCGTCCGCCACCTGCTCGGGCGTGCAGAAAATATGCGCGTCGTCCTGCGTGAAGCCACGCACGCGGAAAAGCCCGGCCAGCACGCCCGCCTTTTCATAGCGGTACACCGTGCCGAGTTCCGCCCAGCGCATCGGCAGGTCGCGGTATGAGCGCATCTGCGCCTTGTACATCTGGATGTGGAACGGGCAATTCATCGGTTTGATGAAATACTCGGTCTCGTCAATCTGCATCGGCGCGTACATGCTCTCGCGGTAGAAATCCAGGTGCCCCGAAGTTTCCCAGAGTCCGCCCCGGCCGATATGCGGAGTGTAAACAAGATCATAGCCGCCTTCGACATGCCGGCGCCGCCAGAAATCCTCGATGATCAGGCGGATGCGCGCGCCCTTTGGATGCCAGAGAATCAATCCGGGACCCACCGCCTCGGAGGTGCTGAACAGGTCCAACTCACGACCGATCTTGCGATGGTCGCGCAGCTTCGCCTCTTCGAGCTGCTTCAGATAGTACTCCAGCGTTTTCTGACTTTCGAACGCCGTTCCGTATAATCGCTGAAGCATCGGGTTCGTTTCCAGTCCGTGGAAATAGGAACCGGCAACGGAAAGAAGCTTGAAGGCCTTGATCTCACCCGTGGATTTCACGTGCGGACCGCGGCAGAGATCCATGAAGTCGCCGCTCTTATAAAAGGATATCGTTTCGCCTTCTGGAATTTCGGCGAGGCGCTCGATTTTATAGGTTTGCCCCATGTCGCGGATCATTTTCTCCGCTTCCGCGCGGGAGACTTCCATTCGTTCGAACGGATGATTTTCGGAGACGATTTTTTTCATCTCCTCTTCGATGCGCGGAAAGTCTTCGGGGGTCAAACGATGGGGAAGATCGAAATCGTAGTAGAACCCGGCGTCCGTGGCCGGCCCGATGTCCAACTGCACGTTGTCGAAGACCCGACAGACCGCCGCTGCCATGACATGCGCCGTACTGTGGCGCATCCTGTCCAATTCGCTATGCTCGTCTTTCATCCAGTCTTCTGTCTGTCCTCTCTACAACTATCTGCCCAGCTTCGCATCGCTCGCTTACGCTTGCTGCTTCGCTTCGGCGCCGCCCAGGGTGGCTTGCCATCCGAAGCTCGCCGCCCGAATCAGCCCTCCGTCGCTCGGCGGCTTCGCCTTGAGCTATGGAGGGCATCCTTCGCTCTTCGCTACGCTGCGAGCGAAGGATGGTGGGCGATACAGGACTTGAACCTGTGACCCCTTCCATGTCAAGGAAGTGCTCTAGCCAACTGAGCTAATCGCCCTTACC
>CAZTYH010000052.1:0-20482 GCA_964617565.1 uncultured Verrucomicrobiota bacterium
GGTAGCGCCGTCGCTCAACGGACAAAAGGTACTCCGGGGATAACAGGCTGATCGCTGCCAAGAGTCCATATCGACGCAGCGGTTTGGCACCTCGATGTCGGCTCATCGCATCCTGGGGCTGGAGAAGGTCCCAAGGGTTTGGCTGTTCGCCAATTAAAGCGGTACGCGAGCTGGGTTCAGAACGTCGTGAGACAGTTCGGTCCTTATCCACTGTGGGCGCAGGAAATTTGAGGAGAACATTCCTTAGTACGAGAGGACCGGGAATGACGCACCTCTGGTGTTCCAGTTGTTTCGCCAGAAGCATCGCTGGGTAGCTATGTGCGGAAGGGATAAGCGCTGAAGGCATCTAAGCGCCAAGCCGTCTCCAAGATAAGATTTCCCCGGCCGAGCAATCGGCCCTGAAGGCAGGTTGAAGACGACAACCTTGATAGGCTGGGTGTGTAAGTCCCGCGAGGGATTGAGCTAACCAGTACTAATCTGCCGTGAGGCTTGACCATTATTCTCCTGGAGAGGACGCGAGAGCGCCCTCTCAGGGAGGCCAATTACCAATTGGCGACTCTCTCTATGCAATGATTTTTAAGGTTCACGGTTCGATGTTTTCGGATCCTGCAAGTCAGGAGCAGGAAACAGAGGGCCACGAACCAAACGAGTTTCCCGGTGACCATGGCGAGGGGGAAACACCCGTTCCCATCCCGAACACGGAAGTTAAGCCCCTCAGCGGCGATGGTACTGTGGGTTTGGCCATGGGAGAGTAGCACGTTGCCGGGTTTAATTTAAAGGCCGTCACGGTTTAATAGCTGTGACGGCTTTCTCGTTTTTTATCTCGTTGCCCTGTATGCGGCTGTTTTCCTCCAAATACTCACAAAGATTATGGCTGTATCGGTCGCGAATTGCTCTCGAATTGCTTGCTATGCAGTGTGGCCGTGTGATACGGTGCAGCGCTCTCGTGGAGAAAGAGTGGGCTGTTTTCCGCGAGATGACTGCCTGGTGGCAGTGTTAACAGAAGCCCGAAGCGTTGAGAAAAACTGGTTATGGAACGAACGAAGTCAAAAAAGAAGCAGGTCGCTTTCGACCTCGAAAAATTGGAAAACGATGAGCGGGCTTCCATGGAGAAGCTTTATGCCGAGACGTTGAAGAATTTCACGGAAGGCTCTATCGTCAAGGGGCGCGTCCTCGAAGTCAGGCCTGCGGAAGTCCTGGTAGACATCGGGTACAAGTCTGAAGGTGCAATCGCACTGTCTGAATTCAAAAGCGGTGAAGAACCGCATGCCGGCGATGAACTGGAAGTGCTGCTGGAAAAACTTGAGGATGACGATGGGATGGTCGTTCTCAGCAAGCAGAGAGCAGAGCAGCAGAGAAGCTGGGATCGCGTGGTGGATACATGCAGCGAGGGCGGTGTAATCGAAGGCGTGATCAAGGGTCGCGTCAAGGGCGGAATGATCGTTGACGTCGGTGTGGACGCTTTCCTGCCTGGCTCGCAGCTGGATGTGCTTCCCGTCAGGAACACAGACGATCTGCTGAACAAGAAGCTTGAATTCAAGATTCTGAAAATCAACAAGGAACGGCGGAACATCGTGCTTTCCCGCCGTGAATTGCTCGAAGAAAAGCGTCGCGAGCAGAAGAAGAAACTGCTTACGGAAATCCAGGTTGGCCAGGTTCGCAAGGGTGTGGTCAAAAACATCACGGACTTCGGTGCATTCGTGGACTTGAATGGTATGGACGGCCTCCTGCATATCACGGATATGAGCTGGGGCCGTATCAATCATCCATCTGAAATGGTGTCTGTTGGCCAGGAACTCGAAGTCGTTATTCTCGACGTCAATATGGAGAAAGAGCGTATCTCGCTCGGTCTCAAGCAGCGCATGCCCAATCCGTGGGATGATATCGAGGCGAAATACCCGGTGGGAACGCGTGTCCGCGGACGCGTGGTCAACCTTGTCCCCTACGGTGCCTTTGTGCAACTGGAAGAGGGGGTCGAAGGCTTGGTGCATGTTTCCGAGCTTTCCTGGACTAAGCGCGTCGCGCGTGCGGCAGACGTTCTTTCTGTCGGCGATACAGTGGATGCGGTGGTCCTGAGTTTCAACCGGAACGAGCAGAAGATCTCGCTAGGCATTCGCCAAACCGAACAAAACCCGTGGGATAATGCACAGGCGAAGTATCCGATCGGTTCACGTGTAAAAGGCGTGGTTCGAAACTTCACGAATTATGGCGCATTTGTCGAACTGGAGCCCGGTATTGACGGCATGATCCATGTGTCGGATATGTCGTGGACCCGAAAGGTGAATCATCCTTCCGAGGTTCTGAAGAAGGGCGACGAAGTGGAAGCCGTTGTGCTGGAAGTGGACGGATCGAGTCAGAGGATCAGTCTCGGCCTCAAGCAGGCCCAGGATGATCCTTGGACCAGCATATCTTCGCGTTACCAGGTCGGCGCGCTTGTGAAGGGCAAAGTCAGCAAGCTCGCGTCCTTTGGCGCGTTCATTGAAATCGAGGAGGGTGTGGACGGTTTGGTGCACATCAGCCAGATCAGCGACGAACGCGTTCAAAAGGTTCGCGATGTGCTGCAGCCCGGACAGGAAGTCGAAGCGCGTGTAATCAAGGTGGATCCCGTGGAGCGCCGTATTGGTCTGAGCATCAAGGCCGCGAAACTTTCCGATGAGGAATTTGTCGTGGACGACAGCATGCTTGAAGGTTTGCGGCCGGGCGAGGATCTCGTTGACCTGGCCGGTGCATTTGATGCAGCCATGGGTGCCGTTGGTGGTGAAGAATCCCAGGAATGGAGCCCGGGCGCATCGAAAGGTGAAGAAGAAAAGCAGTCCTGAAGCACAAATAACTGAAATAAAGAAAGCGCCGGATATAATGTCCGGCGCTTTTTTGTCATGCTGATTCCCGCGTCCCTGGAGATCGAATTGCTTTTCAATCCATGAAGTGCAAGTATGATTGCCGGGTGCCGTGCTGAGGGATCAATGCATGAACGAAACGATGCTTCTTCACGATCTGGCCGTTGTCATGACCGCCGCAGGCGTGGCGGCGCTTATCGCCCATGCCTTCAACCAGCCCAAGATCCTCGGCTACATTCTCGCCGGTGTGGTGATTGGACCCCATACACCGCCGTTTTCCTTCGTCTTCAACGAAGCAACGATCCGGACGCTTGCCGACCTGGGCATCCTTTTCCTGATGTTTTCGCTCGGGCTCGAATTCAACTTGAGGCGTCTTCGCGCGGTCGGGCGAATCGCGTTCATCACGGCTTCTCTCGACGTGGCATTGATGCTCTATATCGGCTATCAGTTGGGCCGCTGGTTCGGTTGGGGAGCGTTGGAAAGCCTCTTTCTCGGGGCCATAATTTGCGACTCCTCCACGACGGTGCTGGCCAAGCTTCTGCGGGAGTTGAACAAATCGCAGGAGCGTTTTGCCCACGTCGTGTACGCGACCACTCTCGTCGAAGACTTGCTCGCCATCGCGTTGATCGCAATTCTCACGGGCCTCGCCGCAACAGGCAGTTTGCAGGGCGGCCAGATTGCGGTCCGCATGGTCATCCTGGTGGTTTTCCTTGTTGTGGTCCTGGTCGTCGGCCTGCTGCTGGTTCCGCGATTTCTGACGAAGGTGGCCCGTTACCGAAACGACGAACTGCTTGTCATTGTCGTGCTTGCGCTCGCGTTCGGTGTGTGTCTGCTTGCCGTCCGGCTTGAACTCAGCCTGGCGCTGGGCGCATTCCTCATCGGCGCCATCATGGCCGAGTCGGGACTGATCGGCCGCATCGAAATGCTGGTGGCTCCGTTCCGTCACATGTTCACCGCCGTGTTTCTCGTCGCGATCGGCTTGCTGATCCAACCGGTCCTGATGGTCCAGTACCTGCTGCCGATCATCGGCATTGCCCTGGTCATCATCGTGGCCAAATGGGTCAACTGTTCCGTGGGCAGTTTCCTGGGCGGCAGCGATCTCGGCACCTCGTTCCGTGTCGGCATCGCCATGGGGCAAGTCGCCGAGTTCGCTTTCATCATCGCCGCGCTCGGACTTTCCCTCAAGGTCACGCGGCCCGAGATCTACCAGGTGGCCGTTGGCGCGGCCGTGCTTTCAGTGATCCTTAACCCGTATTTAATACGGCATGCGGATCAACTGGCTGCGTTCGCGCGCCGGATCGTTCCAGCGAATATGCAACAGACGCTTGGAGTGTACACGCACTGGATCCATCAGTTGCGCGAGTCGTCGTCGGACACTCCGCTTGCGCGGACGGTACGGCTTTCGCTCCGCTTGGTGGTCATTAATACTGTCTTCATAGTGGCGCTGTTCATGGTGGCGGGGTACGTGGCCCGCCACGAAGTAATTGACGTTGTTTTGCCGTTCGGGCCAAGCGCTCAGCGCGGACTGCTGTGGCTGATTACCGTGCTGCTTGCGCTTCCTTTCTACGTAGCTAATTTCCGCAAGATCCAGGCGTTGGGAATGATGCTGGCCGAAGTGACGATCCCACCCTCCAACCAGACGGGTTGGGCCCGTAATCTGCGCGCTCTTGTCGGAGCGTTGACGCTGTTCCTTGGCGTCGCGGGGATGGCCTTGCTGACGTTTCTGCTCAGCTCCGCTTTTCTTCCTTCTCCGCGCGTTTTGATATTGCTTGTCGGATTGGTGGCGGTCGTCACTGGCTTGAGTTGGCGTACGCTGGTGCGTGTCTATGCGCGCGCGCAAAGCGAGGTGCGGGAATTGTTTGCCCGGGAGGCGCCGGCCGCCCAGCACCCGTCATTGCCCGCGACCATCGGCGCGCTGCTCGACCGTGACGTCTATGCCGTCACCGTGCCTGTTCGCTCTCACATCATCGGTAGGTCCATCCCGGAGATTGAATTGCGGTCGAAAACCGGCGCCACGGTAGTGAGCATCGAGCGCGGGACAGAGGTTCTTCTTGGTTCCGACGCCAGTGTCAAGCTGGACTCCGGCGATCGGGTGCTCCTGCTCGGGGAACCCGCCCAGATAAAGGCTGTCCGTGAATTGTTCAGCGAAAGAGACGCGTGACAACGAGACACCCGAGCACGGCCTCCCTGCGGATGCCGTTCGGGTTGGTTTATCCTTTGAATCCCGCTGGCGGATGATAAATCCCGCCTGATATGCGCACTAGATCCTGGAGATTTTGAGCGGCAAGCAATTTGCGATTTATCCGATCCGGGTTGATGCCAAGGTCTTCAGGGGTTCGGATTATTCCTCTGCGGCGAAGACGCGCAATATCGCTCTTGCGGATGCTTTGACCAACCGGCGTGTTCCCAGCGACGGCCGCAACCGCCTTGATGCGTGTTTCAAGGTCTTTGCATCGGTCAAGATAGGCAATGCCTGTTTCTGTAACGATGTGCGTTACCTGGTCGCCAGAAATCATTACCGGCGGCTTGGAAAAAACGCCATCCTTATAAAGGGAGATAGCGTCCAACTCATTGACGAACACAGGAATCTGTTTTTTTTCACTGACGGTCGGAGTGATTTGAACAACCAGTTTTCGCCCCTTGAAAATGCCCTCCTGCCACAGCCCCGCTCCAGTGACAGCCTTGGTGTAGTTGCGGCGTCCGGGAGGCGATCCGCCTAGATTCGGCGCGCCGCCGAATCCAGCAATCATTCCTTTTATGGCGGTCGAGCTGTTGCCGTATCGGTCAATCTGCAGCGTTGCACCGATAAATAAATCAATTGCATAGAGACCGGCAATATGCGCGAAACAACGGTTGGACCGCATATGGCCATCAGCCCCAATGGAAAAAATGTCGCTTCGCGCGCGCGAATATTCCTCCATACCCGGTTCTCCTCCGAATGCATAAATGTGTTTTACGAAGCCCGCTTCGATCGCGGGGATCAGTGTGGGGTGCGGATTAAGCACCCAGTGGGTACAGCACTTGCCTTTGAGTCCCAGTTTCTGTCCATAGGTTGGAAGTAATAGTTCTATGGCGGCGGTCGCATATCCAAGGCCGTGATTCAGCGCTTGCACGCCATACTCTTTGTAGATGCCGTTCAGTACCATCATGGCCATCATGATCTGCTGGTTGGTGATGCGAGAGGGATCGCGCGTGAACAGCGGTTGAAGATGGTAATCTTCCCCGGTGACAACAATGAAATCCGCCCAGTCTGCCGGAATGTCAACCCGGGGAAGACGGGCACGTTTTTCCTTCACTTGGACGACAACCACACCGTATTTGAAGTGAGTCGCTTCGCATATCAGGGCCGTATCTTCCGTGTTGAACCCGGTGTAGATGTTTCCTTGCCCATCGCATGCTTCGGCGACAAGCAGGCTTACATGTGGATAAAGATCTACAAAGTAACGGCCATATAGCTCGAGGTACGTATGGATCGCGCCGATGCGAACTTTGCCTTCGGACGCGAGCTGATACAGGTTCTTAGACTGAGGACCGGAATATGCAAAGTCTAGATGCGATGCAATGCCTTGCCGAAAAAGTTCTAGATGCTCGCTCAACGCGACGGTTGATTGGACCATGTGAAGATTGCGGATTCGACGCTTATCCACTTTAAGAAGGGCCCGGGCAAGGAAATCTGCCTGTTTTTGATTGTCGCCTTCAATGCAAACGCGGTCCCCGCGCTTGAGGATTGCGTTCAGCAGTTCTGTGGCCTTGCCCGGTATGATAAATTTACCGTCTTTCGAAACCTTTTTGCCGCGTGCGATTCGCGCCTGGTAGTTCCGCCTGTTCTGATCAAAACGCATTATTTCTTCCTCCTGGGGCTTTTGCCACGTTTTGGTGCGTGAATGCTGAACCGTTTGGCCGGCTCAAAAACACTTCGCGCATTGCGGGTAAGCACGGAACCGTAGGAGGCTACGTTGCGATCCTCAAGATGATCAAACATCATTGGGCTGTCCGATCCATAGGAGATTCGCTTGATGGGATCGGGGTCAAGTTCTGCGTAGATAATATCATCCGTTCCGCGCCCCACAGCCAGGAGTTGCGCGATTGGAGAGATAATCATGCTGTGCCCAAAGTAGTGAGTTCCCGATGCGTCGGTTCCAATCGCATTCACCGCTATCACATATGCATGATTGTCATATGCACGAACTTTATTTGTGGTCTCCCATATATCGAATCCGCGGAGCAGGGCGGATGGCCTTGCGATGATTTGTGCGCCCTTGATTGCCAGGATCCGCGATACTTCGGGGAAGTCGCCGTCGTAGCAGATCATCATGCCGATAGCGCCGAACTCCGTAGGGATGACAGGATAGCTGTCGCCGGGTGTTGTCCATCCGCCGGCGGAGAGTCGTTCGGAAGGAAAAGGATGTGTCTTGCGATAAACACCAGCCACTTGCCCTCGCGCATCAATCAAGAAGGCGCTGTTGTGAATAGTCATTTTCTCACGGCCGCGTTCGTACGTTGGGAAAACGCAGTAAGTACCCGCTTCTCTGCATGCCTTCTGGACAGGCTTAAGGATCGTATCGATGTTTCGCGGCAGTAGTGAATGAAAGTCCTCCGCAGGCATGCCGGGATGGAACCCGGTCGTTATACTTTCTGGGAAGACCACCAGCTTGGCGCCGGTCTCACGTACGGCCCGGCGAAGCCATAGAACCACTCTCTCCGTGTTCGTTTTGATGTCGTTCGGGATGGGAGCGAATTGTACGCCTGCGATTTTGACCCGCTTGACCTGGCAATGGCCGGCATGATCCCTGTTCTTCCTTGGCATCTGGCCCTCCTCAGCGGAAATAAAGCTATTGGATAGACGCCGATATACGCAAGTTAAGTAGATAAATATAGAGCATTCACAGGCGAGGGGCACCTTTTTTCCTGTTATTCAGCAGCCGATCATGGCAATAAATGCGCCCGATGAAGACGACACCGAAAGAACAGCTTGCGAGCCTGCAGGAGAGACTGGTGGACCTGGTATCCCCGCAGGAGTTATTGGCGAAACTCGAAGTATCGGCAAAAGAAGGACGCCCCTTGCGCGTGAAGTACGGCGCGGATCCGTCATCCCCCGATATCCATGTTGGCCACGTGGTACCGTTGAACAAGCTCCGGGAATTCCAGGACCTCGGTCATACCGTGATCTTTCTGATAGGTGATTTTACCGGGATGATTGGCGATCCGTCGGGGCGTTCCCAGACACGGAAGCCTTTGTCTCGCGAACAGGTAGCCGAGAATGCCCTGACGTATCAGAAACAGGTGTTCAAGATCCTTGATCCCGCCCTCACGGAAGTGCGCTATAACTCCGAGTGGTGCTCGCCGATGAAGTTTGACGACGTGGTCCGTTTATCGGCGCACGTCACCATTGCGCAGATGCTTCAGCGAGACGATTTCTCAAAGCGCTACTCAGCAAGCCAGCCCATTTCGTTGGTTGAATTCCTGTATCCGCTCATTCAGGCCTACGACTCCGTCATGCTCGAGGCAGATGTCGAGCTTGGAGGTACGGACCAGCTTTTCAACCTCTTGTTGGGGCGCGAACTGCAGAAGGCGTTCGGACAAGTACCACAGGTGGTTATGACGATGCCCTTGTTGGAAGGCCTGGATGGTGTAAACAAGATGAGCAAGAGTCTCGGCAATTACATTGGCATTACCGAGTCGCCGCGGGAGATATTTGGCAAGACAATGTCTGTCAGCGATGATCTCATGTGGCGGTACTTTGCCCTCGTCTTATGCATGCCGGAAGCGGAATTAAGCGCCTTGAAAGAGGCCGTACGGAGCGGTGCGCGTCATCCTCGTGATGTGAAGGATGAGCTGGGGCGGAAAGTTGTAGAGCGATTTCACGATGCGGATGCAGCCAGGGATGCTTCTGCCGAGTTCGCGCGCGTATTTTCTCAAAACCAGTTGCCGGAAGAAATGCCGGAAGTGCAGATTGCGGAATCGGATCTTCAAGACGGAAAAATTTCTGTTATAGCCCTGCTTGTGAAGGCGAACCTGTCCTCCAGTAATAGCGAAGCCAGGCGGTTGATACAGCAGGGCGCCGTGAGGATTGGTGATAAGAAGGTGTCCGATCCGCAGGCACGTATCGAGGTGCCCGACGGTGCCGTTGTGAAGTGCGGTAAAAGAGGCTTTGCCAGAATCAGGATCTGAGCATTTGTTATTGCTTACTCAGGTTTCAGGTTTCAGAATTCGCTTTTTAAAGACACGCCCCCGTAGCTCAGCTGGACAGAGCATCGGATTTCTAATCCGAGGGTCACAGGTTCAAGTCCTGTCGGGGGTGCCATGAAGTAGAGCCTGAGAATAGCGTGCGACGGATGAAGAGTTCATGGGTTGAAATTGATCTGGGGGCGCTGGAGTTCAATATCCGGCAGGTACGCCAGGCTTTGCGTGCGGAAACGGCAATCATGTTTGTCGTTAAAGATCGCGCTTACGGTCACGGCATTCCATCCGTTGTAAAGAAGGCGGCTTCCGCTGGTGTGGATTGGTTCGGGGTCGCTTATGTTCATGAGGCTCTCGAAGTCCGGCAAGCCGCTCCCCATGCGGATATCCTGGTTTTAGGTGCGGTCGAACCGGGAGACGTGTCTTGCTTGAAAGAGAACCGCATAACGCCTCTTGTCCTCGATGAGGCTCATGGAAGGGCATTGGCTGATGCCGCCACAGCGTTGGGATGCCGGCTTCCTGTGCATTTAAAGATTGATACGGGTATGGGGCGGCTGGGCGTACTTTGGGAGCAGGCGCCAGCCGTATTCGCACAACTCGATGGTTTGAGCGGATTGGAAATAAGCGGTATCTGCACGCATTTTGCGTCGGTGGAAGTCCGAAAACCGTCTTTGGGCTGTACGCAGATGGATCGCTTCCTGCAAGCGGAATCAGAAATCCGGAAGATGGCAGAGCGAAAGTTGTTTCGGCATGTCTCAAGCAGCCGTGCCATTCTTTACCAGAATGAATGGGATCTTGATGCAGTGCGTCCCGGTATTTTGCTCTATGGATATGGAGCGGGTGAGCCGCGCATGCGCTTCAAAACAAAACCCCTGCTTCAGTGGAAGACGGTTGTGATGCAGGTGAAGCGATTGCCGGCGGGGTTCCCTGTCGGTTATTACAGCACCTATGTGACCCCGGCTCCAACGGTTGTGGCTACGATTGCGGCAGGCTATGCGGATGGCTATCACCGGGCGCTGAGTAACAAGGGTGTGGTTTTGATTCGCGGCAGGCGTTGTCCTGTCATTGGCCGTGTGAGTATGAACTGGATATCCGTGGATCTCGGTCCTGACGGAGATGCCGCAGCCGGAGACGAAGCCGTGCTGATTGGAGAGCAGGGAGAAAGTGCGGTCTGGGCCGATGAGTTGGCGCGGATGGCTCGAACAATTCCCTACGAATTGTTAACCAGCATTAATCCCTCAGCGGAACGCCATTATATCAACACGCGAATTTCCTGATTAGAGCGTCTGATCTAAGCTGGACTTCGATCTCTACCTTCTTATCCACCACGAGGAAAGTCTGGCAATCAGGCATAGGCCTGTCAGGACAATGGTGATTGCAATAACGAGGTGAAACCATTTGCTCCAGTCGGGATTTGTTTTATCCAGCGAAATGGCCCAGGCTACAAAACCTCCGATGGTCATTGTAATTAACGCGCACCAGCAAGCGCCGAACCCCGAAGGATGTGGCTTCATAATTCCCCAGATATGCAGACTGGCTCGCAAACATCATGTTTGACCCAGCCTTCACGATCTCCAGATGCAATCTTAACCCAACCGGAGGAAAACTCAACTGCGCGTACGATGGAGCCTTCGGTTAAGGCAAAATGCGGTGTCGCATTTTGTTCGAGTGGGGCAAAAAGCGCCTGTTGTTGAGGTTTTATGATTACGACTTCCGGACGGCGGCATAATTGGACCCATGCTCCTATACCCAGAAGCGATACGATCAGCAAGGCCACAAAGACAACCAAAAGGCGGATACCCGCTGACTTGAAAGGGGCCGGAAGAAGAAGGAACATCGCGAAGGCCGCCGCGGCGATCCAGTACGAAGCCGTCGCCAAAGTGACCCATTCCTCCTTGCTGACATGGAAAAAGAATCGCGATAAGGCGCTGTGTTGCGGAACCGTAGCGCCCGTTGTCTGAAGTGCGAATCTTAAATTGGCACTGATGTCGGGATCGCGCGGGTTGAGGTATTGTGCGCGCCTGTATTGCAGGACAGCCTGGGCGACCCGCCCGCTTCGAAACAGCGCGTTGCCGAGGTTGAACAGGGTTTCCTTGGAACCGTGTCCCGATTCAAGAATTTGCCGGTACTGTGATGCAGCTTCATCAAATTGTCCCTTGTCGTATGCGCGACCGGCTTCGTGAAACAGTTGCTCAATCCGCGCGACAGGCCATTCATTCCCTTGTTCAGCGGTTAGAGCATGCGAGACGGACGGGAAGAGAAGAACGCAAATCCAAATCGCCAGGATAGCCCGTTGCAAAGAGGCATGAATATTACACTCCTGTGCCCTCGATTTCATACGCGTATCTTCTCACACTTCTTCAGAAGTTCATGCAATGTGTTGAGTGTCTCTCGTGAAAAGTCTGCAGCGTTCAGCAGGTTTGTGTCGCCGGCAAAACGGACTTCATCGCATCGCGCAAGCAGCTTTTCGAGTTCTCTGAAATGTTGTTCGTCGAGTCCCCCGCGGAGCAATGCGGCGAGTACCACCTCGGCGGTTACTTCCCCGGGCGCGAGATTGAGGCGGTGTCCGAAATAAGAGCGCAAGGCATCGGCAAGCGCCTCGAAGAAATCCCGGGGGTTATTGTTTGAGAGAGCTTTTTCGGCGCGCCGTATGGCTTCGCGTGCGACCCGGGACGCTTTCTGGCGCCTTGCCTTTGCCAAATTCTGTTCAAGATCAGTGCGACGTCGAACGAATGCAAACAGCAGGCCGAGCAATAGGGGCGGTATTAATTGTATCGCGAAGAAGGACTTGGACCGATACCAGCTTCTCGCCGATCCGTTTTGCCATCGGGAAGGTGCCGGTTTCAGGTAGAGAATGTCCGATCCAAGGATTTGTGTCTGTGTTTCCGCAGGCGTGGCATGAGATTGAACGACATGTGAAACGACGCCGGTTGCCGGCGAAACGCTGATCGGGAAGGGGCCCTGCTTCAATACACGATATGCTCCATCGGAAGGATTAAAGAAGGAAAACGTGATGGCGGGGAGATTCGTCACGTCGGCGGACCGCGGAATCAATACCTGCTCAAACACTTTGCGTCCTGAAGCGCGAGAGAGGTCAATATCTCTTGAGACCATCTTTGCCTCATAAATCCTGAACTCATTTCCTGCAACGATTTCAGGGGCAGAGACATTTTCGATATTCCCGTCACCAGAAATCGTGATGTTGACCGTGATCGGATCCCCGGCCGCCACCTCGGATGGTCTGACTTGCGCATGAAAGGTGAAGTTTCCTACCGCGCCAGAGAACCCCGGAGGCTGATTTTCAATGGGAAGCGCCTGGACAGAGATTTCGAGGGGCGGGGGTGTAACATCCACCGGCTGACTTTCATGGCGGCCGAAGAAGTCATCGAAGAATGTGCCGCCAAATCGCTCGGAAAACGGATCCCGCCGTTGTTGCCTTGGAACCAGTAGCGATAGTCGAACAGTTGGCGCGAATCGAAATGTGCCGGCGGTTAAGGCGGTAGCCTTGGCCCGGAATCGGCGGATTTCGTAAATGCTGTTGTTGACAACTTCCCTGGAACTGCCCAGCTCCTGGAACTGCTGAAGACTGATGCCGCTGGAGGGCATGTTGAGCAATGCAATGTCGCGACCAACGTTAACTCCTTGAGCAGCATAGACCGTCAAGGTGATGTCGAACACTTGTTGGCTGTAAAGGTTGGTTGATGATGAGGAAAGTACCGCAAAAAGCAAGTCGGCCTGCGACGTTTCCTGTTGAACTCCTTGTTGGTTTGGTTGCAGTACTCTCACTTCAATGGCCGGCAACTCTGCGGTGTTATTATTACCCAACGCATATTGGAAGGGTCCGAAAGTGAATGTACCGGTTTTTACGGGTACAAGTCGGAATCGGAAAGTGATGGCGATGTCGCTTCCTCCTGCCCCGGATGAGAAGCTTCGCTCTTTGCTGGCCATGCTGATCTGCCATCCGTCCATGGGCGGGAGCCCGGGCGTGGGTGGGTTATCCACTCCTCTGACTGTAATGCTGCAAGAAGCCGCCTCGCCGACATGCAGGACGCGTGGCGTAATATCGTATTCGACCTGTGGTGCGGCGAGCCCAATATTTTCCGAAAGCATCAGCAGCGCGAACACCTGAAGGGCGAGTCCGCAGGTAGTGCGAAAGAATGTATGACAAAACATCTTCATTACCAGTCTTTGTCCACGGGCGCAGGAGTGCCATGGATCATGCGATATCGTTCCCGTGAAGCTTGTTCTTCCTGTCTCATGGCATCCAGTAAAACACGAGCTTCTTCCGGGGTCATTTCTTCGGACGGCGAATCCTGCTGTTGCGCATTATTTTCCTGTTCCTGCTGCTGCTGTTGTTCCGCGGTGCTCTCCGGTTCATCGGGTTGGTCGGGTGAATCGGGTTGTTCTTCTGGCTGCTGCTGTTGCTGTTGTTGTTGTTGATCCTGTTTCTGTTGATCCGATTGCTCTTGGTCCTGTTTTTCTTTTTCCTGTTGTTGCTGTTGTTGTTGAAGCTCCTTCAATTCCTCTTGTTTCCTGAGGGTCAGTTCATAATTGATTTTACTGTCCCGGTCGCCGGGGTCCAGCGCCATTGTGTTTTCATACATTGCGAGCGCCTGTTCCAGGGCTTGCAGCGCTGTATCCATGTCTCCTTCCGCGTGCGCGATATCCGCCAGCCGGAACAACGCGTTCCCTCGATTAAAAAAAGCTTTGGATTGGAGGGAAAGGTCTGTTGAACGCAATGCATCCATGAACTTGGAGGCTGCCTGCTCCGGTTGGCCGAGGCGGAAAAAAGCATTGCCTTCATTGTAATGTGCGGGGCCGGGATCAAGACGGGCGTCTTGTGCGCCGCCAGCAGCCTGCTCAAAGGCTTTTTGTGCTTCCTCGTAATTACCGGACTGGTATTCCTTAAGACCGCGAGAGAGGCTTTGCCGCGCGGAATCAGCATACGCTTCAGTTGCACCGACTATAAGCGCGGCTACGCAAAGAAGGCTGGAGATGCGCGGGCTCATGCGCTTTCCTCCCGTGCCGCCCGGATTCCCCGAGACAAAGCACATTCGAGAATCAGCAGACATAAGGCTGCACCGAGGAACCACGCAAAACGTTCTTCGTGTCTTCGGGACATTCGGGATTCATGCTCGTCGCGTCGCAGTGTCGCGATGCCCTGGGAATAAATGCGATCAATCCCGATCTCCCCCGGAGTTGAGCGAATATACATGCCCCCGGTTTCGAGCGCCAGGCGCTGAAGGGTGTCTTCACGCAAGGCGCTCTTCACCACATTTCCATGTCGGTCCTTGAAAAATCCGCCGGCTGTTCCATTGACAGGCGGGAGAAGTTCTCCCTCGAGGGTGCCGATCCCAAGCGCATAAATGCGTATATTATTGCGCTTTAAATCGTCCAGCAGCGTCAGAGGATTCCCCTCGTGATCCTCGCCATCGGTGATCAGCACAATCACGCGATCGGCGTCGGTTCGTTCCTCAAAACCTGCCATTGCGGTGCGCAAGGCTTGCTCGATTGCGCTGCCACCTTTTGCGATCGTTCCGAATTGCACATCGTCGAGAGTCATAAGAAACGCCGCGTAGTCCATGGTCAGCGGACATTGAAGAAAGCTGCTGCCCGCGAACGCAACGAGCCCGATGCGGTCGCCGCGCAGTTTGCGAACCAGATCGCGGATGCCCCATTTTGCCTGTTGGAGCCGGTTCGGCTTCATGTCCTGGGCGAGCATGCTTCGGGACGTATCCAGCACGATCATGATATCCAGTCCGCGCCGTCGTGCTTCTTCCCAATAAAAACCCCACTGAGGGCGCGCGAGCGCCGACAAAGCAATGCTGAAAGCGACCAGCCAGAGGATCGTACGGCGGCGTATATTGCGTGTGGAGCATTCCGGCGCGAGCACGGGTAAAACGGATGAATCAACCAGTTGCTTCAGGCTATTTCCCTTTCGGCGCTCGAGTGTCAGCACGAGCCACCACGCCGGGATGAGAAGCAACAACCAGGCTGTTATTTCAGGCGATCCCCACTTCATGGCAATCTTCCCAGTCGAGTCAAAGAAAGCAGTTTTTCCGCCCCGAGACAGAACAATCCCATGACCAGCCAGGGCATGAAACGTTCTTCGAAGCGTGTGTATTGATCCACGGTGATCTCGGTCTTTTCCATTTCATCTATTTGTTGATAGATCTGCTGCAACGATTTCATATCCTCGGCACGAAAGTAAGCGGCGCCCGTGATCTGGGCAATTCGTTGCAGGCTGGGTTCGTCAATATCCGCAGGTTGTTGGATGTAGCGCCGCCCGCCGAATGGATCGGTTACGGGATAGGGGGCAAGACCTCGAGTTCTGGCGCCGACGGTGTACACCTTTATCCCCATCGCTTTGGCTGCCTGAGCGGCATTGTCGGGGGAAAGAACCCCGCGATTATTGACGCCGTCCGTAAGAAGGATCACGATTTTGCTCTTCGCCACGCTGTCGCGCAGTCGGTTGACGGCCGAGGCGATGGCATCACCGATGGCTGTGCCGTCTTCAACCATTCCCGTTTCAAGGCGGTCCACTTGCTGAAGCAGCCATCCATGGTCTACGGTCAGGGGCGACAGGGTGTAGGGCAGGGCGGCGAATGCGATCAGGCCGATACGGTCGTAAGGCCGCGCGGAGATAAACTGTTTCATCACTTCGCGTACGGCGTCCAGCCTGTTCATTCTTTTGACGGCCGTGGAGAAGTCCTCGGCACGCATGGAGGTCGAGACGTCGGCGAGCAGAATAATATCCACGGCTTCCGTATCCACACGGCTTTCGGCGAGCCCGCTGCGAGGACGGGCAAGCGCGACGATCAGGAATCCGACGCCGAGCACATATAAAACAGGCAGAAGCGGTTGAGCGAGAACAGCCCAACCCGGCTTCAATCGGGTTAATATCCGGCTGTCGCTGAAACGCAGCGAGGGCTGCCTGCACCGGGCGTACCGCAGGTAAGCCATGCCTGGCACCAGCAGGAGAAGCAACAACAGGATTGGATGATGAAAGCTCATGCCTTGATGGATTCGTCCTCCTGAACGGGGTGCGGCGTGGTTTGCAGAACGAGCGTCTCAGCTGCCTGGAAAGCGCTTTCCATGTCGGCACGTTCCGGTTGGTAACGCGCGAATTTTACAAGGTCGGCTTGCTCAAGAAAGCCGGCGGTCAGCTTTTGCTGCTCATCGTTGAGCCGGCGCGACCCGGCCGCTTCGCGTATGAACTCCTCGGTTGTCATTTCCGGTGCTCTCAAATTGAATCGGTTCTCGATATATTGACGAACGATGGCGGATAGCTCGACGTAGAACGGCTCCACGTTCATGGCCTCGATCCATCCCCTGGCCTTAAGCGCTCGAAGTCGGCGCAGTGCTGTTTCGTGCGGAGGTTCGGGCGGTGGATAATGGAGAAACGTGCGCGGCTTGGACAGGAATTGCCTGGCGGCAAAACCGGCGAGAGCGGCCGCAATAGCTATGAGAATGAGACCCCACAACCAGCGGGGTGTTGCGCCGGGCCAACGGACCGTATCTTTGATGTCGCGAAAAGCTTCATCGGAACCCGGAAGCGCGCTGACAACCTCAATGGATGCGAAGGGGAAGTCATGCACGAGCCGTTCTCCGCTGGCCGCCACGCATTCCACACGACCGGTCGAGATCACGTGCTGCCCGAGCATAAAGGAGGATAATCGGTAATGGACATCCGTTAGAACCTGATCTTTCGAGAATTCGGACTGCCGTGAATCGTGGCTTCGCACGACCAATTCCTTCCCGCGCGCGAGGTCAGGTATGCGAAGGGTGCTGCCGAAAGGGTGCTGTACCCGCAGATGCGCATTAAATACATCACCTACATGGATTTGGTTAGTGCTCAGTTGTACCTGCACGGCAAGCGGCCCGGGAGCCGGTTCTTCAGGTTCGCGTGTGCCGCACGAGGCGATGACAAAGGGCAGGATGAGGGCGCTGAGAAAGCGAAGAACTCCCTTGCTTCGCTCTACACGGCACAGCGTTACCATGGATGATCGTGTCTTCATCGCCTGAACCTGCGCTCCCGTGTTTTGAAGAAGCGCACCAACTCACGCTCGTAGGGCTCGCCCGCGTTTACGGATATGCAATCCACGCCACTGGAGATCAGGATCTCACGTGTCTTCTCGCGGCGCTCGGTCTCAAGGTCCGCAAAAGCCCGGCGCGTCGCGCGATCGCTGGTGTCTACGAGAACGCGTTGTCCCGTCTCAAGATCCATCCAGTCGACGATTCCGGCGGACGGCCATGCCCGTTCCCGCTTGTCCTGGATGGATACCGCGATGGTGTCGTGTCGCCGCGATGTAATTCGAAGCGGGCGTGCGATGTCTTCGGCAGCGAGAAAATCGCTGATCAGAAACGCGACGGATCTGCGCGAGCACACGTGGTTCAGGAAATCGAGGGAGGGAGTGATTCGGGTACCGCGGTGCTTTCCCTTGAAATAGAGTACTTCACGGATGACGCGCAATACATGAGCGATGCCCTTCCGGGGAGGGATATACTTCTCCACCTCTTCGCTGAAAAGGATGAGTCCTACGCGATCGTTGTTTGTTACGGCTGCGAGCGCAAGCACCGCCGCGATTTCGGCGGCCAGGTCTTTTTTGAGCTGTGTCGAGCTGCCGAAAAGATTGGAGGCGCTGATGTCCACGAGCAGCATGACCGTCAATTCGCGCTCTTCTGTCAGGACCTTTACGAAAGGATGCCCCATGCGGGCGGTCACATTCCAGTCAATGGATCGGATTTCGTCACCCGGTACGTACTCGCGGACTTCCTGGAACTCCATGCCCTGGCCTTTGAAGACGCTATGGTATTCACCCGCAAACACATCGTTCACCATGTGCTTGGTGCGGATGTGAATCCGGCGAACCTTCTTGAGTATCTCCTTCGGGATCATGGCTCTCTGATTGGAGTAATGGAGTGTTGGAGAGTTGGAGTATTGGGGGGAGAAAAGGACGTCCTCTTCTTCAGGCCCATCATTCCATTTCTCCAGTACTCCATCACTCCATTCCCCTTATGGCACCGGCAATTCGTTCAAAACCTTCGCGACAATGTCATCGGACGTCATTTCCTCCGCCTCCGCCTCGTAGGAAACCAGCACGCGGTGACGCAGCACATCGGGCGCTATGGATTTCACGTCCTGCGGCGTGACGTATCCACGGCCCTGCAGGAAAGCGTGGGCCTTCGAAGCGAGGGTCAGGTAAATCGTTGCGCGCGGGGAGCCGCCGAACCGGATGTACTCCTTCAGTGCGAGTTTATATTTCTCCGGGTCGCGCGTGGCAAACACGATGCTGAGGATGTAGTCCTTGATCTTTTCGTCCACGTAGATTTCATCCACCACTTTCCGGGCGCGAAGAATGGCGGCCGGCTCGACCACGGGTTTAACGGCAAACGGTTTGTCCGTTACCGACATGGCGTCGAGAATCTTTCTCTCTTCCTCGATGTCGGGGTAGGTGATGCGCAACTTGAGCATGAAACGATCCACCTGGGCTTCGGGCAGTGGGTATGTGCCTTCCTGCTCAATTGGATTTTCGGTTGCCAGAACGAGAAAGGGTTCCGCCAGTTTGAATGTTTCCTGGCCAATCGTCACTTGACGTTCCTGCATGGCTTCAAGCAAAGCGCTTTGTACCTTTGCCGGGGCCCGGTTGATTTCATCGGCCAGGATGATATTGGCAAAAACAGGACCTTTCTTTGTGACGAAGTTGCCGTCTTTCGGATTGTAAACCAATGTGCCTATCAGGTCCGCGGGGAGGAGATCGGGTGTGAACTGAATGCGATGGAAGCTGGTATTCAACAGGGCCGCCAATGTTTTAACCGAAAGGGTTTTGGCCAGGCCCGGCACGCCTTCGAGCAAAACGTGCCCGTTCGCGAGAAGCCCGATAATCAAACGATCCACGAGGTATTTCTGGCCGACGATCACCTTGGCCATTTCCGCGCGCAACGTAGTAACTAGAACGCTTTCTTCCTTCACTCTTTCATTGATGACGCCTATGCCTGTATTCACGGATATCACTCCTTGTCTCTACTGGTTCCGATAATCACGTTAATTGACTGATAGGATGTTCAAATAGTTCAAAAAAAACCACCGCTTATCAGCCGCGCCTGGTAAGGCGTGGCTATAATGTCTGTTCTTTCGATTTTACGATGCCGCTGTGAATCTGGCGTAAAGCTTCATAAACGACGATCCCGGCCGCAGTGGATAAATTCAGGGAGCGGACGTGTTCAGCTTGGATGGGTATGCCCAGCACATTGGCGCGAAACCGTTCAAGGAGATCGTCCGGCAAGCCCTTCGTTTCGCATCCGAAGACAAGGGCGTCGCCTGGCTTATAATCGGCATCCAGATATGATTTCCGGCCCCCGGTGCTGAACATGAAAACACGGAGTGGTTTCACGACCGAGAGGAACGTCTCATAATCCGGATGCACGCGCACGTCAATGGAGTCCCAGTAGTCCAGTCCGGCCCGTTTGAGTTTCGCGTTGGTGATCCGGAACCCCATCGGCTCGATCAGGTGAAGGATAGAGCCTGTCGCGGCACAAAGCCGGGCGACGTTTCCCGTGTTGGGCGGGATCTCCGGATTGACCAGCACCACATGCAGAGGAGATTCCGGCCAATGGAAAGGCAAGTCGCTCCGCCTGCTGTGTTCGTGCTTCATCGTTGATCTGGATATCCTTTACTGTGCGGCAATGCCTTGGGCGGCGCGCGCAAGTTTTCGAGCGATATCACGGCCCGCCTTTTTGAGCGCGTCCCGGCTGGCGCCCTTGAGCGCCTGGCCGCCTTCTTCGGCCTCCGCTTCTTCCACGGCAATGACCTTGCCGTCCGCGACGCGAATGATACGCGCGGTGATGGTGGCCGATGCGCGAATCACGGTTACCCCGTAAGCGGCGCCTTCACTCTTTTTATCGGCGATAGCGGTGCCGATGATCGCATACTCTGCCCCGATGGCCTTCGCTTTTTGAAGGGCGGAATCTTTGGACATGATGTCGTTGATGCTGCCGGATGAATCCATGGAGGCTACGTCAATCACGTCCACGCCGACATCAATCAATGCCTTTTCAACAGAACTCTGAACGATGTGCTGGGCTTCGTCGGTGTAGTAGAACCAGAACCACTGTCGGTCTATCTGTTCAGGAAGGAGAACCACAAATTTCATCGGCGGCTTCTGTTCCGCTTCCTCGGTCGGCACATATTCGTCAAAAACATCCTCTTCAATGACCACTTCCGGTTCTGCCGCATCAACTTCCAATTCCCCAGAGACGATCTCGTCGGATTCGGGAATATCCTGTGCGAGAACAGTGAAAACCGGGAGAAAAATCGCCAGGGTTAAAAACGCAAGGAACAAAACCGTGCGGAATCGCTTCATCGTAATCTCCTTTTTAAGGCCTGCTCCAGGCCGCGAAATAGGATTGTGAAAGTTGACATTACGAGCAAGACAATTATAGTTGCTCCTTCTTGTGGCAGGATT
>CAZTYH010000052.1:20582-22039 GCA_964617565.1 uncultured Verrucomicrobiota bacterium
CACCGATCATCTTCTGCGGCGATTTACGCAACACCAGTCCGGTGATTAGAAAACATCTCATTTCCTTGTGGCGAGATGGTTGCTGTAGACGCGCTCTCCAGAGCGCGTAACTTGAAGCGTTCTGGAGAGCGCTTCTGCTACAGCGAAAAGCGCATGGGCGTCACGAAGAAATCCTTGGCGAATCCATCTGTCTGGCTCGGTCAACACAAGAAAATGGGACGTTCTCAATGATCGGAAAAATTTTGGCAATGGTCGCGGAGACCGTGTTCTTGGCAAGGGTTGGTCGTCGTAATTCCGACTACTCATCACTTCGTCCTCCGGGTAATCTTCTTTTATTAAACCGAATAAAGGGGAGGGCGCGATGACCACATATTCATTTTCCAGAGGGTTCAGGCAACAACAGGATGTCGGTTCTGCTGTTTCTGTCGGTGCAGCCGAGTCAAAAGCGGCGCGTGCAGAAGAGAAAGTTCGCGCGCTGAGCGATGAGATCGAGCGACTCCTTATGATCACCGAAGCCTTGTGGGAAATCCTGAAAGAGCAGCATGGCTATACGGATGATGATCTCGCGCACAAAATCAGGGAAATTGATCTGCGCGACGGAAAATTGGACAGTCGCGTGGCGCCATCCGGTGTAGCTCAGTGTCCGACCTGCAATCGGACGCTGGAGCGGAATCGGTCCTATTGTATTTATTGCGGACAGGTCGTCACCCGAGATCCTTTTGAGCGGTAGATCGGGCAGAAAGGGAGGGCCCGCCGCCGGCGGGCCGTAGAACGGTGATCAAAGCGTGATGAATTCAAAATGACTTTTTCTCCTTGAAACTGAACCATCGTTCAGTTACGGTGTATGCTGATTACAGAAGGAGATTTCAGCCATGCCTAGAAAGCTCGATTTGAACGAAAAGGTCCGGGCGTTGCGGCGATTTTATCAGCAGGAAGGACGGGTCCCGGGATATGCCGAAATGCTCAAAGTTTTCGGCTACCGATCCAAGAACGCGGTTCATGGCCTCATTCAGAAGCTGGTGGAGCATGGCTATCTGCGCAAGCGCGATGGCAAGATCGCCATGACCGGACGAGTCACCGGTGGCATCCGTCTCCTGGGTTTCGTGCAGGCCGGGTTCCCGTCGCCGGCGGAAGAGGAATTGGTGGATACGATCAGCTTGGATGAATATCTCATCCGGCGGCCCGAAGCCACGTTCATGCTGACTATTCAGGGCGACTCCATGATCGAAGCGGGTATTCATCCCGGCGACATTGTTCTGGTTGAGAAAGGTGTGGCACCCAAGCTACACGACATTGTCGTGGCACAGGTGGATGACGAGTGGACGATCAAATATTTCGAAAAGGATCGCGCAGGCGTCCGGTTGGATCCGGCGAATCCCAAGTATCGTTTTATCCGCCCGAAACGATCGCTCACCATCGGCGGCGTCGTGAGGGCGGTGGTGAGGAGGTATGGGTGA
>CAZTYH010000053.1:0-21727 GCA_964617565.1 uncultured Verrucomicrobiota bacterium
GCGCTGGGTTGGGGACAAATTCAACGGGACGGAGTTCGGAAGCGGTGCGGCCGTCGGGACGGAGGCATGACGGGTTTGCTTTGTTGCTCATTCGCCTGATTATGTCAAAGGCGGTGAAGAAATCAAGGGATGGGAGAATTAGAACCCGTCCGTTTGGGAGCAGCTAACCTCACCATAAATGCTTTTTGGCAAAAGCATGGCCCGATCCCGTTTTGAAATATCGTTCCAACTGCGCCGCACGAGACCGGTCATTCACTCCCACGCATGCCACTAACCTCCACGGCCGCCATTTTGCAGTGTGAGTGCAGCATCCCTGATTATGTTGTCTCAATCGAGCTTCCACGTCTTCTGTCAACCCAACATACTTCTTCTTGGGGGAGGCTAGACTTTGCAAAAGGTACACAAAATTCATACACGCCCTGCTTCGCCCTCGCCGCTTCGCGCCGGTGCTTCGCAGGGCATCCTTCGCTCTGCGCCTTTTGTTGTAATCATGTGGGAGATGGCTTGCCATCCGTAGCTCAAAACCCGAATCATCCGTGATTCGGGGCGCAGAGCGAAGGATGGTGTGCCTGGCGGGGGTCGAACCCACAACCTTTGGCTCCGGAGGCCAACGCTCTGTCCAATTGAGCTACAGGCACCCTGTATCAGAATTCAGCAGTCAGGGGACAGTAGTCAGAGGTCCGTAATCGGCAAGCTGACCTCTGACTTCTGATCTCTATCCATTCTTCTTCTGAAACTCTCCCATGAAGGCGACGAGTTCGTCAATACCTTCCGGGGGGAACGCGTTGTAAATCGAGGCGCGGATGCCGCCCACCGAACGATGGCCCTTGAGCCCTTTCAAGCCCCGGCCGGACGCCTCTTTCACAAACGCCTCTTCCAGTGCCTCCGAAGGCAGCCGGAACGTCACGTTCATGTCGGACCGGAATTCCTTGACGGCCGTTCCCTTGTAGAAACCTGACGAATCAATCGCCGCGTAGAGCTTCGCGGCCTTGTCGCCGTTCCGTTTCGACATCGCTTGAAGCCCGCCGTTCTTGATAATCCACCGCGTAACGAGCGTGACCAGGTAGATCGCAAAGCAAGGAGGCGTGTTGTACAACGAGTTCTCGGCAATGTGTGTCTTGTAACGCAAGATCACGGGGACCTTCTCTGATACTTTCTCCGCAAGATCCTTGCGGATGATCACTAGTGTCACGCCGGCAGGACCGAGATTCTTCTGTGCGCCCGCATAGACCAGCCCGAAGGGCTTAGCATCGAACGGACGGGAAAGAATATCCGAGGACATATCCGCGACGATTGGCGCATCCGCCTTCGGAAAAGTTTTCCACTGGGTTCCGGCAATCGTTTCGTTGGACGTGATGTGCAGGTAGGCTGCACCCGGCGTGCACTTCAGCGAGTCCGGTGCCGGCAGGCGCGTCGGGATCTCCTTGCCTGTATCGGCAATGACGTTCACCTTCCCAACAACCTTTGCTTCCTTGATCGCCTTGGAAGCCCACGCTCCGGAATTGACGTAATCGGCGGACTGCCCTTCCCCGAGCAGATTCATCGGCACCATTGCGAACTGCCCGCTGGCTCCGCCCTGGAGGAACAGCACGGCAAACTCATCACCCAATCCCAGCAGGCTCTTCACATTCGCCACCGCTTCATCATGAACGGCCGCGTACTCCTTGCCGCGATGACTCGCCTCAAGAAGAGACAGTCCCGAACCTTTGTAATCAAGCATTTCGGCTTGCGCTTCTTCGAGAACTTCCACAGGCAATGTAGCCGGACCGGCGCTGAAATTGCGGACGCGTGCCATTTTCTAATCTCCTTATTTGTTTCAGCCAATAACGTCGCAAAGCGGATTTCTTCTATCATAACGGCATGGACGCTGCAACCGCCAACGCGGATTCTTGACACCCCGCAAACCAGCCCCATACTGGGCTCGAAACGACGTGGAGGGGCGATGTGATGCTCAATCTTTTTTTCCGCTTCGACGAGAACAATACGACCGTGCGCACCGAAATCCTGGCAGGAATAACGACATTCCTTACCATGGCTTACATCATCTTTGTGCAACCCGCCATTCTTTCCGGGGCGATGTTCGGCTTCAGCACGGGCATGGATTTCGGCGCGGTCATGGTGGCCACCTGTGTGTCCGCCGCGGTGGCAACAGCCATCATGGCCCTGTACGCGCGATACCCCATCGCCCAGGCGCCCGGCATGGGCGAAAATTTTTTCTTCCTGTTCTCCGTGCTCCCGGCCGCGGCAACCCTGCAGGTCGTGCAGGATGGAACAACGCAAGCATGGCAGGTCGCGCTGGGGGTTGTATTCATATCCGGCGTTCTCTTCCTCGCCCTCTCCTTGACCCCCATCCGCGAAATGCTGGTGGACGCCATCAGTTCCAGCATGAAGAACGGCATCGCGGTGGGCATCGGCCTTTTCATCGCGTTCATCGGCCTGCAGAATTCCGGACTGATTCTCAAGGATCCCGGCACTGCCGTGAAACTGAATACCCATCTCGCGTCGCCCGACATACTGGTTTTCTTCACCGGCCTCATCGCCACGGCCGCCTTGCACGCACGCCGGGTGCGCGGCTCCATCATCTGGGGCATCGGCATCGCCGGACTGACCGCCGTCGTCATTCGTCTTGCCCTGCCCGTTCTCGCCCCGCAGCTCTGGCACTCGGAGCCGATGCAACAGACGCGCATGGCTACCCTCTTTTCGCTTCCCTCGCGGGGCGATGCTGTCTGGCAATGGTTCGTATCCCGGCCACCCAGCGTCCGCCCCACACTCATGCAGATGAATATCAAGGTCGCCCTGCTGAGCTGGCAGATGATCCCGTTCATCATCATCTTCCTCTTCATGGACGTCTTCGACACGATCGGCACGCTCATCGGCGTCAGCGAGCAGGCGGGGTTCATCAAGGATAACAAGCTGCCTCGCGCGCGGCAGGCGATGCTTTCCGATGCCGTCGGCACCGTGGTCGGCGCGTGCGCGGGAACCAGCACCGTAACCAGCTTCATTGAGAGCGCGGCGGGCGTCGAACAGGGCGGCCGGACCGGGCTCACCAGCCTCGTCACAGCCGCGCTGTTCCTGCTGGCGCTCTTCTTCAGCCCGCTCGTCCGCATGATCGGCAGCTATGCCTCGATCACCGCGCCCGCACTGGTCGTCGTCGGAGCGATGATGATTCGCAACGTGCTGAAAATTGACTGGGACGACTTCAGCGAAGCCATTCCAGCCTTCGTCGTGATGATCGGAATTCCACTCACCTATTCGATCGGCGACGGCCTCGCTCTCGGCTTCATCAGCTATCCCATCATCAAGCTCCTGAGCGGCAAGGGCCGCGAGGTGCGCTGGCTGATGTATGTGCTGGCCGCCGTGCTGTTCTTCTATTTCGTCTTCGTCCGCGCGCGCACCGGGTGAGAGAGAAGAAGAAACACAGAATATAAAACACCGTCAGGCTGAAAACAAAATTCAACGTTCGCTGCGCGATGTTTCCCTCGCGTTCGTCCGGCAATGCCTGCGGCGCGCAATGAAACGATACACCGCCTCCGTGATTCGCGCCGCGCCGGGCACGCGTAAATAAATCCATAACGGCCAGCGCAAGCCGCGTCCGCAGGAAAGCGAACGCGCCGCCGCTTCCGCGCCACGGGAAACACGCCCATCCGGCTCGACCAGATGCACCGCCTCGTCATATTGCCCTGCCGGCACCTCGGGGAACCGGTCACCCACCTCGCGCGCAGGAAGATATTCGATCGCTTCGCCTGCAATCCGGCGCCAGCGTCCAATCCATCGGACACAGAAATCGCACGCGCCATCGTAAATCATCAACGGGCGCTCTGGTCGCCGAGCCACTTGTGAGGGCGTGCGCATCTCTTGAATACCATACGGCCGCGATTATTCCTTTCCACCGTTCTGCCGCAGAAATTCAGCAAGATCTTCGTACCCTCTCGATACGGCATGCTTCAGCGGCGTCCGCCCTGCATTGTCCTTCGCGTTGATGTCGGCCCCTTTCTGCAGCAACAACTGAACCATCCCCCTCTGGTTGTGAAGCGACGCGACATGCAACGGGGTCGCTCCCGTGTTGTCGTGTATTTTCACTTCCGCCCCGCGATCCAGCAGCATCTGCGCGATCTGGAGATACGTGCCGCGCGCCGCAAAATGCAGCGGCGTTTTCCCGTCGTTGCGGCGAAGCCGGATGTTCGCGCCGCGCTCAAGCAGCAGCTTCGTGATCTCCACCTGGTCTTTCTGGATTGCCCAGAAGATCGGCGTGGATCCGGTATTGTCCACCACCTGAATATTCGCCCCGCGCGAAACCAGGAGTTTCGCGACCTCCACCTGACCGTTCAACGCAGCGCAATGAAGCGGCGTCCATTTATCCTTATCTTCCGCATTGATATCCGCACCCCCCTGGATGAGCAGGCGCGCCACGGCCGGACCTCCGCTCAGCGCGGCATAATGGAGCGGTGTCTTTCCGTCTCTCGCCTGCGCATGCACCTGTGCGGGATCACCCCTCAGAAGAAGTTGCACCTGCGCCGTATCCCCGCTCTTTGCCGCGTCGTGAATTTCGGCCGCCTCAACCGTACAGGCAATGGCAGCCGATGCAATAACGGCCCACATTAAGGCAGTATTTCTCATGGCCCCCTCCGCGTTGTGCTCTCCCTTGCACGCAGTATAAACGCAGAGCGCCCGCTGCCAAGACCGAAGACAGCTCAGCGATGAACGCGCACGCCGAAATAGCTCTTCTCGACGCCCGACACGGCCGCCGTCCAGACATTTTGCGGCGGCGTCGCATGAATCAGCGTGGCCAGTTCATTGGTCAGGCCGGCCGACGGATTATCCGTGCTGTGCAAAGCATAGCGCTTGCCCGCCACGCTGCTCCACGTGATCACGAAACGGTCTCCATCTCCGTCATACACGCCCTCGTGTATTGCCAGGAACGAAGTTTCGTCGCGCGGGTTCGTCCCAGAAACATACTCTTTCCAGTTCGCCATGCCGTCGTCATCGGCATCTTCCGCGCCGTCCGCTGCAAGGCCGGGATTGAACGACTGGTCCACTTCATACTGGTTGGGCATCTGGTCTGCATCATCATCGCGCTCCGGATCGGTGCTGGCGGAGGCAAGCGCGCCGGTGGAATAGAACGACCAGTTTTCAGTATAAAGGCGATACTGATAAACCGAGTGTGTCGCCAACTCGTCGTCCACATACAAAGCAGCATCGCCCCGATACACGCACTCACCGCGCGCCCCATAATCGTCGCCCACATAATACTCCACCCCGTCTTCCACATCCGTGAAATCGGGCGCCGCGCTTTGCTTCCGGAACACGATGACCCAGTGCGCGCCATCGCCTTTGAAGTGTACGTCAACGCGGTTTGTGCTGATGTATTGCGCGTACACATCCGAGGGCGCCGTCAAAGCCGTGACCCGCCAGCGGTTTGTTGCATACAGACCGGTATCCCAATCACCCCACGAATTGAATGCGGCCGACGGGTAATAGACATGACGCCCCTTGATGAACTTCGCCGCCACGTAATAATCGCCACTGGAGGCTCTCGCCATTTTTCCGGTGAATTCATAATCGGCACCCAGGTCCCCGTAATCCGCAAGCGGTATCCAGGTCCACGTCGCATCGTCCGCATCGCCGGTCAATCCATATCCGACGAAAGCCGCATCCGGCGCTCCCCCGCCCGTGCTGTGACGAAGATACATGCGCCGGTTATTCTGGTCGCCCTCCAGCGTTTCGCCCATTCCGCCATCATCAATCCATGTGATCGCACACCACGCCGTTGCAACGTCGCCCGTGAAAGGCTCGAAGGAAAACACCTGTCCGAGATGGCCTGCCCCACCCTTGTGGGCCGTCCCTAGAATGCTATCGCCGACCGACAGCAAACTTCCCACGGGCTCCCCTCCCAGCGGCCAAGCGAACTGGTTCGAGAAACTGCCGCCCAGCGAAAACAGGATCCCATGCCCGTTTGCGCCGCCGAACCGCGCAGCGCCGTAAAGCTTTGTGTCGTGCCGGACCAGGCCGGAATACACCGCTGCGCCGTCCGACGCTGCGCCGGTGAGCTGCCGCAGCCATGTCAGTTCCTTCCCATCGGTGCTGAGCCGGAAAACCGCGCCTGCATTGTCGGTCCCAGAAGGCGTGACGCCATAGAAGAACCCGCCATCGCGCAGCAGGTTGCCGGACGGATTGACGCCCTCGCCACTGGCCCTGAAATGCCGGATCACTTCGTATCCGGAGCCGTCCTGATTCATCGCGAAAACGACGCCCATGTTGTTGCTACCGCCCTGCGCCGTCAGTCCATACAGCTTGTCTCCATCCGCGAGCAGATCTCCTTTCGGATGCTTGCCGTCCACCGGGGGGCCAAGGAAACGGTGCAGATTCGTATAGCCGGTTCCGTCGGGATTGATCCTGAATATCGTGCCCCGATTGGTCAGCCCACCATTAAAGGTCATGCCGTACAGCACGCCACCGCTTTGAATCAACGATCCCCATGGCAGCGCTCCGTTGTTCGTATCGCCCCCGTCAAAGTGATGCAATATGGTGAATCCGAGACCGTTGGTGCCGACGCGGAAGATCACGCCATCGTTTTCCGCGCCGCCGCGACTGGTCATGCCAAACAGATTCGTGCCATGCAGGAGAAGTGCACCCAGCGGGAACTTGCCGTCGGGGCCGGAAAACGAATGAAGCTGTTCATACCCTTCGCCCGCCGGATCCAGCGCGAACACGGCCCCGCGATTGCACGCTCCGCCGTAAGGCGTCATGCCGTACAATGTACCCGCGCCCTGGATAAGGCCGGATACCGGACGCCCACCATCGGACGCACCGCCCGCGAAACTGTGCAGCACCATGTAATCACCCGGGTTCGCTCGCGCCGCGTTTGCCCAGAGAACCGCTGCGATCATCATCAGCGCCATTTTCTTAATTTCGTGTTTCATAGATCACCTCTCACTGAGAATCGGCTTCGACATAAGGCCTGAAATCATCCACGAATATCCTGCAGGGCGTGAACCCGTTGGTGTCCGGCCCATAGTAGATGTAGAGCCGGTCCACCGAGCGCCAATCATTGGACCACACCACGCAATCGCCAAGATCAGGCGCATCCGCGGTGGCAATCGTGTAAAAACGCTCTTTCGGGAAGAGCGTCGTATCTCTCCACTCGCCGGCGTCCACCGGCATCCAGCGCGTCCTGGCGACTTCCGTTTCTCCCGTGACCACGCCCAAACGAATGCGCGCATGGGTGCTGCCCGGCTCGCCGAACCCGGGTGCGCGGCGCGCCTTGATGGCGAGGCCGTCGAACGACGCGAAGTTCGTCATGTGCTGGGCCGGCGTCTGCCAGACATCCGGCACGAGCATGCCCGCCACCCAATCGGTGCTCGTCGAAGCAAGTACGGCGGCCGCGTCTCCTTCCGCCGCATCGTTGGTGTAAGCCACGCTGAAGCCATCCACCCACGCCTGCCACGCATGGTCGGGAAGCAATTCCGATACAACCTGTGCATCGTGCGCCTTCGCATTGCCCGCGCCTACCCCGGCGGATCGAATCCGCACCAGCACCCGGGCCGCATGGGCCGGCGCCTCCACCAGATCCGTGCCGTGAGACGAAAAAGGCCAATCCGCGGTCGTGACATCCGGCGCAATGTCAGGCGTGGAGTTTGTGGAGATCGCCGCGCCGCCCGCGGTCTGCCAGACCAGGTCGAGATACAACTCGCCGTCGTAATCCGCCGACCGGGTCATGTCCACAAGAAAACGGTACTGCCGACCCGCCACGATCCCGTCAATCACCTGGCCGATGTTGCCACCCGCTCCATTCCACCACGCGAACACGGCGTCGCCGCCGTTGGAGCCCCAGTCCTCACCGCGCACATTTCCGGCCAGGGTCCACCCATGGATCGTTGCGCTTCCCGACCCGGCATTGGTAAACGAAGGATTCGCGAGAACCATCCCACCGAAACCTTCCATGCTCACGAGATTGTCTTTCCGATACACCACGTTGGACGCATATGAGATCCGCCCCCCGAAGAGTGCGACATCGTCAATCCAGACCTGGTTCGTTTCGTTATTGATCTTGGAGGCGAACTTGAACTGAACGGAATTCACATAGCGCAGCGCGGTCTCGCGCTCGACCGCTTCCTGCCCCCACCCCTCCTGCTGGAAATCGGTGAACAGCAGTTGGTATTGCCGCCACCCGTTGCTCGGCGTGTAATCAATGGTGTAGAGATAATCATCGTAATTGCTGATGATCATCGAACGCAGCACAACCGAAAGCCGGGTGCCGTTGCCCTTGAGCCAGAAACTGATGCCTTTCACGCCCGTCGTGCTGCCCAGGTCGTACACCGCATTCGTCGTTTGCTCGGTCAGGTAGGTCAACTTCGTGGCGACCCCCGCAAACAACTGGTCCACCGATCCCGTGGGCCCCAACTTCAACGTGCCCCACGCGTGCATGGATTCCGTCGAGCCGGCGTACGCGCCGTCATGGGTCGTCACCATGTAAACAACGCTGGTGTTGGCGTTGTAATTGTCGTCGTAGAGATACCACGCGCCTTCCAGGTTATTGAGCGCGCCGTCGCCGCGCTCGATATGGTCCACGATCATTTCATGCCCATACGCCTGGGAGCCCACTGTGACGGACGCGCTGACCCCGGCGTCGCTCACCGTCACCATCGAGCCCGGCGACGCGCCGATGCGCTCCTCAAGCTCGTCGCTGAACGCGGCCAGCCGGAAGTGTCCGGTAAACACTTTCGTGTCGGGCCCCGTCTCCTCGAGAATGATATCAATCGCATCGGTGCCATTGTGGCTGTCCGGTCCGTATGCATCATCCGTCTCAACCCGCGCGACCGTGAAATCCCGCTCCTCCGGCACACCCCCCGCGCTGCAGCTCAACCTCACGTACACGTCCAGGCAGTCGCTTGCAATGCCGATCACGGGATCGGTCATCGCTTCGTCCCTGAATAATTCGATACTCGTCCCGACCAGGGTCGGGATCACCTTGATGACCACCTGTGCCGGGTTGCGGCTGCGCAATCCGGCGTCATCGGTCACCACCAGGTCGAAAGTGAACACACCGGCACCGGGTGGCGTGAATGTAACCGTCGCGGCGTTGGTCGCCGAAAGCCCGGCGCCGGGCGACCATTCGTAAGCGGTGACCGAGCCGTCCGGGTCATGGCTGTTCGTCGCCGATAATTGAACGGTGTCGGTGTTCCCAATCAGCTTGCGGCCCTGCGTCGCCACGGCAACGGGATAACGATTTCCACCGGCATCCGCTGTTTCGATGCGCAAATTGTCCAGCCACATCACCCCTTTCCGGTTTTCGTGACCGACCCACGGGCAGAACTCGACCTGCCGGATGCGGGAAAGATCCAGCTCCACAAGACGGCCGTCCTGTCCGCCCGGATATTTCCAGTCGAAAAAGTTTCCGCCCAGCGGAATCGCGACCGTCTGCCACACCCCGTCTTCGATTTCCATGCTCTGCTTGAAATCGTCAATGAGAACATCCGGCTTCCCCTTGTTCGTCTGCGCGGTGTCATCCGTGATGACGACCAGCAGTCGCGTTTTCGTGAACCCGGTGCCTTCGGTCCTGGTCTTGATGTCGAACTTGAAGACGTAGTTCGACGGGTTGGCATTCGTAGGCACCCAGCACATCGTCCGGTCATAGTGCCCGTATGTTCCGAAGGCGGTATAGAGCCGTCCCGCCGAATTGTCGCCGGCCGAGCGGTCAAAATCCACACGCAACGACGCCAGCCCGCCAAGGGGCGAGGACTCGTTGAGGTCCATTGAAAAAGTGTAAATGTACGGCGGATTTCGGTCTTCCGTGTTCCCGTGTCCGTCGTAGAAACCGAGCGAATAGGGTTCGGCGGCACCCCATGTATGCGCAAGCGAATGTGTCTCGGCATCGAACAGGCGAAGCTCTCCCCCCGCTTCGCCCGGGAGCACTTCCATGGTCACGGGCACAAGAACCGTTCCTTCCGATGTCGCGACCGTCACGTCCGTGCTGTAGACGCCGGTGCCGAACGCCTGCTTGTTCGTAATCATCAAGTGCACCACGTCCGTCACGCGCGCCGTTCCGACAGCCCCGTCCACAATCTTGAGCCAGTCGCACGACTCCGAAATCGTCCACGAAGTCCCTCCGGAGCGGACGTTGCTGATCTTCAAGGCATGGGTGAAATTGGTGCTGAATCCGATGATCACGTGGTCATGATCTTCGACCGGGACAAGCTCTGCGCCGGTATCGTAGGGTCCGAAATCAAGCCTCGCCGGATAAACGTGCAGACAGGTTTCCGGCGACTCTTCGGGCGGTGGAGTAACCTGCCCGTGCAAGCGGAAAAGGTACACCGCCAGCGGTTCGAATGAATAAGTGAAGCGGTCTTCTTCCAGCGAAACGCTTCCCGTTTCGAGATGCATGATACCGGGATCGTTCCGTCCGAACCGGTGCACACTCTGCACGCCGGTGATGGTGAAATTGCTTACGATGATCGTGGCGTTGGATGCGTCCTGCCCCTCGATGAACCCGCCCGGGTTATCCTCGTGCCACCAGGGATGATAAAGACCCTTGTAATGCGCCGCCACGACGAGTTGGGATGGCCCGGTGTCCAGGCCCGCGTAAACGCTGAATGCGCTGTCGTCCGAGGACTCCGCCATCAGGGCGCGATCCCTGAAATTGAGGCTCATCAGCTTGAACGCCCAGTACTTCGGATTCGGCTGCCCCTGCTCATTGAACATCGCCTGCTTCGCCGAGTCCACCGCGTTGTGGTAATCACCGCCGGACTGATCCGGCTCGCCGATGTACCAGTTGCACGCCAACTGAATACCGTTGCGGGCAAAAGTGCCGAGGAAATCCACCTGCCCCAGCGCCGCCACCTGCGGATCCTCCGGATGGCCCTGCCAATAAAAATAGTCGTACTCCGAAAGCGACATCTTCATGCCGGGATTGTAGTGGTCAATGATGTTCTGAAATCGCTTCAGCAGTTTCGTGCGTGTGCCGCTCGCGCCCGTTTCCTTGTCGTAGCTCGCATATTCCGGATCCCAGAGCCCGCGCACCTCCTGCACGGCGACGGCATCCTGATCGCAATTCATGTAGCGGTGAAAATCGAGATAGTCGCAGATGTTCCCGCCGTGCTGCGCGTTGTATTCCCCCACGCGTCTGACAAACCGGTTGATGTTCCGCTGATCATTGAACGCCCCCGTTTCCTCGTTGCGTTCCCACCCGACCACCGAAGGATTTCCGCCGCGATCGGGAAATACGCGTGGATCCCACTGGTTGATGGCCGAGGCCATCGTGTACCAGCCGCTATCGTCCTTGTGATCGCCTGGATGGTCGTGCGTGGCCGGGCAGAAAGGAGAGTAATCCGTGGACCAGAAAAGCCACCAGTTGGCCGGTGTCGGCCCGACAATCCGCGCATCCGCGTGGCCCGCGCGAATCGCGGCCGCGACATCCAGGAAGCGCGGAAAGAAGTAGTCGGCGGCCATATCCTCGTTGTAAATCTGGTCGCCATGCGCGCCGTCATGGTATGCATAGCTTTCTGCGTCGGCGCCTTCGCCGCGTGAGCCGTGATAGCCTTCCAGTTTCCATGCAATGAAGGGTTCGTTGCCCACGCCCCACACCGCGACATTCGTTCCGGCCGCCTGCACCCACGCGGTTACTTCATCCAGCGTCTGGGTCATGCTATACCCCACTGAACCATAGTCGGTGGCAACATGCCCGAACACCGGCACCTGCAGAAACACGTCCGCCCCGAGGTCGCCGCGCACCCATTCCACGAACGCGTCCCAGCTTGTGGGGACAAACTGGTTCTCTTTCGAGATCACGTTGTACATGCGGTTGTTCCGCCAGTTGTACCGCTCGATGTTGGTCGCGCCGAAACGCACGATGGTCACACCCGCATTTGTCAGCATGGGTTCGCAGAGTTTCAGGTAGTAGTGCTGGCACCAGTTGGCAATGTTGATGCCATAGATATGCGGATTCACCTGCTGCGAGCGCGCTTCGCTTCCGTCAATGGACAGCGTGGTCGCCGATCCCGCGCCGGAACAGAACAACCCCAACGCCAGGGAAAGGTGTGGAACGAATCGCTTAAGGATCGTCATCATTTACTCCTTTTTCGCTCAGAATCGCGCGATTTTGCCGGGTACTTCATTGGACACATAAAAAACACTTGATTTAGTGTTACCGGTAACATATAAACGGCTTTATGTCAAGCGCTGTGAAGAACATTTTTCAGGAGGTCGTCATGCCAAGCCCGGGTATTGAGATGAATTTCAGACCGATAACGTCACACCATTTTATAAAAGCGACCTTTTGCCGGCGGGTCAGGCTCGCCGCGCCCCCCTGCTCCATCGGCATCACCGACGGCTCCGAGCGCGGAAGCTATGTCCCCCAATCGCACCTGCTCAAAGCCATCGGCCGGCCGCACCACATCGTGAATCTCATGTTCCAGTATTACCCCGAAATGGAGAACTGGCCCACGCAGGGCGTGAACTGGCACGGATTCTATCGCAACAACGAGCTGAACAAAGGCGATGGATACTTCCCTCTCGTACTCGAACCCGGTGGCCGATGGGGCCAAGCTTATCTCCGCCAGATCGAAGATGTGCGCGCGCTGGGGCAGGAGCCGCAACTCACACTCACCCTGCTCACACATACACCGGATGAAGCACTCATTCGCATCGCGGAATCGCTGAGGCCCTACGCGCCCATGCGTATTCGCATTAATCACGAGTGCAATGGCGTCTGGTTCTACTTCAACCAGGTTTCGGGATATCGGGAGGTGAGCGACTTCTTCATCCGGTTTCACCGGATCCTGCACGAATACGCACCCGGCATCCAAACCGTCGCCTGCTGGAACGGACCGGGCGATACAATCGAGAATCCGGAAACGCCCAACCCGAATCGCGGCATGCTGACGGATGATCAACTCGGCCCGATGTTCCGCATCGCGGATATCATCTCTTTCGATCAGTACGCCTCGCTCCATTACGGTTGGCCGGACCCGGCCTTCGACGCCGCCCATCCGACACACTATTTTCGCGTGCCGTTCGAACGCTGGTGGCAGACGCTGGAGGATTTTCACCGCGACATCAGCGAGCTGCGCGGAAGCGACACGCCGGTCGAAATCCATGAAATCAATGAAGACGCGAATCTCACAGGTTTCGAGGCACAGGCCGGATGGATCACACGTTTTTACCGCGAGGCCGCGCGGCGCAAGCTCTCGTGGCTCACCAACATCACGTTTTACCAGTTCCGTGATCGCGGAGGGCTGGGCCTGGAACAGGAAGACCTGCATGACGCGACCCGTTACCGCGCCCTACCCTCGCTCGCCGCCTATCGAGAAGCAATAGATGATCCGCGCTTCGCCTTGTGCATCGAGGCCGATAATGACGGGGATTCCCTCCTGTGGCAGTCTCCATCCCACGCACAGGGCGTCGAATATTTTTATGACGTCCCTGCCGAGACCACATGCGCGCTGCTGACCGGCTCTTCCCGCCAACACCTGCTGATCGAGCATAACGGGCAATGGACCCTCAAGCCGCGCGGTATTGAGCAGTTCGTTTTAACCCGCGAACCGGGGCCATGCGGCTTGCGTATTCACATCTTCACTCCACCGCCCGATGGACGGAACAATTCCAACAACGGATTTGCTTCCGCGCTCGACGAGCCCCCCATGATCCTGATTTGATACAGGGAGGAGAAATTTCAATGAAACAGATCGCATTGTTTTTGTCGCTCGTTCTCACCCTCCCCCTGGTCTCCTGCACGACGACCGCGCCGTCCGCGGCTCCCGGGACGCGTTCGGTCCCATCGGCCGCCGCGCGCGCGAAGGCGCTCACCGCTCTGCGCGTTGAAGGCCATCGCATCGTCAATGCCGCGGGCGAAGAGGTCCGGCTCCGCGGCGTCAACGCGGGCACCTGGCTGCTCATCGAGCCCTGGATGATCCTGATGAGCGACCATCCCGATGTCGTCGCTGAAAAGGATATCTGGGATATCCTGGATCACCGGTTCGGCCGGGAAAAGAAACTGGAACTCATTCGCGTTTACCGCGAAAACTTCTTCACGGAACAGGATGTGGCCCGCATCGCCGACCTCGGCCTGAACTGCCTGCGCGTACCGATCTGGTGGCGAGCGGTCTCAGATCCCGATTATGGCGGCGACATGGCGTACCTGGACCGCGTGATCGAGTGGTGTTCGAAGAACGGCGTCTATGTGATTCTCGACCTGCACGGCGCACCCGGCGGACAAAACGATCTGGGAGCAATTGCGGGGGAACGAAACAATGCGGATCTATGGAAGCAGGAAATATTCAAAGAGCAATCTGTTGAATGGTGGGAACAGGTTGCAGAGAGATACAAAGGCAACCCGGTCGTCGCGGGATTCGACCTTCTGAACGAAGCCGTATCGGCTACGATGGACGACCTTGTGGATCTATACGATCGCATGTATCACGCCATTCGCAAGATTGATCCATATCGCATTTTGATCATCGAGGATGGCTTACTCGGATTCCATCGCCTCCCCCGCCCGTTGGACATGGGATGGGATAATGTCGTGTACAGCATTCACTACTACCCGCAGAATACGGAAGAAGGAATCAATGCGCCCGCACAGGACTTCCACCGCATGCACCGTTCGGCGCTCTGGTTCGGCGTGCCGATGTACATGGGCGAATTCAACAGCATCCAGCTCGACCGCGGCGGCGCGGCGTCCTTCCTGCGCCATATGGAAGTCTTCGACTACTTCGGCTGGTCATGGACATGGTGGTCGTTCAAGAAGATCGAGGACAATGTGGACAACAACTGGGGGCTGACCGGTTATGTGCCGGAATCCCCGGCAATCAATCTCCACGAAGATTCGTTTGAAACCATCCGCGACGCCTTCGCCGCATTCCGAACCGAGTCCCTGGACACACAACCTTTGCTGGAAACCGCGCTGCGCCAACCGATCCGATGGAAATCGAAGACCGCCGAGCGTGGCACAATCCGGCTCGGGCTGGACACGATCTACCTTTATCCGGAAAACGGCGACATGCGCTACGAATGGGGTCGCTCCGTGCCCAACATCGGCTATTGGGGTCCGGGCGAGCGCGTGGCATGGCCGGTGAATATCCGGGACGGCGGAACCTATGAACTCGGCATTCGCTTTGCCAACAATAATGAGGCAAACGCAGCGCGTATCTGGCTGGATGGAGCGCTCGTGACGGATGCGGCACTGCGGAATTCCGGCGGCTGGAACAAGTACAGGGATCAGACCCTGATCGCTCTCGAATTGTCGCCCGGACGGCATGTGATCGAAATCAGTCAGGCCGATGAAGAAGACGGCTTCATCAATTTGCAGGATGGATGGCTCAAGCAGGCAAAAACACCAGCGGCCATCCCATCCGAGACCGAGTTTCGATTGCATCCGCTCAATGCAACCGCGCTGCGCAAGGGCACCCCGATGCGAGTGGAGTGGTGGCATAACCCGCCGAATTTCGGCTTCTGGGCGTCGGGCGAAGAGGTCACATGGTCCCTGCCGATCGCCAACGGCGGCGAATACCGGTTCGCGGTCTCCTACAGCACGCCAAGCTCCCAGACTTCACTGACCGTGCTGCTGGACGGCAAGCCGGCATGGTCCGGCAAGCTTCCCTCCAGTGGCGGCTGGCATGAATTCACCGACCACGAACCGGAGGCCGTGCTTTCGCTTGAGCCGGGCTCTCGTGAAATCAGCCTCATTTGGGAAACCCCTCAGGCCGGCGAAGCGGGAAACCTGCGCGGCATGAGGTTGACACGCATCGAGTGAAGGACAAGGTGCGTTCTTTGCGCAGCTACCGCGTGGCGGAGGGGTTCTCCGCCGCCCTGCGCCGTTCGCCCGCCCACGTAATCCACACACACAACTCGTAAAGCAACAGCAGCGGCACGGCCATGATCAATTGAGAGATCACGTCCGGCGGCGTCAACAACGCGGCAATCACAAGACTCACAATCACCGCGTAGGGCCGCGCGCCCTGGAGTTGCTGATGAGAGATCAGTCCCATCTTCGCAAGGATCAAGAGGACTGCAGGCAATTCAAAGGCCAGCCCGAAACCGATCAGCAACTGGCTGGTGAAAGCGACGTAGCTCACCACCGTCCATTCAGCCGTGATACCGAGCCACGCGTGCATGCCGAACATCACCTTCAAAGCGGCGGGCAGCGTGACGCCATAACCCAGCGCAACGCCCAACACAAACAAGCACACGGCGAGTGCACCCGCACGAAGCACCAGCTTTCGCTCGCCGTGCTTCAAACCGGGAAAGACGAATTGTCCGACAAACAGTAACAGGAACGGCGCGCTGAGGATCATTCCGCTCCAGAACGCAATGCGCATGGCAACGGAAAAGGCCCCCCCGACTTCCAGCGATCGCAGAAATTGTTCGGGATGCTCCGTTATTCCACGCAGCGGACGCTGAAGCATCCGCAAAAACCACGGGGTAAAGGGAAAGGAAACGATGATGCCACCCGCCAGCGCCGCTGCGCAACGAATCAGCGTTTTGCGCAGATCCTCGAGATGATCAAGGAATGGCTTGGCTGCCTCTCCCGCGAGGCTTTCCTCATCCCGCCCGTCCACCCGGCTCCTCCTTTTTTTCAGCATCCTTCCTCACTTCCGATTCGCCGGAAAGCAAGTCCGCACGTGTGATTTCTCCGGAGAAATCCCGGGCCGCCCGGCGCAACTCCTCAAGCGCACGGCCGATGGACCGCGCGATGCGCGGCAGATTTTTTGAACCGAAAAGAAGGAGTACCGCAAGAAAGACAACGATCAGTTCTCCCACTCCAAGAGAACCCCCGAGCACAGCTACTGGATGCATCAGCGTCATGTTTAATTCAAATTAGCATGATCAAGAAGTGGTTTAAAACACAAACGGCCCCGGGCGCGCTGTGCGTCCCGGGGCCGCCGTAAAACCGATCCGCAATTTACTGGACCAGAACGAACTCGCCGCGGCGGTTCAAGCGCCAGGCAGATTCGTCGCCGCCCATCGCAACCGGCCGCTCCTCGCCGAAGCTGCGGGTCTGGATGCGCGATCCGTCAATACCGAGACCGATCAGATACGCACGCACGGCCAGCGCGCGACGCTCACCCAAAGCGAGGTTGTACTCGTTGCTTCCGCGCTCGTCGCAATGCCCGTCCACGATCAACCGCGTCGCGGGATTGCTCTTCAAATGACCGGCCACTTCTTCGATTTTTCCGCGTTCGGAATCTTTGATCTGCGACTGGTCATAGTCGAAATACACCGGCGAGAACTGGCCGGGCACTTCGATGCCCGAACCGAAACGGTCCGACAATCCCGTGCCGTAAATGTCCTGATCGCCCACGCCGATAATGTCTCCACTGCCGATGCCCGTCGTACCGCGCGGCTTCTTTTTGCAGCCCGTCATGGATACGGCGCAAACAAGACCGATCATTACCCACATCATCCAACGCCTGTTCTGCATTTTATTTTTCTCCTTACGCAAAACTTTTCACTTCGGGGACCAAGATGGCGAATACCAGTTGCCCTGAATTTCGAGCAAAGCTATGGGCGGATCGCCCATTGTGTCAAGCAGGTAAATGGACGAACGGCCACCCGCCGTCCGGCTGCACACGATATGCCTGCCGTTCGGCGCCCAGCAGGGATCTTCGTAGTCTGCGCCATCCGCTGTTATCTGGCGGTTTTCGAGGGTCTGCGGATTGATTACGCAAACCTGGTACCGGCCCCCGATCCGCGCGCTATAGACGATGAGTCCGCCCGGACCCCAGTGCGGCGCCACGCTTTCCGCCACACGGCCGGTCAGGCGCTTGGCCGGACCGCCGTCACGCGACACCACGTACAACTGAGGCGAACCGGGAAGGTCGGATACATAAACAATCTGGCTGCCGTCCGGCGACCACGATGGGCTGGCCTCCGCGGCGCGAAGCGTCTGCGTAATTCGAGTCAATCGCCGCGTTCGTAAATCCATGACGTACACGTCCGGATTCCCGTCCTTGGAAAGAATCAGCGCCATGTCGCGACCGTTCGGAGATATCTCCCCGCCGGTGTTAAGCCCCGGGAAACCAGCTATCCGGTTCCTCCTGCCCGACGCGATCTCAACCGTGTAGACATCCGGGAATCCCTGGTAGTAGGAAGTGTAGGAAATTGTTTCGCCGTCGGCGGTCCAGCGAGGCGCGATGCTGATGCTGCGATCGCGCGTGATCTGGATCAGGTTCTGGCCGTCGGAATCGCAAAGGTACAACTCCTTGTTGCCCGTCCGGTTCCCGACCAGCACCAATCGCCCGGAAAAAATGCCGGGCTGGCCCGTGACCGCCTGTATGATCTCGTCCGCCACCTGGTGCGCGAGCCTCCGTGCATCGGTCGAAGGCGCGCGGTAGCTTTTGCTCAACAACCGGCTGCGCGTGGCCACTTCATGTACGCGACACGCCACCTTGAGATTGCCGCCCCCCCCTTCGCATTCACCCGAGACAGTGATCTCGGAACGGCCGGGCGCGCCACGGATGAACCAACCCGAACGATCGAGATTGCCCTGCAGCGTCCGCAGGAACACCTGCGTCGCGTCGCCCTGCTCCGCCGTGAAGCCGGACAAATCTATCGTGGACTTCTGTCCGGCACTTTTCGTTACGCGCACCTGCGCATCCGCATAAAACGTCAACCCAAACACCACGAAAACAACCCACCACATCTGCCTGTTCATCTTTCAGCGATCTCCATCTCGAAAAAAATTCCGTTGCCTTGCATCACATTGGCTGATTTAGACGCTTTTGTCCATTGCATGCTCATTCTTCTTGCGCCTTCACCACGCGCATCCATTGCGCTATCATCAGTGCGTGAATCCGTCCCTCAAAATCGTGCTCAGCGGCAGCATCGGCTGCGGAAAAAGCACCGTGGTGCGCCACGTCATGGGACAACGGCCGGCATGGCGCAAGCCCGGCGGATTCTTCACCCTCCGGCAGCCCGGCGCGATCATCATGCGGACCTGGGAAGGCGAAGAACGGATCGTGGCCCGCCACAGCGCCACGACGCCGCGCGGCCGGCCGCCGTACGATGTGGATCTCGACGCGTTCAACCGGTTCGGGAGCCGCGCGCTTCGCCCCTCATCAGCCGCACAACCGTTCGTGCTGGACGAACTCGGCCTGCTCGAACTTCCAGCGCAGGCGTTCGCCCGGGCCATCGCCGATCTCTTCCAAGGCTCCAACCCGATCATCGCCGTCATCCAGCAGCGCTCGCTCGAACCATGGATCGGCCTCATTGGAAAAGAATACGTGCATCACCTGCTCATGGTGAACGCCGATAACCGCGACGACCTTCCCGGCGGCCTGCTCGACCTGCTGAAATAATTTTCCCGCTTGAGCTTTCCGATATTCACGGGTATGAATATCGGCTGATGAAGCTGCATGTGAAAGTCACCCTCGCCGGCGGACGGGATGAAGAGTTCATGGGCCCGGGACTCCTCGAACTGCTGCGCGGCATCGAGGATACACACTCCATCTCGCAAGCGGCAAAGGCCATGAGGTTATCCTACGTCAAGGCACTGCACATTCTTTCGCGACTGGAAAGCCGGCTGAATCGAAAGCTGGTGCGACGCAGCAAGGGTGGCGCGGCGCGCGGAGGCGCGGAACTCACGCCCGCCGGACATCGCTTCGTCCTGGATTTCTCACAACTGCACGACGGAATAGTCCGCCATGCGCAACGACGGTTTGGCCGGTTTAAAAAGAAATATGGAGGATGATCGTGACAATGCGAAACAACGTCTCATGGATCCTGGTCTGCCTGTTGTCCGCCTTGCCCGTCATCCCGGCGCACGGAACCACGTTCACGCTGGGCGAAGTGCTGGTGGTCGGCGAGTCCCGCGAAACAACCGATGGAGCGGCCCGGCGCGTGAATGCAGACCTCATTGAGCAGCGTGCGCGGCAGGATGTGGCGGATGCCGTGGCACTGCTCCCGGATGTGGCCGTCGGGCGATCAGGCGGCCGCAATGAAAAGGCGATTTACGTCCGCGGTTTCGACATGCGACAGGTGCCCCTCTTTATTGACGGCATCCCCGTTTACGTACCCTACGACGGAACGGTTGACCCCGGACGTTTCGGCGTGTTCGATGTGGCCGAAGTGAGCGTCAGCCGTGGTTTCGGCCCGGTAATCTACGGCCCCAACACGATGGGAGGCGCAATCAATGTCGTTACCCTCCGCCCCACGCAGCCCGTGGAATTCTATACCCGCGCCGGCATTTTCAGCGGCAACGGGGTCGAGGGCGGATTCCGCGCGGGCATGCTGAAGTCTGACGGCTATTTTCAAGGCGGATTGTCCTATCGCATGCGGGACTATTATCGCGTGTCCGGCGATTACACCCCGGCCGCTGCAGAAGACGGCGGCCGCCGCGAAAACTCGGCGAGCAGCGACCTGCAACTCAGCCTCAAGGCGGCTTGGACGCCGGCCGAGGGCGATGAATTCGCCGTCGGCTTCATGCGGCAGGACAGCGATAAAGAAGTGCCTCCATACGGCGGCACGGATCCCCGTGTTCAACCCCGCTACTGGCGCTACACGGAATGGATCAAGAACAGCATCTACTTCATCGGCTTCAAAGGGCTCGGCCTCAACAGCTACGTGAAGCCCCGCTTCTATTACGACATTTACGAGAACACGCTGGACTCCTACGACGACGCCACGTACACCACGCGCACGCGCCCCTACGCGTTTCGGAGCATTTACGACGACTACACCTTCGGCGGCTCGGTGGAAGCCGGCGGGGAATTCGGAGAAAGGCACGAACCGCGCACCGCGCTTCACTACAAGCGCGATGTTCATCGCGAGCATAACGAAGGCCAACCGCAGTCCGAATTCAGCGACGAAACATGGACGATGGCCCTCGAGGACAGCATAAAGATCACGCCGGCACTGACCCTCGTCCTGGGCGTCGGCTACGAACGCCGCGAAAGTCTCACGACCGACGACCGCGCGGGCCGCCAACCGGTTCACTATCCCGAAAACGCGAACGACATCGTCAACCCGCAGGCCGGGATATTCTACGGCACAACGTGCGGCGTGTTTCGCGCCACGATCGCAAGCAAGTCGCGGTTCCCGACCCTCAAGGATCGCTACTCCTACCGGCGCGGCATGGCCATCCCGAACCCCGATCTCGATCCCGAAAGAGCAGTCCACTATGAAATCGGCTATGCCGGGACGATTGCCGAATCGCTCGAAGCCCGCGCAAGCGTGTTCTACAGCCGACTGCGCGATGTCATTCAGCAGGTGGACCGGGTGCAGTTCGATGAGGCCACGGACACGTGGCTGTATCAATATCAGAATGTCGGCAAGGCCGAACATCGCGGTGTCGAAGCCGGCCTGGCCTATCGCTTCAACGACGACGTGAAGGCCGGATTCGATTACGCACTGCTTGAGCGGAAAAACATCTCCAGCCCCCAGGTGAAGCCGATAGACACGCCGGAACACCGGTTCCTGGGCTTCGTGGAATTGCGCCCGACCGACAGCCTGGCATTCACTCCCAACGTAGAATACAACTCGTCGCGCTATTCCTCGTCCGACGGTGTGCGCGTGGACGGATTCTGGCTGTGGAACTTCAACGCGAAGTGGGAGCTGCCGCGCGGATTTGCGGTTTCCGCCGGAGTGCAGAACCTGCTCGACGAGAACTACGAATTGACCGAAGGTTATCCGGAAGAAGGACGAAATTATTACGCGAACGTCAGCTATCGTTTCTGATTTTTCCAATGATTGGAAAAAATTCCGCCGGCTTTTCCAACCATTGGAAAAATCGCGGAAC
>CAZTYH010000054.1:0-5202 GCA_964617565.1 uncultured Verrucomicrobiota bacterium
ACGGTGACGGATTATATTGTTGTGCATGGCCGCGGCGTACTGAACACAGCCATTTACTGCTCGCTCTCGGTGCTGTTCGCCCTGCTTGTGAATCCTCTGGCGGCCTACGCGTTGAGCCGCTACCGCATGAAATCGAATTACAAGATCCTGTTGTTCCTCATGCTCACGATGGCGTTTCCGCCGATGGTGACGCAGATCCCGGTGTTCCTGATGTTGCGACAGTTCCGGCTCCTGAATACGTTTGCCGCCTTGATTCTGCCGGCGCTGGCCAACGGGTATTCGATTTTCCTGCTCAAGGGCTTTTTCGATTCGCTGCCGCGCGAGCTGTATGAAAACGCGCAACTGGACGGGGCGGGGGAATGGACGATGTTCTGGCGCATTACGATGGCTCTTTCGAAGCCGATTCTGGCGGTGATCGCATTGCAGGCGTTCACGATGGCCTACGCGAATTTCATGTATGCCCTTTTGATCTGCCAGGACGAGCGGATGTGGACGTTGATGGTATGGCTGTACCAGTTGCAGGAACGCAGCGGCCCCGGCGTGATTCATGCGTCGCTGTTGATCGCGGCAATCCCGACCTTCGCCGTATTCGTGCTGTGCCAGAAGATCATCCTCCGCGGCATCGTCGTGCCGGTGGAGAGGTAGCAGGGATGCGAGATACGGCAAGCGGGATTCGAGATGCCCAGAATCTCTATGGGGCATTCCAGAGCAACAAGCCGGCAATGTTTTCGAAATGCTTGTCGTAGGTCACAAGGAATGCGCCGGACTCCATTGCCTGTGCGGCAATCCAGATGTCGTTGATCGGGATGGGCTTGCCAGCTTTTTTAAGCCGATGCATTACTTCCGCAAAGATTTCGGCTGTCTTGATTGTCGCCGGAAGCATGAGAACGGTCTCTCTCTCAAGGAATTCATCCAGCAGTTTGCGATTCTGATGTTCGCGCGCGCCGCCTTTGAATCCGGCAAGCAGTTCGCCTATAACCACAACGGGCAGGTAAACGCATTCGGCATCGGACAAAACTGTTAATACTTCCCGGCTTCCAGCAAGCAGGCGTGTATAGGCGTTGGTATCCAGCGCAATCTTTTTCATCTACCGCCAGTCCTCCGCATCAATGCGCTCAAATTCGCGAGTCTTCTTGTCAAATTCGCGCTTCTGATCGGGGGACCAGGCGCCGCAAAACCGGGCGAATTCGTCGTGTCGGCGTCCGCTGGGCGAAGGCTTGACTCCCAACGATTCCGCCAGCAGTTGCTTGATAATCCTGTTCCTGCTTTGGCCTTTTGCCTTGGCTTGCCGGTCAATCAGACCCAGCAGATGGCTGTCCAGGTTGTGAATGCTGAGTGTCTTCATGTATGCCTCAAATATCTATAATAATGATTCACTAAATGAATCGTTTTGTAAATCATAATTATTAAATAATGAATCATCTATCATTCCAAAGCCTGAGCTTCTCTCAGGGCTGAGGCATCTCTTTGAAGGCGAGCGGGTAACCCCTTTTGGAGATCCCTCCGGTTCGCTCGGAAGCTCCCGTCGGGATGACATCTGAATGAACGAGTTTTACGCGTCGGGAATCAACGTTTCATCCAGAAACCCGAAACCTGACACCTGAAACCTTGCTTCTATCCATCCTGCCTGCGCATCCACGGCTTGCCGTTGCGGCCACCGTTCGCGCGTCGGCAGGGGCGTTTGTCCACGGCGATGTACACGCTGTCTTCGCCGACGGCATGCTCGATGTCCAGCACCAGCGTTTCCGTGGCCGCGACCTTGAAGGAGCGCTCCGCGTTCACAAAGACTTTTTCGCCGGACGGAAACACGAGGCAGAGCGTCACGGGGGTTTCGCCGGGATGGCGGGTCAGGATTTCGCGGATCTGGCGGAGCTTCTCGTCATCGGCGCCGACGGCGGGTATATGGATGCTCACCCGCTCGGCAAAATAACGATGGGCATCCTTCAAGGGATAAACTTCGGCGGCCTTGATGCTGGCCTGTTGTTCTTCCTTCGCGACTTCGCCGCATACGACAACCGGCGCCTCGTTATGCAGGAATACGCCATAATCGCGGTAGGCTTCAGGGAACACCTTGATCTCGACCGATGCGTTCAGATCCTCGAGCCTGAACGTGGCCCACGGCTCCTGCGTTTTCTTCGTGAGACGCTTCTCCATCTGTGAAACAAGCCCGCCGATGCGCGTCAATCCGCCCGCCTCCATGTTTTCCAGCGCGCGCGCATCGGCGAGACAGAACTTCTTCAGCGCCCATTCGTGCGCGGTGAGCGGATGCCCCGAAATATAAAAGCCGAGCAGGTTGCGTTCCTCGGAAAGCATTGTGCTTTCGGGCCACGGATCGGACTGCGGAAGAATATCGTCGGAATCGTAATTTCCCTGCGGCGCAAGCGCTTCGAAAAGATTGGCCTGGCCTGATTGCCGGTCGCGCTGGCGGCGGTTTGCATGGCTGAGCACGGTGTCTATTCCGTTGAACAGGCGGCCGCGCGAGATATGCGTGAAGTCGAACGCGCCGCACTTGATCAATCCCTCCAGCGTCTTCCGGTTGACTGCCTGCGTATCCACGCGACAGCAGAAATCAACAAAACCTGTATAGGGGCCATTTGCTTTCCGCTCTTTAACCAGCGCCTCCACGGCGCCCGCGCCGATGGTCTTAACGCCGGCGAGCCCGAACCGGATGCCGTTGCCCTCCGGCTTGAACGGAACGACACTGTCGTTGACATTCGGAGGCAGCACTTCGATTCCCATTTCCTTCGACTCCGCGACGAGGACGGGCAGCTTGTCGAAGTTTCCGATTTCGCTTGTCAGCAGGGCGGCCATGAATTCGACGGGGAAGTGAGCTTTCAAGTAAGCGGTCTGATACGACAAAATCGCGTACGCTGCGCTGTGCGATTTGTTGAAACCGTATCCGGCGAACCGCTCGATGTTGTCGAAAATCTTTTCCGTCTTGGGCTTGGGGATGCGATTGGTTTTCAGGCAACCCTGCACGAAGGTGTCGCGCATGCGGGCCATCTCTTTCGGATCCTTCTTGCCCATGGCGCGACGAAGGATGTCGCCCTGGCCGAGGCTGAATCCGGCCAGTACGTTGGCTGCCTGTTGTACCTGTTCCTGGTAAAGCATCACGCCGTATGTTTCCTTCAAAACCGGCTCGAGCAGGGGATGGTCATAGACGATCTGCACTTTGCCGTGCTTCCGGTTTACGTAATCGTCCAACATGTTCATCGGGCCGGGCCGGAAAAGGGCGATCATCGCAATCAGGTCCTCGAACCGCGTCAATCCGATGCGCCGGAGCAGGTCGCGCATGCCCTTGCTTTCAACCTGGAACACGCCGACGGTATCGCCCCGGTTGAGCAACTCGAACGTCGCCGCGTCGTCCATCGGGAGGTTCGACATGTCCAGATCGAGGCCCTTGGTCATGCGCACATTGTCCACGGCGTCCTGGATCACGGTCAGCGTCTTCAAGCCGAGGAAATCCATCTTCAACAGGCCGACCAGTCCCAGCGGCTTCATTTCGAACTGCGTGATCGTTTCACCTTCTTTGTCGCGCGTGAGCGGCACGATTTCGATCAGCGGCTTTTCGCCGATCACCACGCCCGCGGCGTGCGTGCCGGGATTGCGTGGAAGCCCCTCCAGCACAGGGGCATATTTCATGATGCGCTTCGCGTTCGGGTTCGTCTCGCAGGCTTTCCGGAAATCGGGGCTCAGCTTGAGCGCGTTGGTCAGCGTCATACCCGGGTCTTCGGGGATCATCTTGGCGAGGAGGTCGCATTCCTTCAGCGGGATTTCCAGTACGCGCCCGATGTCGCGAATGACCGTTTTCGCGCCCAGTGTCCCGAAAGTGATGATCTGCGCGACGTTGTCGCGCCCGTATTTCTGCCGCACGTATTCGATCACTTCGCCTCGCCGGTTCTGGCAGAAATCAATATCGAAGTCCGGCGGCGATACGCGCTCGGGGTTGAGGAAGCGCTCGAAAATCAGGTTGTATCGAAGTGGATCAATGCCCGTAATGCCAAGCGCGTATGCGACGATGCTTCCCGCGCCGGAACCGCGGCCGGGGCCGACCGGGATGTTCTGTTCGTGGGCGAAGCGGATGAAATCCCAGACGACGAGGAAGTAGTTGATGAACCCGGTCTGCTCGATCACCTTGAACTCGAATTCGGCGCGCTCGCGAATCTTCTTTTCCTCCGCGTTCGCCGGGTGATCGAAGTCCTTGATTCCATATCGCCGGCAAAGGCCCTCGCCGGTGAGCTTCCAGAGATAGCTCTTCTGGTCCGTTTTGCCCGGCACCTCGTACTGCGGGAAGTGGAGTTCCTTTTCGAGCCGGAGGTCCACCTTGCACCGCTCGGCAATCTCCATCGTGTTCGCGAGGGCCTCGGGGTGATCGGGAAAAAGCGCCTGCATTTCCTCGCCGCTCTTCATGAAGAACTGGTCCGACTGGTAACGCATGCGTTTCGGATCGGTCATGACGGTCTGCGTCTGCAGGCAGAGCAGCACTTCGTGCGCCTCGGCGTGTTCAGGCTTCAGGTAATGCACGTCGTTCGTGGCAACGATCGGCAGCTTGAGCTTGCGGGCGACTTCCAGGATGTGGCGGTTCGCCGTGCGCTGTTCGGCGATGCCGTGATCCTGCAGTTCGAGGAAGAAATTGCCTTTCCCCATGATCTCTGCGTAGGTCCCCGCCGCCTTGACGGCTGCCTCCATGTTGCCCTCGGCGCATGCGCCGGTGACTTCTCCCTTTAGACAGCTCGAAAGTGCGATGAGCCCCTTCGAGTGTCGGCTGAGGAGATCCTTGTCTATGCGCGGCTTGTAGTAGAACCCCTCGAGATGCGCCAGCGACACGAGCCGGATCAGGTTCTGGTAGCCGGTATCGTTTTCAGCGAGAAGCACAAGATGGTTTGCGTACGACTTGCCGGACTCCGTTTTCCGGTCCTGCATCCGGCCGGTCGCGACATAGACTTCGCAGCCGAGGATCGGCTTGACCCCGGCGCTCTTAGCCTGTTTGTAGAAGTCCACCACGCCGAACAGCGTACCGTGATCGGTGATCGCCACCGCGGTCATGCCCATCTCCTGCGCCGTGGTCATGACGCGATCCACCTGGCAGGCGCCGTCGAGCAGGCTGTACTCCGTGTGGAAGTGCAGATGCGTAAAAGGAACGTTCTTAGCCATTGTGATCCTCTTATACTCCAGCCTGCGCGACGATGCAAAGAGAAGAGA
>CAZTYH010000054.1:5302-13725 GCA_964617565.1 uncultured Verrucomicrobiota bacterium
TCGAAAATTAGAAACATCGGCATCATGGCGCACATTGATGCAGGAAAGACAACCTGCTCCGAGCGCGTGCTTTTTTTTACGGGAAAGACCCATAAATTGGGGGAGGTTCACGATGGCGCGGCGCAAATGGACTGGATGCCACAGGAGCGCGAGCGCGGCATCACGATCACATCCGCAGCCACCAGCACCGAATGGCGTGGGCATCGGATCACGTTGATTGATACGCCCGGACACGTGGATTTCACGGTTGAAGTAGAGCGCAGCTTGCGCATCCTGGACGGAGCGATTGCGCTTTTCTGCGCGGTCGGCGGTGTTGAACCGCAGTCGGAAAAGGTCTGGAACCAGAGCGAGAAGTATAACGTTCCGAAGCTCGCTTTCATTAATAAGATGGACCGCATCGGCGCCGATTTCTTCGGGGTGCTCGAGGAAATCCAGAAAGAACTGGGCGCCAACGCCGTGCCCGTCGTCGTGCCGATCGGCAAGGAAGATTCCTTTTGCGGGGTCATAGATCTTGTCAAGATGTGTGCCGTATATTACGACGAAACCTCGCAGGGCACCGAAATCCGCGAAGAGCCCATCCCCGCCGACAAGATGGAAAAGGCCAGGAAATGGCGCGCTTTTCTCGTCGAAAAATGCGCGGAACAGGACGATGCATTGCTTGAAAAATTCATCGAGCAGGGGGACCTCACCGAAGCTGAAATCTGGTCCATTCTCCGCCGCGCCACCATCGCACAGCGTGTTGTGCCCGTGTATTGCGGGTCCGCTTTCAAAAACAAGGGCATCCAGCGCCTGCTCGACGGCGTTATCAACTGCCTGCCTGCCCCGAACGAGATTCCGCCGATTATCTGCGCGCGCGAGGCCGATGAAAACATGCGCGAGCCGACGGACGAATCGCCGTTTTCCGCTCTTTCGTTCAAGATCATGGCCGATAAGCATATGGGCAAGCTGACCTATATCCGCATCTACTCCGGCACATTGCAGCAAGGGGATGTCGTCTATAACAGCACGCGCGACAAAACCCAGCGTATCAGCCGGATATTTCGAATGCATGCCAACCGGCAGGAAGTCATCGAAAAAGCGTTCTGCGGCGATATCGTGGCGGTCGTCGGACTTTCCGATACGCGCACGGGAGATACGATTTGCCACGAGGATCATCCCATTCATCTGGAAGCGATCGAATTCCCGGCGCCCGTCGTATCCATCAGCATTTCGCCGGAGAGCCAGGCCGATAACGAACGGCTGAGCGAGGCCCTGCACAAGCTGGCGGAAGAGGATCCGACTTTTACCGTGAGCTTCGATGCGGAAACGTCGGAAACCATTATTTCCGGCATGGGCGAGTTGCATCTCGAAATTATTGTGGACCGCCTGAAGCGCGAGTTCAACGTGTCCGCCAAGGTCGGACGCCCCGAAGTGGCCTATCGCGAAACCGCGACGGTGGCGACCGAGGGTGAAGGGAAGTACATCAAGCAGTCGGGCGGCCGCGGCCAATATGGTCATGTCTTCCTGCGGGTTGAGCCGCTCGATCCCGGCAAGGGGTTCGAGTTCGTCAACGCAGTCGTGGGCGGACGTATTCCCCAGAACTTCATTCCTTCTGTGGAGAAGGGCGTGATCGGTGCCATGGCGAAAGGTCCTTACGCCGGGTATCCCGTGGTGGATATGCGCGTGACCTTGACCGACGGTTCGTATCACGACGTGGACTCCAACGACTTCGCGTTCCGCGAGGCGGGGCGCATTGCCTTCCAGGCCTTGTTCCTCAGAGGTTCGCCGGAACTGCTTGAGCCGGTGATGTCGGTCGAGGTGGTAACCCCGGAGGAATACATGGGGCCGGCCACCAGCTCGATCTGCCAGCGACGCGGACGCATCGAATCCATGGAAAAGAAGGGCGACATGCAGATCATCGAGGGCATGGTGCCGCTCGCGGAAATGTTCGGCTATGCCAATGCCCTGCGTACCCTCACCCAGGGCCGGGCCACGTTTACCATGCATTTCGAGCATTATGAGGCCGTGCCGGACGCAATCGCCGAGGAAATCGTCACGAAACGCAAGGCGGCAAAGAAGGTTCGCTGATTCCGGTCTGCAAGGAAGTATCTTTTTCACTTGCCTCTGTGCGTATGGCTGAATACGGTTGACTAATGACAACCGAGCAAGCGAGTTCCGCCATGACTGAAGCAAAAGTGAGAATCTTGATTCTTTGTATTCATCCTGAGCTGGGCGAGACGTTTCTTCAATGTGTCTGTCAGAATGTCTCGGGAACAAAGGGCGAAACCATTGTCGAAAATCGTCCCGTCTCCCTCGAGGTGCTTGCGGGCGATCCCCGGATGACGCCTAACTGGGATGAAACAATCAAGAAGGCAGACGCCGTTGCTTTGCTCATCCGTTTCCTCGACGTGATCTCCCTCGACAAGATCCGCGCCATTTACCGCCGCCTTCCGAGCGAACGTTCCTCCCCAATGGCGGTGATTCTCTTCCGGGAGGAAGGCGAAATTGATTTCAAGATGAGCTGTCCCGCATGCGGCCAGAAACTCTGGGTACGCGATACGGATATCGGGAAGCGCGGCCGTTGCCCGAACTGCAAGAAGGCGTTCAAGTTGCCTTCGCAATCGGGACACCTGAAGGCGCAACTCATGCTGCCCGATGCCGTTCCCGCTCTTACTGTCGTGCGTGGGAAGGCCGCTTCCTGCCGCGGCGCGTTGTCGAGCCTGTTGGCCTACCTGAAAGGCACGATCGTTCCGGGAGGCGAGCCGATTGACCAGGAAACGCTCAAGAAGACCACGGTACGCGTTCAGGTCCAGGACGGCGAAGGCTGATATCTCTGGCGGGGCCATCGCCTGAGTTTCGAACCTTTTTCCAATGATTGGAAAAAATCGCGAAAAAGTTTCCAATCCCGCCATGGCGGGGCAAGTGTCTGGAAAACTTTGCGCATGAACACCGAAATCTCTGTTTTGAAGGGTACGCTTCCCTGGACCCGCTCCTGCTTCGTCTGCGGAGAGAATAATCCGCACGGACTGCGCCTCCGTTCGCATGTGGAGAACGGACTTGTGTGGCTGGAGTACACCACCCGCGAGGCGGATCGCGGCTACCGCCACATTGTGCATGGCGGGATTCTGACGACGCTGCTCGACGAAGTGATGACGTGGGCGGCCATATTGGCAGTGCGCCGCGTCTGCGTCGCCGCAGAAATCACATCGCGGCTCAAGCAGCCGGTGAAAGTGGGGGATCGCCTGCGGGTTGAAGGCTGGGCTGCGAAGCCCGGCAAGCGGCTGATATTGACCGAGGGTCGCATTACGGATGAGAAAGGCAGCGTCTCGCTGACCGCCGAAGGCAAATATATGCCGATGCCGGCGGATCAGATCGAATTGACATCAAAGGATTTCGTCGCGAGCCCGGATGCTATTTCACCCTCAAGCCTGCTGGCCTGCCACCAGGAAAAGTGAATTTATTCGCGGCTTAGAAATACGTGCGAACGCCGAATTCCAGCCGGATGTCGTGGCGCTTGGTGTCACTGTCGCTGCGGTAGATCTTGTCCGTGGCGAGTTCCAGTACCAGCGCGCCGGAGATGGCGAAGTATTCCGTGATAAAATATTTCGCGCCGCCTTCGACGCCGAGAATAAACGCATTTTTGTCGCCGTATCCCGCCGGACCGTCAATCGTGGTGAATACAAGGGATGCAGCGGCAAACGGGGCGAGTTCGGTTCCGATGTCAAAATTCTGTTCCACCCGCGGACCGATTGACCAGCCGGTGTAATCGTCGTCGTTGTACAGCGAGAGCTTCAGTCCGCCCTGCAACAGGTCCTGCACGAAGTAACCGTAAAACACGGAGAGATCAATTTGCGTTCCGCTCGCCGTATCGAAATCAACCAGCCCGGAAAGCGCCAATTCGCTGGTTCCCTCCGGAAGCAGGGTGGCGCTTGCAATGGAAGCCGAGAGGACGATGCAAAGGAGAGAAATAAATATTTTCTTCATGGCGCCGGATTCCTTTCTTGTTTCTAGTAGAAGCGATCTCCAGATCGCTTCTACATATTAGGCGGTCCGTTCTGGCGCTCAGGTTACGCCAATAATGAAACCGCCGCAAGTTAAAAGGGACAAGAGAACCGCCCGGACTTTTTTTACCAACGCACCATCAAGCCGCCGCTGAGCACGAGCCCGTCGAGATCCATATCCTTGCCGTCGTTGCCTGCTTTGTCCGCGGAGACGGAGCGATACATCGCTTCCGCAAAAAGCGACGCGCGGGTCCCGCCATAGAACGCTTCGTTTTCGATCATCACGAACTCGACGCCGCCGTTGAGGAAGAAGCCCACTTCGTTGTCCACGTCCGCATCGCTATCCATCAGGTAGTAGCCGATGCCGATGCCGCCATAGACGTTCAGCCGGTCTGCGGCGGGAGCGATCAGGTTCAGCCCGGCCTCAAGAGGAATGACCTTTAAGCTCGGGCCTTCGGACTCTTTCATGACGTCGTTGAAATAGGAAACGCGCATATCGAGTTGCACGCCGGGGATCATCTCGACGGCCAGCCTCACGCCCGGCCCGAATGCGGAATCACCATCGGAAGGGTTCCAGTAGGATCCAAAAAGCCCCCATCCGTTGTCGGCATGTACGGCAAAAGTGCAAAGTGACAGGCAAGCAAGTACCGTTATCAGCTTTTTCATTTTCGTCTCCTTCCTTATGACCGGCCGCCGCCAGGGCGGCCTTCATTTCAGCCTATTTGACGCCGTTTCCGGCTCGTTATTCAAATGAAATCGCTGGTTTTCATACCGGGATGCGCAGGGCCGGATTCCGGTGGATATCCTCGTGTAAAAGCTGCGCGAGCTGGCGGAAAACGGGGCCGGGCTGTCCGTCGCCGACGGGCTGTCCGTCGAATTCGACAACGGCCGTCACGTCGGGCGTGGTTCCGAAGATCATTACTTCCGCCGCGTTTCGAACCGCGTCGCGCGAGATGTCTGTCTTCTCAAGTCCGGCGAGTTCGCCCGTTTTGACCAGCGCCTCGGCAAGCGCGAGTACACGCTGCATCGTTGTGCCCGTCAGAATGCGATCGGGCTTCGGGAATTGCAGCACGCGTGATGTTGTGACGAGTCCCGCATTTTCCGTGGGTCCCTCCGCGAGGAACCCGTTCTCGTCGAATGCGACGACAAAATCCACTCCTGCGTCCACGGCCTCTTTTTTCATCAGCACGTTGAAGAGATAGTTTGTGCTCTTGATGTTTGCGAACGGCCGCGGCTTCACCGGGATGGAACTCGATATCACCCGCGCGCCGCCGGGATGCTCTTCCATGAACGGGCGCTTGAATTGAGAAACAACCACGTAGAGCGCGGGGGCGGGGCTGTCATATGGATTGACACCGAGGCTGCCGGGTCCGCGCGAAACGAGCATGCGGACAAGACAGCTTTGCTGGCCGCTGCGTCGCACGGTTTCAATCACAATGTGTTCAAGCTGCTCTGGACTCCATGGCACATCGAGTGCGATTCCGCGGGCGGATTGGCGGAGGCGGTCGAGATGGGCGCGCATGTTGTAGAGAGCGCCTTCGACGCACTTGAACGTCTCGAAAATGCCGTCGCCGCGATGGACGAGATGATCGTCCACCGGCACAAGCATCAGGCGTGGGTCCGTGACGATTCCTCCGAAGATGCTGGAATACATGGAAAAGTACTGGCGCTGATTCGGTCCGGGCGGGGTAGAGGTCCAGCTGATGAAATCGGCCGTGTTCAAAAGCGGTATAGGCTTCATAAGACGCTCGCGAAAAACGCGTGAATTTATATGCGCGTATGCCTTATAGTGCGCGGCCGACGGGCAGGAATCAAGCAATGGAGCGGGGAGATTGGTTCTCCGTTAATGGTTATTGGGGTTTCGATGGAACAAAGCAACGACAAGATTGAGGAACAGCCGAAGACCGCGCCGCCGGGTGCGACGTGGGGGCACGTGGTGCCGTTTATCGCATGGCTTTTCCTGATGCACATGCTCGGTGACCCGGCCGGCTGGAAATACGCGGTGCGAAGCGTGGCCTGCCTCGCCCTGTTCATTGCGTTTCGCCCCTGGCGCTGGTATGCGAAGCCGGACTGGCGTCATCTTCCGCTGGCGCTGCTGGCCGGCGTCGTTGTTTTTGTTGTTTGGATCGCGCCGGAAATGGATTTCATGGCGCGTTTTCCCCGGCTGCAGTACGCCTATCTCAAGTGGGGCATCATGCCGCCGTGGGATGTGCCGAAGCCGCTGACCGATCTGCCGTACGCGCCCGAAACCTGTGGTTGGGCGCTGGCGTTGATGCGGCTTGCGGGTTCCGCATTTGTGATTTCGGTGATCGAAGAGTTTTTCTGGCGCGGATTCCTTTACCGGTGGATGCTGGCCCGCGATTTCACGCGGCAGGATCTCGGGACGTTTCACCTCGGCATGCTGATCGCGGTGAGCTTTGTTTTCGCGTCGGCGCACGACCGCTGGGCGGTGGGGTTCATCGCCGGCATGGTCTATGGCTGGCTGGCGATCCGGACCCGCGACATCTGGGCCGCCTCCATCGCGCACGCGGTGACGAATCTCTTGCTCGGCATCTATGTCCTCGCCGTCGGCGCGTACCAGTTCTGGTGAGAGATCTGAAGTCAGCGGTCAGAAGTCAGAGATCAGAAGCCGGAAGTCAGGGTCCCGTATTAGGGCACATTGAAACCTGGCACCCGAACCCTGAAACCTCGCGTCCCGCATCTCTCATATCTTCCCGACGACTTCGTCGAGGACGTCTTCCTGCGTGATGAGGCCGATGACCTCGAAGCGGTCGTTGGTGACCAGCACCATCGGCTGGCGCGTCACGCGCATGCGCGGAAGAATGTGGTCCACGGGCGTGTAGTCACCGATGAACTGCGGCGTGCGCATGTAATCGGCGACGGATTTCCACTTGCTCTCGGGATCGGCCAGCAGGTCGAACATGTGGACGATACCGACATATTTCTTCTTCTCCTCGTCATAAACCGGAAAGCGATTGAACACCTTGCTGCGCGCCAGTTCCACCAGTTCCGACGCGGTCGTTTGAGCCTTTACGTAAACAATTTTGTCGCGCGGCGTCATGATCTCGCGGCAGCTCTTGGACTGAAGCTGAATCACTTCGTGAATCATCTTGTGCTCGGCAGGCGTCAGGATGCCGCTGTGCTTCCCCTCGCCGGCGAGATGCACAATTTCCTCGCGCGTGACCATCGGAGAGGATTGGGTGCCCGCCGTCTTCGGGGCAGGAACGAGATGCCGAACGAGGAACATCAGCGGCATGCTGATGGGGGACAAGGCGTAACGCGCGTATTGAAGCATGTGTGCAAACGGCAAACTTCTTGTCGCCGGAAAACTCTGGAACCACGCCTTGGAAAAGTATTCGGCGAAAATCAGGATAATGAGCGTCATCGTGATGCTGGCTATGAGGGACCCGGCGGGTCCGAAGAGCCGTAGGCCCAGGCGCACGGCCAGGGTGGAGCTGACGGTGACGCAGATGTTGGTGCCCACAAGCGTAGTGCCGAGGAGGCGATCTATGTTGTGAAGAAAGCCCTGCAGGATCTGCGCGCCAGGTACCTTGCGCCGGACAAGATGCTGCAGCCTCAGTCGGTTCATCGCCACCAGACCCGTCTCGATGCCCGAGAAAAACCATTCGCCAGCCAGGCAAAAAAGAATCAGAAAGAGATTCGTCGGTACGCTCATTCGCGCACCTCCAGTTTCTCGACCTGCACCAGCGTCACGCGCTGCCGGATGGTCTGCAGCACCGTCACCCGGCAGCCCTGCAGTTCAACCACGTTATCCTGTTGCGGCACATGTCCGAGATGCGCGGAAAGCCAGCCGGACAAGCGGTCGGCCCCCGCGGCATGCAGGTTCAGCAGAAGGCGCCGGTTCAGTTCTTCCAGGCTGATGTTGGGGTCCACGAGCCAGCGATGCGGGCCGGCGGGCTGAAACACGGCGCGCGGCTTGGAGAGTTCGTTGTAAATATCGCCCGTGATTTCCTCGAGGATGTCGCCGCGCGTGATGACGCCGGCCGTGCCGCCGTATTCATCCACGACGACGGCGATGCGGCGATGCCCCTGCTGAAACTGAACGAGCAGCCGGTTCAGTGGGCTGTTCTCCGGCACGAACGACGGCGGTATGCGCGCGGCCTCGATCGAGTGCGCGGGGTCCAAAAGATATTTGCGCGTGTCAAGGAAGCCTTCAACGATGTCTACCTGGTCGCGATACAGGAGAAGAAAATTGCGCTTCGACTCCCGCGCGATGCGGAGATACTCCCCGGGCGATTCCTCGGCGAGGTCCAGCCCGACGATGTCCACGCGCGGCGTCATCACGTCGCTGGCCCTGAGGTCCTCGAGGTTGACGATGGCTTTGATCATCGCCAATTCTTCCTCGTTGATGATGCCCTGTTCCTCGCTGATATCGAGAACGGTCTCGAATTCTTCCTCGCTGAGCGTTCTGCCGCGCGGGCG
>CAZTYH010000054.1:13825-21502 GCA_964617565.1 uncultured Verrucomicrobiota bacterium
GTGTTGCCGATGAGCACCGTGGAGAGCAGCTGCGTCGGCTGCGAGATGATGCTGTGAACCCGCTTGCCGGCCTCGGGCTTGCGCTGGCTGAGCCGGCGCAGACCGAGCGGCCCGATGGCAAAAAAAACTGTTTCCGAACTGGAAAACAGCGCGGAAAAAACCATCAATATCAAAAACGCAATGATCAGCGACAGCACCCACAAACTCATTGCGCCGTCTTCCTGTAGCGTAGATCCATGATTCCTTAGGGTTGTATGCCTTTTACTATTAACTATAATGCGTCCCATATGAAACACTTTTCAGTCCGGACCGGAGGACGCACGCAGTTCGTGGATATTACGGGCGAAGTGCAGAAAGCGGTGGCCGGACTGGGGCTGGGCGACGGATCGGTGACGGTGTTTGTGCCGCACACGACGGCGGGGATCACGATTAACGAGAATGCCGATCCCGATGTCGTGGCGGATATGGCGATGGCGCTGGAGCGGATGGTGCCTTGGAGCGCGGGATATGCCCACGGCGAAGGGAACGCGGCGGCGCATGTGAAAGCTTCGCTGATGGGGTCCTCGGTCCGTATCCTGGTGTCCGGCGGTCGCCTGCAGCTCGGCACGTGGCAGGGAGTCTATCTTTGCGAGTTCGACGGTCCGCGTCAGCGCGAGGTATGGGTGGGTGGATAAACATTCTGGAAGCAGACGGGAACAGATCATGTATCGAACCATACAACTGCTGCTGATCCTTGTTATTCCTGTCGTGGCGCTCTTCATCGGGTGCGCGGGCGAGCCGGGCGATCGTGAATTCCGCAACGGCGTTCGCGAACTGGAGCAGGGCCGCCACGTGCGCGCGATGGCGTTGCTCGAGAAATCAATCAGCCGGCGGCCCGCGAGCGATCAGAACGCCGCGGCGCACAGTTACATCGGCGTGGCGGCGTGGCGGTTGGGCCGCGTGCAGCGCGCAATGGAAGCCTTCGAGGAAAGCCGCCGCCTCGATCCAGGCCTGTTCGAGCCGACCTATAACCTGGCGGTCCTGTACCTGGAAGCCGGCGACACAGTTCGTGCGGTGCCGTTATTTGAAGAAGCGGCGCGCATGGCGCCCCAGGATCCGCGTCCCCTGGAGTTCCTCGGTCATATCCATTTACAGGCAGGGCAGATTCCCTCCGCGCGGCGCGCATTTTTCGGCGCGCTGGCCAGGGCCCCGCAGTCCGCGCGCGTATTGACTTCGATGGCGTTGGTGGACCGGGCGACAGGCGATTCCGGCAAAGCGGTTTTCTACCTGATGCAGGCCCTCGAGCGAAACGCGGACTATGCGCCGGCCTTGTACAATCTGGCCGTGATCTACCGTGATGATCTGAAGGACGAGGATCAGGCCCGGGCGACCTTCAAGCGATACCTTGAAGTGGAGCCGGACGAAGTCCGTCGTATCGAAGCGGCGGCGACACTGCGGCAAATGAGCGGGGAATTGCCCGTCGCGAAAGCGGCGCCGGCCCCGGTTGAACAGCCCGTTGCCGTCGCTGCGCCCGCGGTTCCTGTGGCGGCGGCGGAAACGGCCCCGGTGGCCCGGCGGAGCGCGGAAGAGCTGATGAAGCTGGCGCGCGAGGAGGCCAAGAAGCGCAATACGCAACAAGCGGTGACAATGTGTCTTGAGGCGGCCGAGATGGCGGAGCAGGCTCGCAATGTGCGGCAACAGGAACAGGCGTTGCGGTTGGCCGTGGAGCTGGGGATTGACCAGGCGCGCGCGCAACTGGCGCTGGGACGATTTCTTTCAGCGCGCGGAGATTCGGCGAGTGCCATCCGCGCTTTCAAGCAGGCGACCGTGCTCGACGCACAAATGGTGGCGGCGCATGCGGCGCTGGCCGACGAGGCGTTGAAGACGGGTGAATATGACGCGGCGCTCGTGGCCATGCGGCAGGTTGTGCAACTGGAGCCGGATCGAGCGGATACCTGGTGGGCCTTGGCGTCGCTGTACGACGAACGCCTGGGGGTGCCGGCTCGCGCAGCGGATAGTTATCGCGAATTTGTGAAGCGCTTCCCGGGCGATCCGCGCGTGGTCCGGGCGCAGTCGCGCATCAATGAGCTTGTGCCGCCCGCGCGAGTCGAACCGCCGCCCCAACCGGTTGTTGCCGCGCCCGGAACACCCGCGGCCGCGCCGTTGCCGCGCGTGGTTGTAACCCCGCCGTCGGGAGAGCGGCGCTTGAGCATTCGCAGGCCCGTCGTGCGCAATACCCAGGCCGCGGTGCAGGCTTATAATCGCGGAACGCTCTACCAGCAGCGCGAGGATTGGGTGAATGCGATCTTTTTTTATACACGCGCGCTGGAGAACGATGACACGTTTGTGACCGCCTATTTCAACCTGGCGGCGGCGTACTGGGCGAAGGGCGATCACGAGCTTGCAAAGGACGCCTACCGGCTGGCGATCGAGTTTCAGCCGGACTCTCCCGCCGCGCGCTTCAATCTTGCGTTGTTGCACCGTGAACTGCGTGAACGCGATGCCGCGGTGGCCCAGTTGAACGCGCTGCTGGAAACCACGCCCGATCATGCGCAGGCGCACTACGTGTTGGGTCTGTTGCACAGCGAAGCGCCCGTGGATGTGGAGAAGGCCAGGGAACACTACCGCAAGTTTCTCGAATTGGCGCCCAACGATCCCTCCGCCGGCATTGTCCGCGAATGGCTTCGGGCGCAGTAGAGGGGAATGGATTATTCGTTACCGGCTACCGGCATAACCGGAGAATCTTCGATCGCCGGTGTGTCATTCTTCTCACCCAGCGCATCGCAAACCTGTTGGGCCAGCGCGCAGGCGGTGCGGTTCGTGCCGGCGGGGACCATGTCAACAACCAGCATATTCTGGAGGCTTTCGCCGGGCTTCAGCGGGACTTCGACGCTGAGGGTTTCGATCTCCGTGTAGCCAAGCCCCGCATTGGAGTACATCTCCACCGTGCAGCCGCCATCGGGATATGTGCCGTTGGCTGTATCGCCGCGCGCCTGTTCGATGATCAGGACATCACCCTTCAGCGCGGCAATCCATCCCCGCTTTGAGTCGCTGCATAACTTGAATTCTCCGGAGGTCGCGTCATACACGGCGGCGCCGTTGCATCGCGTCAGTTGCTCTTCGCCCGGCATGCCGAAAATCAGAGGTTGAAGACCCTGCTCGAACATGGAGCCTTTGTCCACGGGCAATATCACTTTCTCCGCGCCGGCGATTTGCGTGATGTTCCAGAGGGTGACGGGAATTTCCGAGGCGTTCAGCCGTTCGATGCGCTGCCGGATGCTGACCCGCGCCGCCTCCCTGTCGAGCTTGATCAGCCGGTTCACGCGGATGTGAAGCGGATCGCCATACTCGCGCGTGAGCAGGCAGCTTTGCGCGCCGTCTGCGTCTTTCCATGCCGTGCCGGTCCATTCCGCTTCGGCGAGGGCTTTCGGCGGGGGCCAGTCGGTGTCCGCAAAGCTCGGCCACGTGGATTGCGCAACCGGCCACAGCCAGTCGCCGCCCACGTTCAGCCATGTCTGTTCGTCCGCGGAGCCTGGCACAACGCCTTGCAGGGATGAGTCAAAGCGTAAAAGGTTTTCGCCTCCTTTAAAGCTGAGCTGCACAATGCGGCCGACGGACGGCGCGACGGCCAGTTCGACCAGCGGGTTGCGAAGAACGATGGCATTTGTCCATCCTCGAAACTCGACGGCCGCGAGAGGCGCCACGGGCATATCGGCCTCAGACGCATTTTGCGCCTGACCTGGGTGGACGGCGACGATCGTGGTGAGAAACAGCGTTATTGAAAGACTTCTTTTGAACATAGAAAGAAGGACAATACCCGAGCGGGAATGTTCAAGGCAAGCCCGTAGCCGCCGCTGATAAGTGGTGGTCGCACTACTGCCACGCCCTGGCAGGCACGGCCAAATCGGCATCACGTCCTTTGCTGAACAAGAAATTCAGTCACTTCAGCAAATGAATGGCAGATAACGTTGGGCTTTTCCGCGCCGGTTTCACCAATGCCGTGCGTGAGGAATATGCTGGGCAACCCGGCGCGGCGCGCCGCTTCGAGATCGGTCTTGTGATCGCCAATCATCCACGAGCCCGCCTGCCTGGCGTTCGTTTGCCGGATGGCCAGCAGCAAAGGTTCCGGATGCGGCTTGAGATTCTGCGTATCGCCGCCGCCGAGCACACTGTCGAAAAGATTGGTAATGCCGAAATAATTGAGCAGGACCCGGCACAGGTCGCCGGGCTTGTTGCTCACCATCGCGATGGCATAGTCATTGTTGCGCAGATACTCCAACCCCTCGCGCACACCGGGATACAGGACGGTTTCGTCGTGGAGATGCTCGCTGTAGCGCATCCCGCAGATGCGTGTGGCCTCGGCGAGGTCGGTGTTCTTCCGGTCGGAAAGGGCTCTTCGCACGAGCTCCGTGATTCCGTCACCGATATACCCGGTGATCGTATCAAGCGGAAGGGGGAGGAGGCCGTAATCCTTGCGCATCAGGTTCACGGCGGTCGCGATGTCGCGGCGCGTGTCCATCAACGTCCCGTCGAGATCGAAGATCAGGATGGGTTTTCCCTTTGATGTTGGTTTTGAACTGCTCATTTTCGCGGAGACAGGGTGATGGGGAGATGACGAAAAAGCAAGCCCGCGGAATTTGTGAGAAACGCCGGGTTCAGTACCTGAAGCTGCTTCTTCCGATGAACTCGCGCAGCAGCGAGGTCGGGGGCACCAGCCGGTCGCTCACCGCGATGAAGCTGGAGAGAAACTCCATCAGCCTGCGCGCTTCCGCGTATTGCGGATGATGGGGTTTCACTTCGACGAGCAGGGGCTCGACCAGCGGCTTGAGCACGGCGAGTTCGTAGTCGAGCGCGGAGTTGAACGCGACATCCGCTTCCTGCTGGAACGGAAATATCCATTTCTTTTCGCCGCGGCGGACGCTGGGCCACATGGAAAGGGTCGTCAGCGCGCTGTTGCCGCGGAATGTGTTGTCGCGCAGCATGCGGCGCAGCAGGCGATTGTCGGTCGTGGATATCCGATTGTTATAGTCGAGGTTCAGCTGGGTCAGCGCGCTGATGTAAATCCTGAACTTGTGCGTCGCGGGCACGGCGAAGGTCAGCCGCGGATTGAGTGCGTGAATGCCCTCGAGCAGCACCATTTCGTCGGCCGCGATGCGCAGTTTCTTGCCCTTCCATTCGCGCGCGCCTTTTTCGAAATTGAAGTGCGGGAGTTCGACCTCTTCGCCATTGTCCAGTTTTTCGAGGTGATCGTTCAACAGGGCGAGGTCAATGGTCTCGATATTTTCAAAGTCCGGCTCCCCGTGTTCGTCCCGCGGGGTCTGCTCGCGGTCAACAAAGTAGTCGTCCACGGAGATCGTGACCAGGCGTACGCCGTTCACGCGCAATTGCACGGCCAGCCGCTTGGTGAAGGTTGTTTTGCCCGAGGACGAAGGGCCGGCGATGAGAACCCACTTGATACGATCACGATGCGCGAAGACATGATCGGCCAGTTGCGCGATTTTTTTCTCGTGGAACGCCTCGGCGATCTTGATGAAATCACCGATTTCGCGGCTGGCGATGATCTCGTTCATGCGTCCGACGGTATCTACCCCGAGAATTCGGCCCCATTCCTTGTGTTCCTTGAAAATCTGGAAGAGGTGCGGTTGGGGTTCGAATTCCGGGAGGAGGTTCGGAGTTTCCCGTTCGGGGAACTGGATGACGAAGCCGGGCGCATAGGGAATGAGCTTGAACAGATCCAGCGCGCCGGTGCTGTCCGCCTGCGGTCCGTGCGACAGGTCCGAAAACCCTTCGCACTCATACGTCACGACCTTGGGCGGATTGCTGAAGCGCAGGAGGTTGAACTTATCCCACTGCTTTTCATTCTCGAATTCTTCGAGCGCGGTCGTGAACGCCACCTTGCGCCGCTCGATGGGGATGTCCTGTTTGATCAATTCGCGCATGCGCGTCTCGATGGCCGCGACCTGGTCGGGCGTGATGCCCGCCGCATTGCCGGAGATGGGCGGATGTGCATGGCCTTCGGAATCAAAGCTGCAGTAGAAGCCCGGCCCAAGCGCATGATCCACGGTGAAATGCGCGTTGGGGAACAGTTCCTTGACGGTTTTTGCGAGGAGGAAGCAGACGGAGCGGCGGTAGATACGATAGCCGTGCGAGTCGGCGCGGGTAAGCAATTCGACAGTGCTGTCCACTTCGAGCGGATACGAAAGAGAGACGGCGTCGTTGTTCACGAGCGCGCCGAGATAATGGAGTCCCTCGCCGTTTCGCTTCTGCCGGATCAGATCGCGGACGTGGGAGTTTATGGGACAGCGGATTTTTTCGCCGCCGAGTGTGACGGTAATGGTATTGATGTCGTTCATAGCTTTTTCCCGGATACTTGTCCGCCATTGGCGGATTGGAAACTCAGAAGGTTATTTTCCAGACATTGGAAAAAACCACCCCGGGTTTTCCAGACCTTGGAAATATACACGATGCGAAGGGGATTGGTTAGAACCGTTCTTGAAAATAGCGCGGGCGCTCCCGGCGCTCCGCTTGCGCTTGTGCGCAAGGCACGCTAGTATCCAGCCATGGTTGAAGAAGGACAAAACAGCGGCGGCGACTGGCATTTGAAGCTTTTCAGCAAGTCCCTGCTCAAGCAGGCCAAGCTGAAGCGCATCCTGGGCCTGCTTGGTCCGGTGCGGGGACAGGCCTGCCTGGATCTCGGCGGGGACAATGGCGTGATCAGCTACCAGTTGCGGCGGCAGGGCGGAGTTTGGACGAGCGCGGACCTCGGCGGGAAATCGGTCGAATCCATCCGCCGCCTGGTCGGAGAGCGGGTTGTCGCGCTGGAAGGTTCCAAGTTGCCGTTCCCCGACAGCACGTTCGACGTGATCGTGATCATTGATATGCTCGAACATGTGCGCGACGACGCGCAGCTCATTGCCGAATGTCATCGCGTCCTTAAACAAAGCGGTCGCTTTGTGGTGAATGTTCCTCATATAAAGGCGTGGGCAACGCTTCCGCCGGTCCGCCGCCTGCTCGGGCTCGGAGACGAAGCGCACGGGCATGTGCGGCCGGGCTACACGCAGTCGCAACTTTTTGATCTGCTTAAAGACGGATTCAACGTCGAGGAGGTTCAGACCTACTCGAAGTTCTTTTCCGAGGCATTGGACACGGCGATCCGTTACGTGGCTTCCAAGATGAGCAGGGGCAAGGCAGGGGATCCCAAGGGGCAGATGATAGACGAGACCGACTTCGGCCGCATGACGAAACTGTTTCGCGTGTATTCGATCCTTTATCCCTTCTTCTGGGTTGCCGCGCGGCTCGATGCGCTGCTGTTTTTCACGCGCGGCTATTGCCTTGCCGCGCGGGCGAAATGGCGTCCGTGGCTTCCGCGCCGCACACCGGTGCTGCGGGACGGACGCTCTATCGCGGAGGCCGCTCTCGGCGGAAAAATCGGCACCGCCGCGCCGTTTTGATAAGGGCTGACCCCTATCGCCCTTGATTGTCCTATTTATAGATTTCTCGTCTATTTCCGACACGAAGAATCACTACGTCTTTGTCTAGGACAACGTATATGATCCTGTAATCGTCCATGCGCATCTTGCGCATACCGGCAAAGGGGCCTTTGAGAGTGGGGTGGCGGTCTGGGTGGGTGGTGAGTTCCTTCTCGATCTTGTCCAGAACTTGTTTGGCTTCGGCTTTTCCAAGGCGAGCGAGGTCTTT